>NZ_ANBH01000130.1 GCF_000341185.1 Nocardiopsis chromatogenes YIM 90109
CCGCCGGGCCGTGTCCTCAGGCGCCCTCACCCCGGGCCCGGCCCCCGTCCGGGGCGACCGCACCCGTTTCCGGGCCGCGACCGCCCTCACCGCCCGACACGGCCGCCGGAGCGGCCGCGACGACGTCGGGACCAACGCGGGTGCGGCCCCGTTCGGGGCCGCACCCGCGCCCTTGTCCGCTCCTCAGGCCCCGGCCCCGTCACGACGGCGCCGGGGCACCCGTCACAGGAACTCCACGCCCTGCGCCAGCGGCAGCTCGCCGCCGTAGTTCACCGTGTTGGTCGCCCGGCGCATGTACGCCTTCCACGAGTCCGAACCCGACTCCCGGCCGCCGCCGGTCTCCTTCTCCCCGCCGAACGCGCCGCCGATCTCGGCGCCCGAGGTGCCGATGTTGACGTTGACGATGCCGCAGTCCGACCCGGCCGCCGACACGAACCGCTCCGCCTCGGCCTGGTCCCGGGTGAACAGCGCCGACGACAGGCCCTGCGGCACCCCGTTGTGCAGCTCCACCGCCTCCTCGAAGGTGCGGTAGGTCATCACGTACAGGATCGGGGCGAAGGTCTCCTCCTCCACCACCGGCGTCTGGGCGGGCATGCGCACCAGCGCGGGCTCGACGTAGTAGGCCGCGGGCGCGGCGTCCTCGCCGACCCGGCCGCCTCCGGCGACCACGGTGCCGCCGTCGGCCTGCGCACGGGCCAGCGCGTCCTGCATGGCGGCGTGCCCGCGCTCGGAGATCAGCGGCCCGACCAGGGTGGCGTCGTCGAAGGGGTCGCCGATGCGCTCGCGCAGCTGCCGGTAGGCCCCGGCGAGGCGGTCGGTGACCTCATCGGCCACGTCCTCGTGCACGATCAGGCGGCGCAGCGAGGTGCAGCGCTGCCCGGCGGTCCCCGCCGCGGCGAACACGCTGCCGCGCACCACCAGGTCCAGGTCGGCCGAGGGGGCGACCACCGCGGCGTTGTTGCCGCCCAGCTCCAGCAGGCAGCGGCCCAGGCGGGCGGAGACCCGCGGGCCCACCGCACGGCCCATGGCCACCGACCCGGTGGCCGAGACCAGCGCCACCCGCGGGTCGTCCACCAGGTGCTCGCCGACCTCGCGGCCGCCCGGCACCACCCGGTGCAGCCCTTCGGGGGCGCCGGTGTCGGCGGCGGCCCGCCNCCAGCGCGGTCAGGGGGGTGGTGTCGGAGGGCTTCCACACCACCGTGTTCCCGCACACCAGCGCGATCGCGGTGTTCCAGGACCACACCGCCACCGGGAAGTTGAAGGCGGTGATCACCCCGACCACGCCCAGCGGGTGCCAGGTCTCCATCAGCCGGTGGCCCGGCCGCTCCGAGGGCATGGTGCGGCCGTACAGCTGCCGGGACAGGCCCACCGCGAAGTCGCAGACGTCGATCATCTCCTGCACCTCCCCGGCGGCCTCCGAGCGGATCTTGCCCGCCTCGATGGAGACCAGGTCGGCCAGGTCCTGCTTGTGCGCGCGCAGCAGCTCGCCCAGGCGGCGCACGAGCTGCCCGCGCACGGGGGCGGGGGTGTCCCGCCACACCCGGCGGAAGGCCTCGTCGGCGGCGGTGACGGCCTGCTCGGTGGTCTTGGCGGTGCCGAAGTCCAGCCGGAACAGCTCCTCACCGGTGATGGGGGTGCGGGCCGAGCCGGGGGCGCCCCCGTCCTCGGGGAGGCGGGCCGCCCCGCACGCCTCAAGGGCGGCGGTGGCGCGCTCGGCGAGGTCGGCGGTGTCGGGGAGGGTGGTGGTAAACGGCATGCGTGATCTCTCTCCATCGAGAGCCGTGGGGTCCGGTCGTCGGCGGCGCGTGAACACCGCCACAGGCCGGGTCTACCCCGGATCGCGCCGGACCTCACCCGCCCGCCGCGAGCGCCGCCGCACCCGCCCCGGTGTCGCTGCGGGCATGTAGACTCACGCCCCGTTCGGACCGCCGACCCGCGAACATGGAGCCATGGACGCCACCCCCACCACCGCCGAGGAGGACCGCGCCCGTCGGGAGGCGCCGCGGCAGCTGCTGCGCCGCTCCGGGTTCGCCGCGGCGGCGCCCCTGTTCACCGCCGACCTGGCGGGGGCCGCCGGGGCCGAGGAGGCCGCGCGGATCGTCACCTCGCACGGGCACCGGCTGTGGTCGGAGGCGGCCCGCAGCGGACAGGCCGGGGACGACCGGCCGCTGTACTGGGCGCGGCTGACGCTCGCCGCGATCCTGCGCTCCTGGGAGCCGCCGTTCGCGCTGGCCGCAGAGGAGCGCGCCGCGCTGCTGCGCCGCCTGGAGTACGCCTCCCGGGGCCACGACGACCTGGTGTTCGCCCCCGACGACCGGCAGCTGCGGGTGATCGTCACCGGGTTCGACCCGTTCGGGCTCGACGAGGACGTGCGCCGGTCCAACCCGTCGGGGGCGGCGGCGCTGGCCCTGCACGGCACCTCGTTCGAGGCCGGGGGGCACACGGCGGTGGTGCGCGCGGCGGTGTTCCCGGTGCGCTGGCGGGACTTCACCGAGGGCATGGCCGAGGAGACGCTGATGCCGCACTACGGGGCCACGGCGGCCCCGGCCGACGCGGTGATCACCGTCAGCCGGGGGCGCGAGGGCCGGTTCGACCTGGAGGCCTACAACGGCGCCTGGCGCAGCGGCCGGGCCGACAACGAGGACCGCGGCGAGCAGGGGCCGGTTCCGCTTCCCGGCGGCATGGGCCTGCCGGACCCGCCGCCGCAGTGGTGCCGGTCCACGCTCCCCCGCCGCGCGATCGTCGAGGGTGCCGCGGGGCGCTTCCCGATCGTGGACAACACCGAGGTCACCGAGATCCCGGCCGGGGCGTCGGAGCCGGTGGTGCGCCCCGACGGCCCGACCGAGGGCTCGCAGGCGCGCGCGGGCGGCGGCGGGGGCTACCTGTCCAACGAGATCGCCTACCGCAACACCCTGATGCGCGACACCGCGGGCCGCGACATCCCGGCCGGGCACGTGCACACGCCCGAACTGGAGCTGGCGACCGACGACCCGTCGGCGGTGACCGACCCCGACTTCGAGCGCGACCGGGCCGACATCACCGAGCAGCTGCGGGCCATCGTGATGGCCGCGGTCAGGGCCCGCACGGAGGACGACGGGTAGCGCGGTCCGGCCCTGCCGGGCCGCGGTCCGAGCGTTCCGGGTGCCCGCCGGGCATCCCGGCACGGTCGGGGACACTCCCCGTGGACGCCTTCGCGGCGACGGGGCCGGGCCGCGCCAGGCCCCTCCCCGCCCTACCCGGGCGCGGAGTCCTCGGTGTCCATCAGGCCGGAGCGGTAGGCCCAAGCGGCGATCTCGACCCTGTTCCGGGCGTGCAGCTTCGCCTGGACGCTCGCCAGGTGGGTCTTCACCGTGCTCAGCGACACGAAGAGCCGCTCGGCCGCCTCCGTGTTGGTCAGCCCTTCGGCCACCGCCCGCACCGTGTCCAGCTCCCGCTCGGTCAGCCCCTGGCGCCGCGCCTCCTCCGCGGGGTCGCGTCGCCTGCGGGCGGGCCGGGCGAAGTGCTTGAGCAGCCGCACCGTGACGTTCGGCGCCACCAGCGCGTCGCCGCGGGCGGCCGCCCGCACCGCCTCGGTCAGCAGCGCCGGACCGGCGTCCTTGAGCAGGAACCCCACGGCTCCGCCCTGCAGCGCCGCGTGCACGTACTCGTCCAGGTCGAAGGTGGTCACCACGACCACCTTGAGGGGGTCGGCCACCCCCGGCCCGGCCAGCCTGCGGGTCGCCTCCAGGCCGTCCACGCCGGGCATGCGGATGTCCATCAGCACCACATCCGGCCGGAGCTCCTCGGCCAGGCGCAGGGCCGACAGCCCGTCCCCGGCCTCCCCGGCCACCTCGATGCCCTCCTCGGCCTCCAGCATGTACCGGAAGCCGGTCCGCACCATCGCCTGGTCGTCGGCGAGCAGTACCCGGATCGTCAACGTCCCCCTCCGTCCCCGGCCGTCCCGGCGGGCAGCTCGGCCTCGACCCGCCACCCCGGCGCGTCGGCCGCGGGGCCCGCGGTGAAGGACCCGCCCAGCAGCTTGGCCCGCTCGGCCATGCCGATCAGACCGTATCCCCCGCCGGGGCCGTGCGCCGAGCCGCCGCCCCGGCCGTCGTCGGCGACGCGCAGCCGCGCCCCGGACGCGTCGGCCGCCAGCTCGACCCGGACCAGCGCGGCGTCGCGGGCGTGGCGGCGCGCGTTGGTGACCGCCTCCTGGGCCATGCGCAGGACGGCCGAGGCGGTCTCCTCCGGGAGCGCGCCGAGGTCGCCCTCGACGGCGACCTCCACCCGCGGGCGGCCGATGTCGCCCGGCTCCTCCATGGCGCGCAGGGCGGCCGCCAGGTCGTGGGCCTCCAGCGGGGCCGCGTCCCCCTCCTCGCGCAGGGCGCCGACCATGCGGCGCATCGCGGCCAGGGCGGCGGCCCCGGCGTCCTCGATCTGCGGCAGGGCGGCGGCGACCACGGCCGGATCCCGGTCGGCCACGTGGCGCAGCGCCTGCACCTGCACGACGATGCCGCTGACCTGGTGGGCGACGACGTCGTGCAGGTCGCGGGCCAGGGACAGGCGCTCTTCGCGCCGGGCCTCCTCGACCCGCCAGGTGCGCTCGCGCTCGCGCCAGCGCAGGACCAGGCCGGGCAGGAAGGTCAGGGTCGCCAGCAGGAGCATCCAGCCGACCGAGTCGGTGCCCCACCCCTCGCTGCGCAGCGCCTGGGAGAGGATGGCCAGGGTGGTCGCGGCCGCCATCACCACCGCGGCCCTGCGCGAGGCGTGCCAGGCGACCAGGTTGGCCACGAGGAACATAGCGAACACCTCGAGGATGCTCATGGTGTAGCCGTAGGCCCCGTGGTCACCGGGCCACAGCGCCACGGACGCCGCCACGACGACGACGGGGGCGACCGGGCCGAGCAGGGCCAGGCGGCGCGGGGGCGTTCCGGGCCAGGCGGCCGCCACGGTGGCGGCGCCGCCGATCAGGCCGGAGTACAGGGGGAACCAGTCGCGGAAGGAGGGCGGCGGCCCCATCCAGTCGGGGCCGGGCGAACGGCTCAGCAGCTCCTGCAGCGTGGTGGCCAGGCCGAGCACCAGGACCACGCCGACGACGACGGTCAGCATGAACCCTTTGCGGGCGAGCGTCTCCATGGCCGCCTCGGCGCGGCCCCAGGGCTTCCACGATGGCATGGCGCCAGGTTAGAGGGGGTGAACAGCGAACCGCCTCGGCCGAACGGCCGAGGCGGTCGCAGGGTCTGCCGACGAGACGGAGGGGACTAGTACGTGGTCGTCGTCCCGGCTCCGCTGGCCGCGACCAGGAAGAAGTAGAGGATGCTGGAAACGATGCCGATCGCGACGAAGACCCAGCCGATGATCTGGCAGATCTTCGACGCCTTCGGGTTGCTCTCAGCCGTCACGATCGCCACGATGCCGAGGATGCCGGAGAGCAGGTTGCAGCACAGGAACCCGATGACCGTCAGTGCGATCGCCGCGCCCTTGTTGGCCGGCGGCTCCGTCGGGCCCATGTTCGGCGGGGGCGGCGGGGCGCCGTAGCCGCCTCCGGGGGGCGGGGGCGGAGGCGGCCCGTAGCCCCCGGGGCCCTGCGGTGGCGGTGGACCGTAACTCATACTCGGTTTCTCCTGGGTTCGGGGATTACTGCATCGGCCTGCGCCGATTCGCGCGGCGGCTCGCCGATGATCTCACTTCGGACGGGGCCCAGCCGCTCGAGGTTCCCGATGGAACCACTTCGTTATCAGGACGTATCCGAAATCGCCGCTGCTGCGGTGCGCGGGCGGGCATGACCACTCGGATGGTATGACGCGGCGGTGACCGCGACGCGCCGCGGGCACGCGATTGCACGCCCGCCCTCGTGCCCGTATGTTCGCGATGCGGTCCGCTGCGGGAGGCCGGGGCGCGTCCGCCCGCTCCCGCCCCGTGCGCCGCCGACCGGCCCCCGAACTCCAGGTGAGAACCCGTGCCCGTGTCCGCCATCGCCCGACTCCGCCCGACCGGGCTGCGCCCGCGCCACGCCCTCGCGGCGGCCGTGGCACTGTGCCTGCTCGCCGTACCCGGCGCGGCCGCCGTCGTCGGCGGGAAGCCCGACTCCCCGCCCCTGGCGCTGGCCGACCCGCAGAGCGTTCCCGGGCTGGACCTGGTCGCGCACACGGCGGCGGACGACGAGGTGAGCACCGCGTGGACCTACCCGGTGGTGCCCGGGGCCCCGGGGTTCGGCGGGGAGGTGCGCACCGCCATGGCCGAGGCGCACACCGCCTTCATGGAGGAGCGGGGCGGTGAAGGGCCCGCCGAGCTGGAGCAGCGGCTGGACCTGGTGGCCGCCTCGGGGGACGTGCTCGGGGCACGGATCGTGCGCGAGGCCCGGCTGGGCGGCGGCGGACCGCGGGTGGACGGCGAGTCGCTGTGGTTCGACGGCGGCTCCGGCGCGGTGCTGCCGTGGACGGGTCTGCTGCGCGGCGAGGACGCGGTGGCGGCGCTGGACGCCGAGGTGGCGCGGGTGCTGCGGGAGCGGGACGGCGTGGAGCCCGGCGAGCTCCCCGAGGGACTGGAGTCGGACGGGTCGGCCGAGCCCTTGGGCGACGGCGCCGACGCCCCCGGAGGAGGCGGCGACACCTCCGGGGAGAGCGGCGGGGACGCGGACGGCGACGGCGGCCCCGGCGACGGCGCCGGGGAGGCGCCCGAGTTCCGCCCCGGTGACGCGTGGGAGCTGAGCACCGAGCTCGGCGACTCGCCCCTGCGCGACCTGGCCTTCGACACCGAGGGGGGCTTGGTGGTGACGCTGCCCGGCACCCCCGCCGAGGGGGCGGGTTCCACCGCCGGGGACGGCGGCGACGGCGGCGGATCAAGGGCCTCCGACGGCCCCAGGGTGGCGGTCTCCGCGGAGGCCGCCACCGGGCTGCTGTCGGCGTTCGGCGAGCGGGCGCGCGCGGCGGCCCTGGCCGACGCCCCGCTGGAACTGAAGGACGCCGACGGGCCGGGCCGCGCCGACCTGGACTGCGACCGCGTCCCGTGCGTCGCGCTGACCTTCGACGACGGGCCGGGCGAGCACACCGGGCGGCTGCTGGACGCGATGGACCGCTACAACGCGAAGGGGACGTTCTACCTGCTGGGAATGCTGGCCGGGGAGTTCCCGGACCTGGCGGCCCGGATCACCGGGGAGGGGCACGAGGTGGGCGCCCACTCCTGGAAGCACGACGACCTGGCGGGCAAGTCGGCCTCCGGGGTCTCCGACGACTCCGTGCGCACGGCGGAGGCGATCGAGAAGGCGACCGGCGAGTGGCCGCAGACGATGCGCCCGCCGTACGGGTCGTTCAACGCCACGACGAAGCGGAGCGTGGGGGCGCCCCTGGTGCTGTGGGACGTGGACACCATGGACTGGAAGGTGCGCGACGCGGGCAAGGTGGCCGACACCGCGCTCGAACAGACCCGCCCGGGAAGCATCGTGCTGATGCACGACATCCACGGCACGACGGTGGACGCGGTCCCGGACATCCTCAAGGGGCTGCACGCGAAGGGCTTCCACTTCGTGACGGTGTCCCAGCTCTTCTCCGACCTGGAAATGGACGAGGGAACGGTCTACCGCCGCCGGGAGTGAGTGCGGTCCCGTCCGGTGCGGGACCCGCCGCCCCGCCGCCCCGCCGTCCCCGCGTCCGATGGTCCCGTCTCCGACGGAACCACGGCCCGCGGAACCGTTGCCGCCGTCCCTACCGCCCGTCGGGGAACCGGCCTTTCCTGGGAGCGTCCGGACGGCCGTGGAAAGGACGCCGACCATGGAAGCGCAGAACCTACCCCCTCCCCTCCGACACCCGCGCTCCCCGCACCCCCGGCGTCGCCTCGGCGGCGGCGCGGTGGGTCCTGGCCGCCCTGCGGCCGGCCATCGGCTGGGTCTTCTTCTGGGCCTTTCTGGACAAGCTGTTCGGCCTGGGGTTCGCCACGCCCGCCGACGGGGCGTGGATCGCCGGTGGCAGCCCGACGTACGGATTCATGGCCGAGGCCGCCTCGGGCCCCTTCGAAGGCCTCTACGGCTCCTTCGCCGGGGCCGCCTGGGCGGACTGGCTGTTCATGGCAGGGCTGCTCGGGATCGGGCTGGCGTTCCTGCTCGGCATCGGAATGCGTATCGCGGCGGCCTCCGGGGCCCTGATGCTGGTCCTGGTGTGGACCGCGGTCCTGCCGCCGCCCAACAACCCCTTCATGGACGACCACCTGGTGATGGCGCTGGCGATGGCGGCCCTGGCCCTGGTGGACGCGGGCGACACCGCGGGTCTGGGCGGCTGGTGGTCCCGCCTCTCCCCGGTCCGGCGCGTTCCCGCCCTGAGGTGACCCCGCGTCCTCCCTCTCCACCGCTCCATGCCCCGGCGCCCCGGGCGCGTGGAGCGGCCAGGCGCGTGGAACGGCTCCGTGGCACACCGCTCCGCCGCTGGAGGTCAGACCGCCTCGGAGGAGTCGCCGCCCTCCCCCAGTTCCTGGTAGGCCGCGCGGGTGCGTTCGGTGTGGTCGGCCATCAGGGCCGCGGCCTCGTCGGGGCGTCCGGCCTCCACCGCGTCGATGATGCGGGCGTGCTCGTCCCATGAGGCCTGCCCGCGGGACCGGGCGATCGGGGCGTAGAACCAGCGCACCCGCCGGTCCACCTGGGCCGCGAGTTCGGCCAGCACCGTGTTGCCCGAGGACACGATCAGGGCGCGGTGGAAGTCGGCATTGGCGTTCACCGCCGCCTCGACCGGCTCCTCTCCCGCGGCGCGGGTGCCGCGGCGCCACAGCGCGCGCAGGCGCTCGATGTCGTCGGGGCCCGCGTTGCGCGCGGCCAGCCGGGCCGCCTCGGTCTCCAGGAGGGCGCGCACGGCCAGCAGCTGTTCGGCCTCCCTCTCGTCCGGGGTGTGCACGAACGCCCCGTAGCCGGGGCGCAGGTCGACCCAGCCTTCGTTGCTCAGGCGCTGCAGGGCCTCGCGCACCGGCTGGCGGGAGACCCCCAGCCGGGCCGCGAGGTCGGTCTCGACCAGGTGCCGCCCCGGCGGCAGGGCGCGGGTGGTGATCAGGTCGAGGAGGGCCTCGTAGACCGCTTCGCGAAGCGGGGCCGGGCGTCGCACCGGGTCGGCCGCGCCGCCGGCGGTGGTCGTCGGTAAGGGCATGGACGGTCCTCCGACTCCTCGGCGGTGACTGTCGACAGTGTACGAAACGCGCGGGCAGGCGCGGGGGCGATCGCGCCGACCGCCCGCCGCCGCGGCGGCGGAAAAGT
This sequence comes from Nocardiopsis chromatogenes YIM 90109, assembly GCF_000341185.1. Taxonomy (GTDB): domain Bacteria; phylum Actinomycetota; class Actinomycetes; order Streptosporangiales; family Streptosporangiaceae; genus Nocardiopsis_A; species Nocardiopsis_A chromatogenes. The sequence continues at coordinate 9,212 of NZ_ANBH01000130.1, forward strand.
GCGGAAAGAAGGCGAGAACTTCCCGGTCCGGGACCATCCCCGCCTCCTTCTCCCCCTCCGTGGAGGGTCACCCTTCCCGCACACGGTTACTGTATACAGTATTCCTTTCCCCGAGAGAAGGGACCCCCCATGCGCATCGCCGTCCTGGGCGCAGGCGCCATCGGCGCCTACGCCGGCGCCGCCCTGCACCGCGCGGGCGCCGACGTCCACCTCATCGCGCGCGGCCCCCACCTGGAGGCCATGCGGGCCCGCGGCGTCCGCGTGCTCAGCCCGCGCGGCGACTTCACCGCCCGCCCGCACGTGACCGGCGACCCGGCCGAGGTCGGCCCGGTCGACTACGTCCTGCTCGGCCTCAAGGCCCAGCACTACGCCTCCTGCGGCCCGATGCTCGCCCCCCTCATGGGCCCCGACACCGCCGTCATCGCGGCCCAGAACGGCGTCCCGTGGTGGTACTTTTACGGGTCCGGCGACCGGTGGGAGGGCCACCGGATCGAGGCGGCCGACCCCGGCGGGGCCGTCAGCGCCACCATCCCGCCCGAGCGCGCGATCGGCTGTGTCGTCTACGCCGCCACCGCCATCGAGCGGCCCGGGGTCATCCGCCACATGGAGGGCACCCGCTTCTCCATCGGCGAGCCCGACCGCTCCCTGTCCCCCCGCTGCACCGCGTTCTCCGAGGCGATGACCGCAGGCGGCCTGAAGTGCCCGGTCGAGAACGACCTCAGGGAGGACGTGTGGGTGAAGCTGATGGGCAACGTCACCTTCAACCCGCTCAGCGCGCTGACCCGCTCGACCATGGCCCAGATCTGCGCGTTCCCCGACACCCGCACCGCCGCCGAACTGATGATGCGCGAGACCCTCGACGTCGCCGGGCGCCTCGGCGTGCACACCTCCATCTCGATCGACCGGCGCATGGCGGGCGCGGAGCGCGCGGGCGACCACCGCACCTCGACGCTGCACGACGTGGAGCGCGGGCGGCCGATGGAGCTCGACGTCATCCTGGGCGCGGTCGTGGAGCTGGCCGACCTCACCGGGGCCGACGCCCCGACGCTGCGCACGGTCAACGCCCTGGCCAGCCTGCTCAACGAGCGCCTGGACGAAGGGGCGGTGCAGCCCCGGGCCGCCGAGGGCGCGGCGGCGGGCTGACCGGAGGACCGGCCCCGCGCGCATCGGCCGGAACGGCACCCCCTCCCCCGGCTGCGACCGGGGCGCCGATGCCCTGAGCGGGCGGCGGAAGGCGGGGGAAGAAGGAGGGCGGGCCGCCGCCACCCACCCTCCCCCCTTGCCGCCACCCCCGAACGGTTGAATACTGTAGACAGTCACCATCGATCGACCCTGCCCGCCGCACACCTGGACGACCCCTCCCACCCCTGCGAGGCAACGATGCGATCGGACCGGCGGAATTCCGCCTACCAACGACTCACCCAACCGCTCGTCCGCGAGGGCGGCGGCCTGCGCCCCGCCACGTGGGACGAGGCCCTGGACCGCGCGGCCGAGGGCTTCCGCGACGCCGTGCGGCGGCACGGCCCCGACTCCTTCGCCATGCTCTCCTGCGCCCGCTCCACCAACGAGATGAACTTCATGGCGCAGAAGTTCACCCGCGCGGTGATCGGCACCAACAACGTCGACTCCTGCAACCGCACCTGCCACGCCCCGAGCGTGGCCGGGCTGGCGGCCGCGTTCGGCTCCGGGGGCGGCACCTCCTCCTACCGCGAGGTGGAGGAGACCGACCTCATCGTCATCTGGGGCGGCAACCCCCGCAACGCGCACCCGATCTTCTTCCAGCACGTGCTGAAGGGCGTGCACAACGGCGCGCGCCTGTTCGTCATCGACCCCCGCCGCACGCCCACCGCCGAGTGGGCCGACCGCTGGCTCGGCCTGAACGTAGGGACCGACATCCCCCTGGCGCACGCCGTGGGCCGGGAGATCATCCACTCGGGACTGGTCAACGAGACCTTCGTCAAGCGCGCGACGACCGGCTTCGAGGAGTACCGGGAGCTCGTCGAGCCGTGGACCCCGGCCGCGGCCGAGGCCGAGACGGGCGTCCCCGCCGAGGCGATCCGCGAGCTCGCCCACGCATTCGCCCTGGCCGAGCGCGCACAGCTGTGCTGGACCCTCGGCATCACCGAGCACCACAACGCCACCGACAACGTGCGCGCGCTGATCAACCTCTCCCTGCTGACCGGACACGTCGGGCGCCCCGGATCGGGGCTGCAGCCGCTCCGGGGGCAGAACAACGTGCAGGGCGGCGGCGACATGGGCGCCATCCCCGACCGCCTCACCGGGTTCCAGGACATCCTCGACGACGAGTCGCGCGCGCCGTTCGAGCGCGCGTGGGACACCGCCATCCAGCCGCGCAAGGGCAAGAACCTCACCCAGATGTTCGAGGGCATGGACGAGGGCGAGGTCAAGGCGCTCTACGTCATCGGGGAGAACCCGGTCCAGTCCGAGCCCGAGACGGAGACGACGCTGCGCCGCCTGGGGCGCCTGGACCACATGGTCGTGCAGGACATCTTCCTGACGCGGACCGCCGAGCAGGCCGACGTCGTCCTCCCGGCGAGCGCGGCCTGGTGCGAGTCGGACGGGACCTTCACCAACAGCGAGCGGCGCGTGCAGCTCGTGCGCAAGGCCGTCGACCCGCCGGAGGGGGCGCGCGACGACATCGAGATCCTGTGCGACCTGGCCGACCGCCTCGGGCACGCGTGGAAGAGGCCCACCGCCGAGGAGGTGTGGAACGAGGTCCGCTCGCTGTCCCCGATCCACCGCGGGATGACCTACACGCGGCTGGAGGAGGAGCAGGGGCTCCAGTGGCCCTGCTTCTCCGAGGACCGGACCGAGCCGTCCTACCTGCACGGCCGCCTGTGGTCGGAGACGCCGCAGGAGCGCGGGGAGCCCGCGCCGTTCGGCATCGTGGGCCACTCCCCGCCGGTGGACCTGCTGGACGAGGAGTACCCGCTGAGGCTGACGACGGGGCGCCGCCTGGACGACTACAACACGGGCGTTCAGACGAGCGGCTTCTCGTCCCCGCTGCGGCGGGGGGAGCTGTTGGAGATGTCCCCGGAGGACGCCTCCGGTCTGGGCCTTGAGGACGGCGACGCGGTCCGCGTCTCGTCCCGGCGCGGGTCGGTGGTGGCGCCGCTGGCGGTGTCGCCGGGACTGCGGCCCGGGTTGGTGTTCATGACGTTCCACTTCCCGGACCAGGTGGACACCCAGCTCCTGACGATCGACGCCACGGACCCCATCGCGGGGACCGCCGAGTACAAAGCGGCGGCGGTGCGCGTGGAGCGCGCCGAACAGGCGCCGCAGGAGGGCGCCGAAAGCGTGGACCGGGCCCCGGTCGCGTGACCGTCCCGCCGCCCTGGTGCCGGTCCCGGGGACATCGACCAGAGGTCTCCCGGGACCGACCCCGCAGGGGGCGGGGCCGGTCCGTCGCCCGGGCGACGGCGGGCCCGGGCCCCGGGATCTCCGGGCCCCGGGCCCGCCGCTCCTGCCGATGACGGCGTCCAGGAGACCTTCGGCGGCCGCGCCCGCCTTGGGCGGGCGGCCGGAGGCGGCCCTCAGCGGCAGGGCGCCGGTCGGGGCGCCGACGCAGGGGCAGGGCCGCCCCGAGGCCGTGCCGATCACCCTGACCCGGTGGGACGGACATGCCACCACTCCAGCGGACGCGCACCTGCCGATGCGGTCGCCGAACCGTCCGGCTCCGGCCGTCGGCCACGTCCTGCGGAGAGGTGTGCCCCCGTCCGCCCGTGGCGGGGCGGGCGCCGCGCACCAGGGGCCCCGCCCGGCCTTCAGGGCCCTGAGGGACGCGGGCGCCGGGCACGGCGGCTGTTCAGTCACTCGACCGGATCAGGCCCATCCACCGGTCGTCCCCCGCCCACGGGCACTGTCCGGACTCCCGCAGGACCACCGACCGGCAGCGCCGGTGGCGGCCGCCGGGGCACGTCCGCGGGACTTCCATCCGGCCGGGTCGGCCCGCCGGATACGGCTCCAGAGCGGACCGGGCCGCCTTCAATGCCCTGGCCTGCGATCCGCCCTTCGGCTGCCGGCCGGGACCCGCCCGCCCAATGCGGCCGCAGTCGGCAGAGGTGACACCGCTCCAGCGGAAGCGACCCTCCAGACGCGGACCGGATCCGCCCCGGAGCCGCAACGACCGTGGCGACCCTGCCGGGCGGAAACCGCGACCCCGGCGGACACGCCTCGGAGGGAACCGGACCGCGCCAGAGCACACGACCACGGCACGGTCGCGAGGCCGTCGCCGCGCCCGTTCACAGGCGCCCGGCGCCCCCCGGGGGAAATGCCTCCCGGCGGCTCCAGACGGGGGGTTGTCCCCGGCCGAGCGAAGGCATACTGTAGCCCGTATACAAAATCCTGTGACGTAGACCACGGACAGCCGCGCGAACAGCCACCGCGCCACCGCCCGCCCGCGCGCGGGCGCCCACACAGTGAAAGGTGAGCGGGGAACGTGGACCTTCAGCACCTGGACACGCCTCCGAGCGACGCCGAGCGCGCCGCCGTGGACGCCCTCCTCGGCCCGCCCGGGTCGGCCTGGGAGGGCGGCGAGCGCACCGGCGGCGACCTGCGCCGGGCCGACGGCGGACAGGCCGCACGCGGACGGCGCGACCTCCTCCTTCCCGCCCTGCACGCCGTCAACGACCGCATCGGCTGGATCAGCGAGGGCGCGCTCGGCTACATCTGCCGGCGCCTGACCGTTCCCCCGGCCGACGCCTACGGCGTCGCCTCCTTCTACTCGATGTTCGCCCTGCACGAGCGGCCCCGGCGCGTCCTGCACGTGTGCACCGACATCGCCTGCGCCGCCAAGGGGTCGGGCCGGATCTGCCGGACCCTTGAGGAGCGCCTCGGGCCGCCCGGCCACGGGTCGGCCCCGCCTCCCGACGGCGAAGAGGGCGGGCACCGCGACGACCCCGGTGTCGCCTGGGCCGAAAGCCCCTGCCTCGGGATGTGCGAGCGCGCCCCGGCGGCGCTGGCGATCGAGGCCGGAGACCCGCCCGGGTACGCGGTCTCCGCCCCCGCCGACCCGGACGTGCTGTGCGCACCCCCTGGGCCCCGGCCCACCGGGGCGGACGGGGAGGACAGGGCGGACGGGACCGCCGCCGGACGGGCCGCTCCCCCGCCTCCCGCGTCGAGCAACGGGCACCGGACCCCCGCGCATCCCACCACCTTCTCGCCCGACCCGCTCGCCCCCCTGCCCGCCGAGCCGCCCGCCGAGGCCGCCGTCCCCCAGGCCGGGGACACCGGCCTCCTGCTCCTCGGGCGCATCGGCGCCGTCGACCCCACCGACCTGGACTCCTACCGCGCCGCGGGCGGCTACACGGCCCTGCGCCGGGCCATCGCCCTGGGCCCCTCGGGCGTGATCCGCGAGGTCACCGACTCCGGCCTCGTCGGACGCGGCGGGGCGGCCTTCCCGACCGGCCGCAAGTGGGCCGGGACCGCCCAACGCCCCGAGGCGCCCCGCTACCTCGTCTGCAACGCCGACGAGAGCGAGCCGGGCACCTTCAAGGACCGCGTGCTCATGGAGGGCGACCCGTTCTCGGTCATCGAGGCCATGACCGTCGCGGGGTTCGCGATCGGGGCGGCCCGCGGCTACCTCTACATCCGCGGCGAATACCCGCTCGCGCTCTCCCGCCTGGAGAACGCCATCGCCCGCGCCCGCGCGCGCGGGCTGCTCGGGGAGGACATCCTCGGGTCCGGCTTCTCCTTCGACATCGAGATCCGCCGCGGGGCCGGGGCCTACATCTGCGGCGAGGAGACCGCGATCTTCAACTCGATCGAGGGCCTGCGCGGGGAGCCGCGCAGCAAGCCCCCCTTCCCCGTCGAGCGCGGGGTGTTCGGCCGCCCGACCGCCGTCAACAACGTCGAGACGCTCGTGAACGTCCTTCCGATCGTGCAGATGGGCGGGCCCGCCTACGCGCGCATCGGCACCGGGTCCTCCACCGGCCCCAAACTCTTCTGCGTGTCGGGGACCGTCGCGCGCCCCGGCGTCTACGAGGTGCCGTTCGGTGCCACGTTGCGCGACCTCGTCGGCCTCGCCAACACCGGCGCCGCGTCGCCCCCCGAGCCGCGCGCGGTCCTCCTCGGCGGGGCGGCCGGAGGGTTCCTGCGCGGCGACGAGCTGGACGTGCCCCTCACCTTCGAGGGGGCCAGGGAGGCCGGGACCACCCTGGGCTCGGGCGTCGTCCTGGTCCTCGACGACACCGTGGACCTGCCCGCGGTCCTCGTCCGCATCGCCGCCTTCTTCCGCGACGAGTCGTGCGGACAGTGCGTGCCCTGCCGGGTCGGCACCGTCCGCCAGGAGGAGGCCCTGGCGCGGCTGTCCGGCGGCACCGGAGACGGGTCCGACATCGCCCTCCTGCGCGACGTGGGTGCGGCCATGCGCGACGCGTCCATCTGCGGCCTCGGGCAGACGGCCTGGAACGCGGTCGAGTCGGCGATCGACCGGCTCGGGGTGTTCGCGGACGCGCCGACCCGAAGGACCCTGCCCCTGACCGCCGCCGCCCCGTCGACCACGAAGGAGGCGCCGTGACCGCCGCACCTGAGACCCCCGCCCCCTCCCCCGCCGGACCGGTCCCCCTGGCGCCCCCGCGCCGCCTGGTCGGGGTCACCGTGGACGGCGAGGAGCTCCGCGTCCCCGAGGGCTCGACGCTCCTCGACGCCTGCGAGGCCAAGGGGGTCGACGTCCCGACCCTCTGCTACGGCGACACCCTCACACCGCGCAACGCCTGCCGGGTGTGCGTGGTCGAGGTCGAGGGCGCGCGCACGCTCGCCCCGGCGTGCTCGCGCAAGGCCGAGGAGGGGATGAGCGTCCTCACCGACTCCGAGCGCGTGCGGCACAGTCGCAGGCTCGTCCTGGAGCTGCTCGGATCGTCGGTCGACCTGTCCACCACGCCGGGCGTCCCGGAGTGGAACGAGCGCTACGACGCCGAGCCGGACCGGTTCGGCCCGCGCGCCGAACCCGCCCCGCTGGGCGAGCGCGACGCGCGCCACGCCGGGGAGCACGGCCCGGTGGACGGGGCGGCCGCCGCGACCGTCGAGCAGCCCGCCAAGGACGACAACGACCTCTACGTGCGCGACTACGGCAAGTGCATCATGTGCTACAAGTGCGTGGACGCGTGCGGCGAGCAGTGGCAGAACACCTTCGCCATCGGCATCGCCGGGCGCGGGTTCGACGCGCGGGTGTCCACCGAGTTCGACGTCGGGCTCCCGGACTCGGCGTGTGTGTACTGCGGGAACTGCATCGAGGTCTGCCCCACCGGGGCGCTGTCGTTCGCCACCGAGTTCGACATGCGCCGGGAGGGGACCTGGGACGAGGAGCGGCAGACCCAGACGACGACCGTGTGCACCTACTGCGGGGTGGGCTGCAACGTCACCCTGCACGTCCAGGACGGTGAGATCGTCAAGACCAGTTCGCCGCACGACAACCCCGTGACGCACGGCAACCTGTGCATCAAGGGGCGGTTCGGGTACCAGCACGTGCAGAACGCACCCGGAAGGGATCAGGGGCGCGGCGGCGGGGAGACAATGGAGTGAACCGGTCCCGGGCATGAGAACCGGGACGGGCGCGACGCCAGAAAGGCAGAGGGCTCATGGGACGCGTGACCACCCGCGAGAAGGTGCTGCGGATCCGCGGCGCGGCCTCGGACGACCGCGCCGACACCCTCGTCGTCGAGGAACCGCTGGAGATCCGCTTCGGCGGAGCGCCGCTGACGGTCACGATGCGCACCCCCGGTGACGACTTCGACCTGGCGGCGGGGTTCCTGGCCAGCGAGGGGGTGCTGGCCGGCGCCGAGGACCTGGAGTCGATCCGCTACTGCGCCGGAGCGACGGCGGACGGGTCCAACACCTACAACGTGCTGGACGTGGCCGCGGCGCCGCACGTGCCGCCGCCGGACACATCGCTGGAACGCAACTTCTACACGACCTCCTCGTGCGGGCTGTGCGGCAAGGCCTCGATCGACGCGGTGCGCACCGCGGTGCGGTGGGACGTCGCCGGGGACACCCTGGAGGTGACGCCCGAGCTGCTGGCGAGCCTGCCGGACCGGCTGCGCGAGGCCCAGCGGGTGTTCGACCGCACGGGCGGTCTGCACGCGGCGGGGCTGTTCGACACGGACGGAAACCTGCTGTGCCTGAGAGAGGACGTCGGGCGGCACAACGCGGTCGACAAACTGGTGGGCTGGGCCCTGCGCCAGGGGATGCTCCCGCTGCGCAACACCGTCCTGATGGTGTCGGGGCGGGCATCGTTCGAGCTGGTGCAGAAGGCCCTGATGGCGGGGGTGCCCGCGCTGGCCGCCGTATCGGCCCCATCGTCCCTGGCGGTCGAACTGGCCCGGGAGCACGGCCTGACCCTGGTCGGCTTCCTGAGGGGGGACTCCATGAACGTCTACGCCGGCCGGAACAGGATCACCCTGGAGACGGCGTCCCCGACGCCTATGGCGGCCCCGAGGTGACCCCCCGGCCGGGCCGGTAGACGCGGAACCGGTCGGCGCCACCACAGCCCCCTGCGCCGGCCGGTTCCGACAGTTCGGGCACTGCGCCGCTTCCCCGTGGCACAGCTCCGCGCAAGAATGCGACGCGGAACAAGAAGTCCCCCATATAGGACATTTTTCAGGTTCCGCCCAAATAACATTCATTCACATTCATTCCCCCTATCCCGCCCCTCCGGGCCGATCGGAACACCGATTCCCGTGCGGCCCCGTGGCCGAATCGCGCCATCCTTGGGCCGAGGTGGGCGACGAGGCCCGGATCGTCATCGACGACCCGTTCCTCGGTCCCGGGACGGAGACGGCTGACGGTGGCACCGGGGGACCGAGCGCAGGGGGCCGACGGAACAGGCAGCCCCGCAGGCCGGGCGCGGGCGGCGGGGAGGCACCCGTGAGCGGGGTGAACCGCAGGCGACGGCGCGATCCGGCTGGCCTGCGCCGTCCGGTGATGCTCCCCGGGCCCGGGAGACCGGCCCGGAAGACCGGTCAGGGAGGACACCGCTGCGCCGACGCCGCTCGGTTCCGACGGCCGCCCTCCCGGCCCGGCGCCCACCGCGTCCCGGCGTCGCGCTCGCCGACCGGCCTCTCTCCTGACGGTGTCGGGGAGGAGCCGCCGCCACGACGAATCCTCCCGGTCCGGACGATCGCGGCGGGCGCCCATGGGCGCTCACGGGAGCCCGGCGGCCTCAGGGCCCGACCAGCAGGGCGCGGACCACGTGCCCGAACAGCAGGCGGCCGCCCCAGGCCGCGGGCGCGTCGAGGACGCGGGGAAGCCGGGCCACCCGGACCTCCTCGCGCCACAGCACCCGGGCCCGGCCGCCGCTCCCGCCCACCACGATCTCGGCCCATCCGGTGACCAGGGCTCCGCGCTTCTCAAGGCGGCACATGCCGGGCCTCCCGTCCGAGGGCGGAGACCACCGCACCACCTCCATCGTGTCGTCGAACCCGACCGGTCCGATCCCCGTACGCGCCGAGAGCAGCGTCCCGACCCCGGTGGCGCCGGGGGGCTCGACAGTGACACGCGTCAGCGGGATGTGCGCCCCGTGGCGGGGCCAGTCCGTCAGCCGCCGCCACGCCTCCTCGGGCCCCAACGAGACGCACCGCATGATCCGGAAGAAGGCCACAGGCCGATCGTAGACGAGGAGCACGCGGACGAGGAGCACACACCCGACCGGGGCCGACGGCTCTACCGTCCTCCGTCCTCCTCCCACCGTCCGAGTCCGGTGTCGCCCTCCTTCCGAGGGGCGACCCGAAACCGGAAATGGGGGAATCGGCTCCTACGAGGGACCTGACGACCTCAGGCTCCGGCCTCCGCTCCGGCCCTCGCCCACTGGCGTCGGAGCCGCTCCGCCAAGTCCGCGCGTTCGAATCCTTCCAGGATGCTCGCGAGACGATCCACCATGGCCGGCCGCTCCCACTCTTCGAGTCCGGCCAGGAACACGTCCATGGTCGAGTCCCGATCCCCGTCACCGTCGCCGTTCACGATTCCTCCCACCTGCTCGGGAGGGGTGAGCATCTCATCGAGCATCTCGCCTGCTTCGGAGATCCGGTCCAACTGATCGGGGTGCTGCTCGAACCACCAGACGCGCGCGAGTACGGAGTCGACCAGGACGTCACGCTGCAGTTCCCGGACACGCTCCATGCGCCCCCGGTGAACGGCGGCTTGGATCTCCTTCCTCGGCCCCAGGAGCTCCAGCTCCTTGGCCAGGCTCATGTCCTCCTCATCGACGGCGAGGGCCACGGTCACCATGTGTCCGCGCACCTCGGCCCGGTCGAAGGCCTCTTCGTCGAAAAGGGCGCACCTCAGTTCCGCCTCCGCCACCCCCATGTCGCCGAGGGAGAAGTCGGCCGATCTCTCCGAAGCCGACCGAATGATCCGGCGCTGAAATTCGGCCAGCATGCGGGCACGGTCCGACGATCCTGCACCATTCCACGCGACCTCCAGCGAGAACCGGGCCCCGAACCACAGCCCTTCGTTCCTGCTCGGCAATCGAGCTTCGAAGTCGATCTGCGAATCGGGGGCCCGGAACGCGATACTCCAAGAGGGAATGGAAGGACGCCCCCGCCTGGACCCGAATCCGAAAAATGTCATGATCTCACCCCTTCGATCAGCATGCCTCCACCAGCCTGTAAGGAATGACAGGATCAGGATTCACGGCCGCTGATCTCCTCATAGAGCCTGTCGACTTCGGCGACCCTGCGTCCGCACGCCAGCCGCCAGCGCTTGATGACCCGGAGGATCGCTTCCGCATTGCCAGGGGAGCCATGAGCCGCCGCCCGCAGTGACTCCTTGACCGGTTCGGGCACCGGCCAGGAAGCAAACGCGTTCAGCCACATCCACAGAGTCTTCGATGCCTGCGCGTTGTCCTCCATGAGGGCTTGCCAGCAATTCGCCACGGTGTCGGCCGAAACCCGGGACTCCGCGAGTTCGGTGAAGATCACCGGTTCCCCATCCTCCGGTCCCTGCGCAGAGCGTGTGAGGAGGTGCGCCAGCCCTTGAACGGCGAAGTATCCGCGGTGTCCGTGCCTCGACGCGTCGGCCACCCAGGTCGTCAGCTCATCGAGCACCGACTCCACATTGCCCGGCTCATCGGCGATGCTCTCTAAGATCCCGACGAGCGATCCGGCCCACTGGTGGGGAACCTTCGCCGCGATGAGCCGCAACCGCACCATCGCGGAGCGCGGGCGCACCCGGCCGTAAACTCCGCACACTTCGGCGACCATACGGTCGAGCTGATGTGTCCTGCCACCGGCGGCCACCCGGTACAGCTCCGCCCTGACCACCCCGCCGATCTCGGCGGTGACAGCGGCTTCGGCGATGGCGGGGACCGCCGCCCACGAAAGGTCGGCGGTCCGGCCCCAGGACCTCATGAGCTCAGTGACGGGGGACGGATCCGAATGGCGGAGTCCGAGCCTGAGCCACCGGTCGGCGAGGTCCCCCCTCTCCGCCCACGGGAGCTCTGCGGCAGCCGACTCCGACCAGGAGAGAAGGTCGGCCCTCGCGTGCGGGTGCTCACGCCAGAGATGGTCCAGGGCGCCGTCCCTGATCTCCTGACGGGTGAACCGGATCCTGTCGTCCACGACGGTCGCAGGGAAGTCCTGGAGTAACTCCGACAGGCCGCTCCCGGAGATGGGCGTGCGCCAAGCGGAGGGAACCTTCCAGCGCTGGGCGAGTTCATGTGCCTGCTTGAGGACGACGGGGCAGCGGGCGCCTTCCAGCAGCGCGACGGCCTCCAGGAGGACCCGTTGGAACTCCTTCTCGTAGTCGTGCTCGGCGAACCACTTCCGGAGCTCCTTCGCCGGGTCGGTGAAGGAGCCGATGACGGAGTCGATCCACTGGCGGTAGCCGTCCTCTCCGCCGCCACCCGTGTCCGGTCGCCCCCGGGCGGCCATCCCCGCCAGCTGGGTGGCGCGCCCCGGGTCGGCACCTCTCAGCGCGGCGCGGACCCCTTCGTCATCACACCACCGCCGGGCATCCTCCTCGCACGTCCGATGCCGCATCGACCTGAAGAAGACCTCCAGCGGACGGGGAGGTTCTTCGATCTCCAGCCAGGCGTACGCCTCTCCGAACTCCTCGGTCCACTGCTTAGGGGTGGCGATGACGACGAGGAGCGTCTCCGCCTCACGGACCCTCCCCGCGAAGGACCGCAGAGCGGTCCGCTGGGTGGGGCCGATCTCCGGGGCATGCGTCAAGTCGATGAGATAGGTGTGCTCCTTTTCGACTTCGACTCCGGATAGACCCGCATCCCGTTCGTCCAGGTCCGGCATCTCCTCTTGAATCGGACTCCCGGGCCTGAGGGCCGCGAGCGCGTTGATGCCCGCCGTTCCCCTGCCGGTGCCCTGTTCACCGACGATGATGCCGATACTGGAGCGGCGTAGTTCCTCCTCAAAACGCTTGTAGTCCCGGCATTCGACGAACGTTTCAACGATCGTCTCCACTTTCTGTTCGTCCATCCGCAGGGCATTGCGGACCCGTTCAGCCGTCTCCTCTGAACGGACGTAGGTGTGGAACGCGACGCCGCCTTGGATCAGGCCCGCCTGCACCGCCTGACCCCGGTTGGAGCCCACGCTCGACCGCGCATTCGTCCGTCGGTCGGACTGCCTTCCCCCTTCGCTGCCGCCCCCTTCCTCGGTGCCCGCATCGGGCTTCCCCGCTTGCGCCGATCCCGATGCCTCGTCCCGGGAACCCGAGTCGCCGGAAGCACTCCCGTGCGTTTCGCCCTCCACACGCGCGTCCTTGGGCGGGCGTTCCTCTCCTTGCTGTTCAGGATCTCGCCCCTCGGCCACGACTACGCCCCCTTCTGGTCCCCGAACTTCAGGCCACCAGAGATCTCATCCGCCTGAACGGACACGCCGCTATTGGTGCCGATTGCTTTGGAGGGGCGCTCCCTGCCCTCGTCCACCCATCCCGGTCCTCCCTCCACGTCTTCTGCACCAGCGCCTGTCTCAGCCCCGGTCCCCCCTACGGTTCTGGCCGGGTCGCCTGCGTCGCTGTCAGCCCGCCCGACAGATGAAGGCCTCGGCGTGTAGACGTACACCTCGGCCTGGAACTCCTTGTCGGGGATGCTTCCGTCGGCCGGTTGGAAGAGGGCCGGGTTCAAGGCGACGTATCCGCCGAGGACCGCGTCCTCGTACACGCGGCTGGACAGGCCCGCGACCAGGTAGGTCACGTCCGGGTTGCCGGCCTTGAGCGCCCTTCTCAAGGGGGCGGAGTCCAGGATGCGGTGGGTCTCGGTCATGGCGGATCCGATGCCGTCGCCGCGTTCTTCGCCGCCGCTGTCGGGGAGCGGGCCCAGGCCGATGGCGGCGCGCAGCCGCAGGCTCAGGGTGCGGTCCTCGTAGGCGAGGATCGGCTGCATATCGGCGAGGACTTCCTGGAGTTCGCCCATGAGCGGGTTGATGAGCAGGGCGAGGTGTTCCGGGTCCACACCGACCACGTATCCGTCCCCGGTGTGCTGGGGGAAGGACGCGTTCTCCCAGAGGCCGGCCAGCCCGCAGTCGCGGAACGCGGTTTCGAGCGCATCTTGGATGGAGTTGTTGAGCAGTCGCTGGTTCATGGAGGAGGTGCGCGAGAACTTCTCCGCATCGACCGCCAGGACGGCTCGGTAAGGCGGCATGGGCTTGCCGGTGCGGCGCGCGCGGCGGGGGACTTCCACCATTTCGCTGTCTCCTCGGGTGTCGGGGGTGCGCGGCCTCCCAGCCGCGCACCCCGACCTTCCCCCGGGGGCCAGCAGCGCTCTGTCCAGAATCAGACACACCACGGCGGCGCCCCGTCGGCGCCCCGCCCGTGCCGCGTCAGAGCCCCTGTGAGCCCGGTCTCCCTCCGACGCGCACCGTCAGGAGTCCCCCTGGGCGACCTCTCTCAGGCGGTCCAGGTCGCGGATCGAGACGTACTGGCGGCCTGTGCGGATGATGCCCATGGACCGGAGCCGTCCGAACTCCGCGGCCACCGAGGCGCGGGACATGCCGATCCAGTCGCCCAGCTCCTTCTGGGACAGCCCCACCCGCAACACGGCGCCGTGGCGGGCAGCCCCGTCTCCTCCGCCCTTCGCACCGCCCGCGCCGGGGACGTGCGTCCCCAGCACGCCGGTGAGCCTGAGCAGCGTCGCCGCCAAACGCCGCCCCGAGGGCAGGGCCACGATCTCCGCGCGCTGGCTCTCCCCTTCGCTCTGCCGCTTGACCACGTGCTCCCACAGCGCCCGGTGCAAGTCCATGCGCCCGACGAGCAGCCGGAAGTGGGCACTGGTGAGGGCGCGGGTCAGGCAGCCGCCTCCCGTCGGCGTCACCGTCGCGGTCCTCGGCAGCCCCGACAGGGCGGAGAACTCGCCCAGCGCTTCCCCCGACCCCCTGAGCGCGAGCAGGGACTCGGTGCCGTCCGGTCTGACGACCGACACCTTGACCGTCCCCTCAGCGAGCATGTAGACGACGCCTTCCCGGTCGCCCTGGCGCATGATCGGTTCACCGTCGGGGAAGACCCTCGTGGCGCCGGCCTTCAGGAAGACCGCCCACTGCTCGTCCGTCAGCAACGCGCCGAAGCCTTGTCTGCGCACCTGTGCCCTTTCGGTCCTCGTGAACGTCCGTCGTCCGGATTCCTTTCCTTGAACTCCGGATCGCCAGCCGTTGGAGGCCGAGAGTGACCGAATGCGGTCGCAGGGCCGGAACGCGCGGACAGGCGCCGCCACGCCGTCGAGCCACCCCGTCAGGCCCCGTACGCCTCCGCGAGGGCCTCCAGGACCTCGGTGCAGCCGGTGTCCAGCTTCAGCGCCGCCAGGTCGTCCGCGCGGGTGGGGCCGCGGTTCACGATGGCCACCGGCTTGTCCTGCTGGGCTGCGTGTTTGACGAACCTCCGCCCCGACAGCACCGTCAGCGACGAACCGGCGACGAGCACCGACGCCGCCCCGTCCACGAGACCGTAGGCGTCGAGCACGCGCTCCTTCGGCACGTTCTCTCCGAAGTAGACGATGTCTGGCTTGAGCATGCCCCCGCAGTACTCGCAGTCCGCGACGCGGAACCCCTCCGTGGAGGCCAGCACCGCGTCGGCGTCCGGGGCGACCTCCACGTCCGCCACGCTCTCCGAGAAGCGCGGGTTCAGGGCGGCCAGGCGCTCGGCCAGGTGGGCCCGACTGATCGTCCGCCCGCACGACAGGCACACCACGCGGTCGAACCGCCCGTGCAGGTCGATCACCCGGCGGCTGCCCGCCGACTCGTGCAGGGTGTCCACGTTCTGCGTCACGACACCCGACACCAGCCCCGCCGCCTCCAAGCGTGCCAGCGCGCGGTGCCCGCCGTTGGGGCGGGTCTCCCGCATGTAGTGCCATCCCACGTGATTGCGGGCCCAGTAGTGCCTGCGGAACGCCGCATCCCCGACGAACTGCTGGTAGGTCATCGGCGTGCGGGGCGGCGAATCCGGTCCGCGGTAGTCCGGGATTCCGGAGTCGGTGGAGATCCCCGCCCCGGTGACCACGGCCACCGGCCCGTCTCCGAGGGTCTCGCGCAAACGCTCCGCCGCCGCGATCGGGCTCTGGGCCTCCGTCGTCTGAACCACGCAGTCGAGCCTATGCGCCCGGGGCAATCCGCCGACCGGCCCGCCCCGGGCGCCCGGCCCCTCAGCCTGCGAGTCCCTGCCGCCCGTCGCCGCCGTCGGGGAGGTCGATCCCCCGCACGGCGCCAGGGGTGAGAGTGCCGTCCTGCATCCGCAGTCCCCTGTAGACGCGGACCGGCCCCGCAGGGGCGTCGACCGTCCCCTTGACCGACGACGACCGCCCGGCGACCACGTCGTCCGTGCCGTCGCCGTCGGTGTCCACCAAGCGCAGCAGCGTACGCGGAAACTCCTCATAGGGGTCCCAGTACTCGTCCTCGGGAGGCGGGGACGCCTGCGGGTACTGGTCGGCCTCCTCCGGACGCAGCAGGCACGCCCCCTCACCGGTCAGCCCGTCGGGACCTCCCGGCAGGACGACGACGTCCCCCTCGTCCACGGGCGGCTTCCCCCCGCCCGCCGGGCGGTTCACGGCCGCGGCGACGTCAGCGTACCCGTCGCCGTCGACATCCCCGGCCTCCAGCACGGTGCCGAGCTCGTCGCCGTCCACCCCCTTCTGGGACAGGCCGGCCTGGTCCATGCCCACCCGGGTGGCCGGTTCCTCGGCCGGACCGTCCGGTCCGCCGGGGTAGACGGTCACCTCCCCCGGACCCGGCGCCCCGTCCTCCACCGTCGTGCCGACCTCGCGGACGATGAGGTCGCCGAAGCCGTCCCCGTCCACATCGGCCACAACGCCCTCGTCCGCGTTGGCACGGGTCCCGGCCGACTCGAACCCGTCCTCGCTCCCGGTCCACAGGGCGGTCTCATAGGCCATCTCCTCGAAGGCCCGGAAGGCGACGAGGTCGTCGCATCCGTCGCCGTCCATGTCCCCGGCGATGAACGAGTTCTCCAACCCCTCCAGGTCGACCCCGGAGGAGGCCGTCCGGGCGGGTGCGCCGTCGCGGTCGAACGGGCCGTACAGGACCTCGCTCTCGTCACCGAACCACTCGACGCCCACGAACATGTCGGAAGCACCGTCGCCGTCGAAGTCCCCGACCGCGGTCAACCACGGCTGCACTTCACCGCCCTTCTGGACCACCGTCCCTCCGTCGACGCCGCCTTGCCCGCCCCAGACCAGGGCGATGGACCCCTGGTCTTCGTCCCTCTCGGTCCGTGGGCCCGCGGACACGGCGACGTCGGTCACGCCGTCCGCGTCGAAGTCGCCGGTCAGGGCGGTCTCACCGAATCGCACGTCGTCCTGCAGCGACGCAGGGACCCCGTCCTCTCCGGGCACGACGCTCTGAGCGGCCCCGCCGTCCGGGCCGTCCTCGCTCCCGGGGACGACCAGGAGGCTCCCCTCACGCTCTGCCTTCTCTCCCGACTCATAGGGGCCGAGGTACGGGACCACCAGGCCCTCGAAAGCGTCCCCGTCGACGTTCTGGACGGTCCGGTCCGGGGCCCCCTCCCCGCGGCCCCACCCGACGCGGGCACGGATCCGCCGCACAGCTCCCCGGGATCGTCCGGCCGGTCGGTGCCACAGCCGGCGGCCAGGAGGACGAGCGGGAGGACCAGAAGGGGCCGTCATCGTGAGGGGACGGTGGGGCGGGGCGATCATGCTGGGGAGAACGTCATGACCGGCGGCTCAGTTGTCCGATGCCCCGAGCAGTCGTCAATCCGTGACATCTCCGTCGACGTAGGTCCACTGCCCCTCATGGCGGGTGAAACGGCTGTTCTCGTGCAGGGCGCCGGTCGAGCCGCCGTGCCGATAGGAGGCCCTGAACTCGACCGTGCCGTCGGTGTGGAATGCCGTTCCACCGGTGGTCGACAGGATCTCCAGCCCCTCCCACTCCATGGCGGGATCGAGGTCGAGCCTGCGGGGACGGGTCGTCGGGTGCCAGCTCTTCTTCAGGTAGGCGGCGTCCCCCAGGACGAACGCGGTGTACCGGGACCGCATCAGCTGCCCGGCGGTGGAGGCCGAGCGCCGTCCCTGGTGCAGCGGGGCGCAGCAGGCGGCATAGGGCGCCCCCTTCCCGCACGGGCAGGGCATTTCGGGGTCGGCGGAGCCACTGGGGCGACGTTCAGGCATGCCCCCATTGTTCCGCGCACCGTAAGGGAGCGCGCCGCACCGGCCGCTCTCGCGCGGCTGCATGAGGTGTCGACCGCCGTCTGCAAGGCCGCACAGGCAGGCGACGGCCCCGCCGCGTAGTGGCGCGTGACGGGGAGACGCCGTCTGTCCCGGGGCCTCTCCGGCCCCACGCAGGCGCGGAGCCGGAGAGGCGGCCGGACCCGGGATCAGCGTTCGTCGTCGCCCTCCACGTACACCTCGGCGGTGCCCGGCCCGTGGTCGGGCAGGGCCGACCCGGCGGCGGCCTCGCGGTGCAGGCGCAGGAACTCCAGGTGGCGCTCGTACTCGTCGAGGATGTTGCCGATGAGCTGCTGCTTGCTGTAGCCCATCACGTCGTAGCCCTGGCTGCCCTCGGTGAGGCGCACCTCGAACCGCACGTAGGTGTCCTGGTTGGTCAGCGCACGCATGGCGAAGGCCGGGGTGGGCATCTCGATCGGCCACACCTGGTAGCCGAACTCCTCCTCGGCGCCCATCGGCGCGCGCAGCTCCAGGTGCGGGATGCCGGTCGCCTCGTCCACCCCTTCGGTGATCGAGGCCTCCGCCCCCTGCTCGCGCAGCTCCTCGGCCACGTCCTGGAAGGCCGGGCGGCACACCTCCTCGACGAAGCGGGCCGCCGCCCGCCTTCCGGGAAAGCTCGTCACCCGCGCCAGGCGCTGGCGCCAGTTGCGGTCGGCGCCCCGGCGGTCGATCTCGGTCCGGGTGGACAGCGAGGAGGTCAGCGTGGTGCGGAAGGCCTCCACCCGGAACTGCTCGACCCGCAGCGCCCGGTACAGCCCCCACATGACCAGCAGCATCACGAACGAGAACGGCAGGCCCATGATGATGGTCGCGCTGGTCAGCGCGTCCACGCCGCCGACGATCAGCATGGCCAGGGTGAGCAGGCCGGTCACCGACGCCCAGAAGATGCGCAGCCACGCCGGGGCGTCGGTGATCGGCGTGGGCAGGTGGGAGCTGAGGTTGGCGGTGACCAGCGCTCCGGAGTCGGCGGAGGTCACGTACAGCAGCAGCCCGACGATGGTGGCCAGCCCGGCGCTGAAGGTGAAGCCCGGATACTGCTCCAGCAGCGTGTAGAAGCCCTGCTCCGGGGTGTTCATGGCGACCTCGCCGAACCGGGTGTCGCCGCCCATCACGATGCTCAGGGCGCTGTTGCCGAAGATCGACAGGAAGGTCAGGGTGTACAGCAGCGGGATCACCAGCGTTGCGGCGACGAACTGCCGGATGGTGCGCCCGCGCGAGATGCGGGCCAGGAACATGCCCACGAACGGCGCCCAGGCGATCCACCAGGCCCAGAAGAACAGGGTCCAGGCGTTGAGCCAGTCCACCGGCGGGTCGTAGGCGAAGGTGTTGAGGGTGATCCCGGGCAGCCGGCTGACGTAGTCGCCGATGTTCAGGATCAGGGTGTTGAGCAGCCAGACCGGCCTTCCGGCGAACATCACGTACAGCATCAGCACGATGGCGAGCAGGACGTTGAGCTCGGACAGGCGCCGGATGCCCTTGTCCACGCCGGCCACGGCCGAGACGGTGGCCACGAGCACCGCCACGGCGATCAGCGCGGTCTGGCCCGCCACGCCCTCGGGCACCCCGAACAGGGCGCTGAGGCCGAAGTTGAGCTGCACCACGCCGATGCCCAGCGACACCGAGATGCCGAACACCGTGCCGATGATGGCGGCCAGGTCCACGGCGTCGCCGACGCGGCCGTGGATGCGCTTGCCGATCAGGGGGTACAGGGCCGAGCGGATGGCCAGCGGGAGGCGGTAGCGGAAGGCGAAGTAGCCCAGCGCCATGCCCATGAGGGCGTACATCGCCCAGCCGGTCACGCCGTAGTGGAACAGCGACCACACGAGGGCCTGCCGGGCGGCCTCGACCGTCTCGGGGTCGCCCTCGGGCGGCGCGAGGTAGTGGGTGACGGGCCCGGAGACCGAGAAGAAGAGCAGGTCGATGCCGATCCCGGCGGCGAACAGCATGGCGGCCCAGGCGAACACCCCGTAGTCGGGCGTGGAGTGCTGCGGGCCGAGCTTGACCTTGCCGTACCGGGAGACCGCCACGAACACCACGAACAGCAGGTAGACGGTGGCGACGAGGAAGTAGTACCAGCCGAATCCCGAGGAGATCCAGCCGACCACCGCGCCGATGACGGACTCGGCGTTCCCGGGCGCGATGATCGCCCACACCGAGATCACCAGGATCAGCACGGACGAGCCGACGAACACCGCCTTCTTCAGACGGGGCGGACCGTGCCCGTTCTCATCCTCATCCGCGGGGGACTGTGCCCCCGGTCGCGCCTCTCCTCCGATGGATGACAGCGCTCTCACCTCTCCTGCCCACGGTGCCGACACCGGACGACTGCGGAGGACCCCGCACGGTGGGCCCTGCACCTGCGCCCCCGATTCTGGAGAACACCCGCACAGAGCCGATCCGGGCACCATCCTTCCCCGACCCGGCCCCGCCTCCCCGGTAAACCCCCCACATCGGCGTGCCGCGGGACGCGGGCAGTGGGCTGATGCAGCATGACGCGGCGACACGTCTTCGACGATTGAGCCGTTCTCATGCTGAGGATGTGCGGGCGGTTCCGTTCAAGCCGTGCCCAAAAGGAGTTCCGCAGCGACGGTGTCCGGCTCGGCCCAGCACCTCCACGCGGGGACCCGCACCGTGCGCACGCCCGCCACCTCCGCGAAGAGGACCGCCCGGCCAAGGGTGCGCTCAAGCGCCCTCTCCGAGCCGGGCTGTGCCGGAGCACCGATCCCTGAACCGTCCACGATCACGGCGGCCTCGCCCTGGGAACCCGGGACGAGGAGGTCACACGCGTACCCGTTGACGACGGGCCCTGCCTCCGGGGCGGCGCCGCGGGCCGTCAGCGCCTCGAAGAGCCGGTTGCGCGCCTCGTCGGGGGCCTCTTCCACCGCAGGTGAGAGCGCGTGGGCCGCCAGGTCGGCGAGCAGGCCTCCCTGCTCGGACCAGTACCCCCGGTCCCCGACCACGTAGAGGCGCGAGCGCGCTCGGGTGACCGCCACGTTCCACAGGTTCTGCTGCCTGGCGGCCCACTGGCCCGCCCCACGCTCGACGCCGGTCGCGGCCGTCGGGGACACCACCATGACGTCCCGTTCTCCGCCTTGGAAGGTGTGCACGGTGCCGACCCGGATGCGTTCCCCCGCCTTGCCGCCGAGGTGCCGGTCGAGGTCCCTCCTCTGCGCCGCGAAGGGGGTGACCACACCGATGTCGGCATCGGCCGGAAGATCCGTCCACAGTTCACGCAGCAGGCGGACGACCTCCTGCGCCTCGTCGGGATTGCGGCAGGAGCCGCCCTTGGGCCTTTCCGAGAGCCCCTTGACGTCGATCCAGGTGACGGCCCGGTCGGCGGGTGCGGCGAGCCCTGTGGTGCGGGTGCGCACCGCGAGCCTGTTGCCGTAGAAGCGCCTGTTCACCGGAGTGACGATGTCGGGGTGGCAACGGTAGTGCTCGTCAAGCCAGAGCACGTCGCGACCGGCGCGCGCCAGGGCGGAGGCGGCCGCGTGGTAGGCGGACGAGCGAGTGTAGACGAGCGACCGTTCATCGAGCCAGTCCTCGTCCAATCCGGATGCCGCCTGGATACGCCGGTCCTCGGACGCGTCCAACGAGTTCACCGGCTGGAGCTGGTGCGGGTCGCCGATGATGAGCGCCCGCTTGGCCCGGAAGAGCAGCGGGAGCAGGTCGGCGATGGTGCACTGGCTCGCCTCATCGATGACGACCAGGTCGAAGAGGCCCTCCCGTGGCGGGAACACGCGGGCGGAGCGGGACGTGGTCGCCCAGGCCCGGGCCACGCGCACGAGGCGGTCCATACCGACCCATGTGGATCTGCGGGCCGCCAGATTGTCCAGCCGTTCGTCGAGGACGGAGACGCCCTCGTCCCGAGCCCGGGCCACCTGCGCCACGACGAACCTCCCGGCGTCGCCGCGCCGCTCCTCCCTCAGGGCGCGGATCCGATCGTGGGCCTCCGCAGGGGACGGAAGGCGCTGGAGGCGGTCCTGTGTACGGCGCCAGTCGGACTCGGTTTCCAGCAGGGCGGCGAGCGCCTCCCATTCGTCCGCGTCACGCCCGTAGCGCAGAGAGCGCCGTACGAGCCACCGGTAGAACCACCCGGTCCACCTGCGTTCTGTGGCCGCGTGCACCCGGTGAGCCCACCGACGGACGCTCTCCAGGTCCGGGAAGGCCTCGTCCAGCGCGACCTCCTCGGCCACCCGGGCCCTGTCGCCCTCACGTGTCGGGGCCAGGGCGGCCAGCCGGTGTTCCAGCGCACCGATCTCCTCGAGCGCCGCATGTCCGGCGCCGAGTCCGCGCTGGTGGAGGTCGAGCCGTTCGGCCGCGGTGCGCGCGCCGGTGGAGTCCAGACGCGCCGCCCGCAGCCTCCCGAGGATGTCGGCTTCTTTGCTCTGCTTGTCCGCATTGCCCGTACGGACGATCAGATCGGCCCCAGGGAGCAGACGGTTGGCGCGGTCGACGACCTCATCCACCGCCGTGTTGTTGGTCGAGGCCACCAGGACGGACTCGCCGTCGGCGACGGCGGTGGTGACGACCCCCGTGATGAGTTCGCTCTTCCCCGTGCCCGGAGCACCCGTGGCGACGGTCAAGGTCTCGCGCATCGACGATTCCAGGATGCGCTCCTGCGCGGAGTTGCTGAGGCCGGTGATGACGGGGCGCCGACCACCGGCGCGCCGAGCATTCCCGCACACCGCCGGATCGGCGAGCGCCGCCAGAGCCGTGGACGCGATGCGCTCGGTCTTCAGGCCCTTGCCTGAACGGTGATCCAGATCGGCCGACAACCGTCCGACCGCAGAGGCCGCGGGGTCGGCGGCATAGAGCATCGCCGCGTTGCGGGCCCCGCTGGTCAGCGGCCGACCGGCCTCCAAGCGGTCCTCGAGCCTCCCGGGGACCAGGTCCTGGACCTGGGTCAGCCCCAGGCGCCCGCACAGTGCGCGCGCCTTGTCCGCGAGTCCGGCCACGCCCAGTCCGCCTCGAACCAGGCCACCAGATCCTCGATCTCTTCTTCACCGAGGTCGGCGGCGCTGAGCAGGACCTCCCGGTTGAGCTCGGGCTCACCGACCGGGACGAGCGTGTCGGCGCCGCCCGGCCCGCTGCCCTCCCGTACCTCGACGTCCAGCACGAGCAGGGGGGCGACTTTGAAACCGGTCCTCCCCTTGCCTCTGCTGCGGGCCGGGTCGAAGAGCACGGCCGGGTACCCGTAGCGCAGGGAGCGCCCCTCCCTGCGGGCGCCGTCGGCGATCCGCGCGGGGTCACCGGTCAGTCCGACTTGCTCGCCCTCTCCGCTCAGGAGGAGTTCCCGCCCCGTCCCCACGACCGCGTACAGGCCCGACCCGAGGTCGGGGAGCTGCTGGAGGACGCTCTGCCTGTCGAGGCAGGCGCGATAGTAGTCGAAGAGGGCCGTCCATTGGCGGGTGTCCCAGGGGCGCTCGGCGCCACCGCGCCCGGGCTCGTGCACCGCCCCGCCGCCCGCGTGGCCGGTGGCGGCTCCGGTGCCGTCCCGGCCCTGGACGGGTTCCGCCGCCCCCGTCCCCGGCGGCGCCTGGTCGCCCAGCGCCACCCCGGTCGCCGCCCCCGCGTGCCGGGCCAGCTTCAGGCCGCCGCGCACCCCGAGGCTGAAGCCGGTCACCCGCTGGCGCCCCTGGCCCTCCACCTGCCGGTAGACGTACTGGTAGAGGTCGAGGGCGTCGATCCAGCCGTCGCCGTCGGAGTCGTCGGCGGCGCCGGAGAGGCCGCGGACCACGGCCGCGGTGAACGGGGAGGGGTCCGTTCCCCCGGTGTTCGCCCCTTCGTAGGCGAGCTCGATGGCTCCCGAAGAGGCGATGACGTAGGTCCCGGACGCGTCCCCCGCACCCATCTGCCGTTCGTAGTCGGGGTGCTCGTCGGCCCCGGCCCCGCTCCGGGTGGCGAACCCGTCGGCGAAGGCACCGCTGTAGCAGCAGTCGAGCAGGACGAACTTGCTCGCCGCACGGGACTCCTTCAGCATGCGCTGCAGCGACTCGGCGGGCAGTCCGGTGGACTCCAAACGCTCGGAACGAGTGTCACCGAAGGCGAAATGGAGCCGTCCCCGGGAGTTGCGCAGTCCGTGCCCGGAGAAGGAGAGCACCACCAGGTCCCCGGGCCCCGCCTCCGCCAGGACGTCCTCGACGGCTTCGACCGCCTCGGCCCTGTGCGGGTCATAGAGGGGACGCACGCGGTCGAAGTGCCCTTGGGACTTGAGCACCCTCTCCAAATGCTCGACGTCGGCCCGCGGCGATTTGAGGTCGGAGAGCTCGTGGTAAGAGGTCGCGCCGATCAGCAGGGCCGTGCGCTTCACCGCTCCTCCCCGGCGCCCTCCGGGCCGTCGACCCCCGAGGCGCCTCCAGCTCCCGCACCGTCCTCATCCGGATCCACCGGATCCACCGGATCCACGGAACGGCTGCGCTCCAGGGGCCGCGCCGTCTGGGAGCCGGTGTTCAAACGGGCCAATGAGGACACCATCCGCTCGATCTCCTCCGGCCGCGTGTGCCCCTGCACGGTCAGCCTGGTCGCACCGTTCTCCACGGTCACCGACTTCTGAGCACGGGTACGGAGCCATTCCTGGACGATCGCGGCGATGTGCGGAGCGGCCTGCCGAACCGCGACCCCGGCCATGACGATCGCGCCGCCGACCACCGCCAGGTCCCCGGCGCGAGCCCCTTCGGGGACCGCATCGGGCCCTGTGTCGAGGCCGACCCGCTCGGCGACGACCCCCTCCAAGAGTTCGAGCAGGTCGCGCGTGTGCTCATCGGCCTCTTCGGGGGTGGTGTCCTCTCGGAACCCGATCCTGATCCGCAGGTCGGTCACGCGCGCTCCCTACCATCGGTGCATTTCGAGCCCGTCCGGTAATCGAACGAACACGTTGCGAACCTGTCACATATAGCACCGGAACGGTCACCGCGTTCCTGAAATCGCCCCGGATGACCGCTCCCGGCCAGGACCGGCGCCGAGCAAGCCGACCGCCGATGCGGGGCCGTCACCGCACTCGGCACGTCCGCTCAGACGAGGACACCGGGCACGCGGCCCGCGAGAGCCAGGACGGCCGCCATCGCGAGAACGAGGAACAAGGCACCCGCACATCCGCCCCCGCCCGTGCGGGCATGGTGCCGGGAGCCCGGGGACGCCGCGCCGCGGGTGGACACATGGACGACCATCTCGTCCTCGTCGTCATCCTCGAAGGGCGCGACGAACCGCCGGTAGTACTCGTCGTCGGAGAGTTCGCGCGGGCGCCATGTCCGGTGCCAGCCCGTCCGGCGCTCGAGTTCGGCCCGGCGGTCGTCACGCTCACGGACTTCGGCCGCCCGGGCCGCGTCCCCCGCGTTCTCGAAGAGCGACTTCTGTGCCTCGGCGGCCGCCGCGTCCAGGATCCGCTCGGCCTCCTGCGGCGCCTCCACGCGGATCCCGGCCTCGCGGGCTTTGGCCGCCTTGGGGTGCTCCTCAGAGGGGTCGGCCACGACCAGCCGCACGGTCTTGGTGACGTTGACCCCGACCGTCGCCCCGCGCTCGGCGGCGGAGTCGACCACTGCCCGTACCGCCGCAGACTCCCCCGCCGGCACGATCCTCCACCCCTTGAGGGGGCCGTTGCGGCGGGCCTTCTCCTTCTCGGCCACCTCCAGCAGGTCCCCGACCAGGTGCCGCGCGCCCAGCTGGTCGGCGGCCTTGTTCAGTTCGCGCAGTTCGGCGGAGGTCACCACACCGTCGGCCTCCGCGCGCGCACGCGCCTCGGCCAGGACCTGCTCGTGGACCCCGCGCACGGTGGAGCGGGTGAATCCCGCCTGTGTCGCCAACCGCGCCAGCCGGTGCGCCTCCTCCCCCACGACGCGCCCGTCGGCGAGGGCGTCCACCAGGACCGCACGGTACTCCGCGGCCGCACGCGGCTCGGGGGAGAGCGAAGGCCGCATGTCCGGGAGTCCGGCCGCCAGGTTGGCCAGCCACCCTTCCTCTCCCCTGCGCAGGCTCCCGGGCCGGGGCGCGATCCGCCCCGTGCGGGGCAGCGCGGGCTGGGGCACGGGGTGCGGGCCGACCCACGCCAACGGCTGGGGCGGTTCGGTGGCCAGGATCTGGAGCATGTGGCCGAGGTTGCGCGCCTTCTCCAGGGAGCTCTGCTCCCAGGCGGGCCAGGAGCCGGTGACCTCTTGGAAGACCGTGTCCTGGCGATACCTGGAGAGATCGATGTGCCTGCGGAACTCGAACAGGGTGCACAGCGCGGGGAAAGGGCCCACCGAGATCCCCGCCAGCCGGAACTCCGCCCGTAGGAAGCCTTCTAGGTACGGCAGGTGGTGGGTGGCGACGACCGCGTTGGACAGGCGGGGCACGAGTTCGCCGGCGATCTCCGGGAACGTCGGCGCCGAGGCGGCCAGCGCGTCGTCGATCCCGTGGTACTCGCTGTTGCCGATGTGCCGCTGGGGGTTGACGACGGTCGCGAACTCGTCCTCGACCCGTCCGTCGCCCCACATGCGCACGACGGCCACCTCGCAGACCCGGTCGCCGCGGAGGGGATCGTAGCCGGTGGTGTCGAGCTTGACCACCGCGAACAGGACGCGCCGGGGATCCTCCCCGGGCCCTCGTACCAGTCGGCCCTGGCCGAACATGCGCTCCTCCGATCAGACCGCCGCGGCGACCGGGCGGCCATTCCGTTCCTACCGATTCGACCCCAGTGTTCCGTACGGCAGAGAATTCCGGGAATTCGGGAATTCACGTGTGTACGGGCTCGATGCCCATCCCGTCCAACAGTTCCCACAGCGGAATGAGCGCGCCGTCAGGGTCACGGAAGAACCGGCTGCCGCGAATCCGCTCGAACGTCCACCCGACACGTTCCAACTCCCTCTGGCGCGCCGCGTCCTCCGCCGCGTTGGCCTCATTGTGGAACGCATCA
The DNA here is from genome assembly GCF_000341185.1 of Nocardiopsis chromatogenes YIM 90109. Classification (GTDB taxonomy): domain Bacteria; phylum Actinomycetota; class Actinomycetes; order Streptosporangiales; family Streptosporangiaceae; genus Nocardiopsis_A; species Nocardiopsis_A chromatogenes. The sequence continues at coordinate 35,752 of NZ_ANBH01000130.1, forward strand.
CCGTCGCATTCGACCGCGAGCCTGCGGCTGTGCCCTTCCACCACCAGATCGATACGGAAGGGGCCCGCCTGGTACTGGGGGAGGACGCGGTAGCCCCTCGCCCTGAGCGCGCAGAACACGCGCTGCTCGAAAAGGCTGTCGAACGGGTCCACCCGTTCGTCCTCCGGCACATGCGCCAGGCCGGTGCCGTCCTGCTGCTCCACCGGGCGGTCCAGGTAGTCCAGGTAGGACCGGCGCAGGTCCGTCTCCCCCAGGTCGGTCAGGGCGAAGCTGTGGAAGAGCCAGACCTGGTCGCGCGCACGGGAGGCGGCGACGTTGATGGCCTGCTGAGCGCCCTCGGAACTGTACGGCGCGGCCCTCCTGGGCTCGCCCTCGGAGTCGAACGGTGCGTACACGGCACCGATGAAGACGACGTCCCGCTCGTCGCCTTGGAAGGCGGAGGGGGTCCCGACCCGGATCCGCCTGGACACGCGCTCCTCCAGGTCCAGCTCAGCGGCGAGGAGGTCCTCGATGAGGGCCTGCTGGCGGCCGGACTGCAGCACGATGATCCCCATGGTCCGCCCCGCGTAGACGGGGTCGGCGCAGCACTCGGCGACCTGCCTGACCAGCCTGCGCGCTTCATGGGGGTTGGTCTGCCGCTGCCCCTTGCCCTCCAGGCGGCCCTCCGGGACGTGCACGCTGCGCAGCGGCGTGAGGCGGTCGCCGCCGAACTGGCGGAGCGCCTGCAGCCTGCCCTGGTAGAAGTGCTCATTGGAGAACCCGATGATCTCCGGCATGCACCGGAAGTGCTCCTTGAGCATCAGCCGCCCGCGCCCTCCGGCCAGGCCCGAGACGATGTCGAACAGGCTCCGGTTCGGGGAGAACAGGTTGCGGCGGGCGGGGGTCAGCGCCCCCAGGTGGCGCTGCTGCATCGTGAAGACGCTGCCCTGGTCCACCCCGACGTCGGCCGGGCTGACCTGCTTGTCGTCGCCGACCACGACGACCTTCCGGGCGAGCCAGGCCAGCAGCAGGGCCGTCGGCCCGGACTGGCTGGCCTCGTCCACGACGACCACGTCGAACACGCCCGGCCGTTCCATCGGGATCGTGGAGACGACCTGGAAGAACGGCATGATCCAGGCGGGAACGGCGGATGTGCACTCGCGGAGGCTCTCCTGGGCCTGGCGCTGCAGGCGGCCGACGTACTTGCCCGTCCCCTTGCCGATCTTGTTGACGCTCGTCTGGTACGAGCTGAGCGCGATCTCCTGGGCGTCGTCCAACCGGTCGAGGCACCCGGCCCAGGCGCGCGCCGCGGCCAGCCGCGCCATCGTCAGGCGCACCTCGCCGTCGGCCTCGGCCAGCCGGGCGCGGCATTTCTCCTCGGCCCGGGGATCGGTGAGCTCGGCCAGCCTCCTGTTCCACGCCGACCAGGCCCAGGCCCGGTCGAAGTCGTCGATACGGCGTTCCCACTCGGGAAGGTGCGGGTCGGCCGCCACGGACTCGGCGAGCGCCGCGTGGCCGGCCGCGAGCGCGCCGTAGGCCGCCTCATAGTCCGCGACCAGCCGCGCGGCCTCACGCACGCGGGCCATGTCCGCACAGGCGGCCGCGTACGCGTCGGGGTCACCGGACTCCAGCGCCTCGCGGGCGCGGGTCAGCGCCTCCGGGACCTCGGAGGCGCGCCCGGACCAGTCCCTCAGGAGAGTGGCGGCCCGCTCCACGCGCTCGCGGTGGTCCGCCGCACTGTTCTCCGCGTCGACCGCGGCGAGGAGCAGGCCGACCTGATTGACCTGGTCGGCGTCGGCGAGGTCGAGCGAGGCGAGTCCCGGCAGGCCGGCGCAGGCCTCCGAGAGCGCTCGCCTGGCATCGGCGAGCGCGATGAGCACGTCGAGGTCCCGCTTGGCGTCCCGCAGGCGCGCGATGCGTGCCGGTGGCCGCTGCCATGCCCGTCCGGCCGCCGTGTCGCCGCCGAGGAGCCCTTCGGCCTCCTGCAGCGCGCGCTCGGCCGTGACGCGGGCCAGCACCGTTGCGGCGTCGTCGGCGCTCTCCAGCGGGCGCCCGTCGACCCGCACCGACGCGAGGAAGGACGCGTGCTCCTTGGCCAGGCGCGTGCGTCCGAACAGGCCGCGGAGCTTCCCTCCCGATGCGAGGGCTTCGCTGAGTCGGCTCGCGCTTCCGAGGGCCTCGGCGACGCCGAAGGCGTCGAGGCCGGTGACGAGCGCGTCGCCGACACGCCGCGTCTCCTGGTCGGCGAGACCGACCGCCTTGCGGACCCCCTCTTCCCGCACGGTGATCTCGCTGGAGCGGCCGGCGAGGACGTGCGCCAGCGACGGGGCCCAGTGCTCGCCGAGCCGGCGCGCAGTGTCCCGGGCGGCGATGAAGGCGTCCATCGCGGTCCGGATCCGCTCACAGCGCTCGGGGTCCACACCGGCGAGGAGGTCTCCCAGATCGGCGCCCCCGATCCCCGAGGCCTGGGCGTAGGCCTCGTCTGCGGCGGCGATCGCCTGCGCGGACTCGGCGAACTCCCCCGGTGACGGGATCCCCGAGGCTTCCGGAACCTCGGCGGCGAGGCGGCGTGCCTCCGGGCCGACGGCGCGCGCCGCGTCCACGAGGGCGCGGAGGGCGTCGGCGGTCACGGTGGGGTGGTCGGCCGGAACCTGCCCCATCCAGGAGTAGCGCTCCTCCTCGTCGGCGAGGCGGCGCGCGATGGCGGAGAGCCGTCCGCTGTAGTCGCCGATGGTCCGCGGGTGTTCGTAGGTCTCCTGCTCGCGGATCCCCCGCAGGTCCTTGAGGGCCTGGTCGCGGTCGGTCCGCGCCTTTTCCAGCCGGTCCTCCAGCCCGGCGATGTCGCGCCGAGCCTGTCGGGCATCGTGGTCGCCGCGCCGCTCCAGGATCGCCTGGACGGAGGTTTCGAGCTCCTTCTTGGCCTCCAGGCCGTCGCCGGTGCGGCTGACGGCGAGCGGCCGAATCTCCTCGGGGAGCTTGTCCTTGAGGACCTTCAGCGCGCGCGTGGTCTCGCTGGTGATGAGGACCCGCTGCCCCTTCGCGAGCAGGTCGGTGACCAGGTTCGCGATGGTGTGGGTCTTCCCCGTCCCCGGTGGCCCTTGGACGACGACCAGGTCGCTGTCCTGGAGCCGGGATGCGATCCGGCGCTGTTCGGCGTTTGAGGGCAGGGAGAAGTACAGCCCTTCGTCCGGTGCGCCGCGTTCGGCGGTCGGCTCCCCGGTGTCCTCCTCCTGCGCGTCCTCCTGGGCAGCGCCCGGGTCCGTCCCTACGAGGCGCTGTACCAGGTCCGTCGCCGCCTCCCCCCTGCCCAGCGCCTCGACGATCCGCTTGAGGGCGTCCACGCGCCCGCGCTGGGGGCGCTGTCGGAGGATCACGGCGGGTGCGAAGGCCACGACGGGCCCCTCCCCGGCCCCTTCGGCCCCCTTCGCCGCGCCGCCCGCGGGAGCGGGAGCGGCCGTGGAACGCGAGTACTCGGCCTCGGCAGAGGTCGCGACGGCCCACTCTTCGAGGGCACGGTGCAGGTGGCCGGCCGCTTCAGCGGCCGGAACCTCCTCGGCTTCCTCAAGGGCCCCCAGCACCCGGCCGCGCGGCTCTTCGCGGAGACGCTGATCGGCCTCCAGCATCTCCTCTTCGAGCTCGAAGCGGGAGGCCTCGGGGTCGGGCACCAGGTCGATGCGCCCGGACTCGTCCATGGAGGAGACCAGGCGGCGCGCGACCAGGTGGCGGCGGACCGGGTGCCCGTCGGCCGTCCACGTCAGGTGCCCGACGCCCAGCACCAGCTCGTAGGCGTCCCCATAGTCATGGGCCTCCTGGTGGATCCGGAACAGGGCCTCGTAGGCCTTCACGAACGGGGCCTTGGAGCGCTCGTCCTCGGCCCACTCCAGCCACTGCAGGGACCAGCGGGCGTAGGTCTCGCGGACCGTCTCGTCCGGCGCCTCATCCGGTGCCTCGTCCGGTGCCTCGTCCGGTCCGTCGGATTCGCCTTCCCCGCTGTCCTTGGGTGCGGGGTGCTCCTCCTGTCCAGTCCATTCCGCACCGGACCCGTGTCCGGGCAGGGGTGTCTCCCGCAGGGGCGGGGCCTCGGTCCGCTCCCAGTCGCGCACCTCCCGGGGGTCGACCCACGGCTCCAGGGGCACCGGAAGGTCGGGCGGCCGCGTGTGGCGGACCCGGTCGGCTTCGAGCCAGGCATCGCCGTCGTCGGGGTCGACGATCCCGCAGTCGACGGCACGGGGGCTTCTGGGAAGTTCGTCCAGCCAGAGGACGCGTTCCGCAGAGTCGAGCGTCCTGACCGGACGGCTGCGCAACTCTTCGGACTGGAGAAGGAACCGGTAGAGGCTGTGGACGGCATCGGCCCCGGTGGCTTCACGGTCGGTCACGGTCGCGGTGAACTCCTTGTCCTCATGCCCGGCGGCCACCGCTGCGGCCCACGGTGGAACGCCGCCCGCCTGAGGGAGAGAGGCGGGCACGCCGACCCTACAGAGGCGTGCGGGGCGACCGGGCCGTAACGCGAGTATCGGCGGCCGGTGACCGGATCCGGTCGCCCCGCGGCGGCACCCCGACGTTTGCCGCAAGGAACTTCGCTCCTCTTTCACCACTCAGCGAACGCGCGTCCTCCTCTGAAGCAGGGTGCGCAGCCGCCACCCGAGAAAACAGTGAAGCACGCGATTACAGGAATGCGCACATTTCTCACGGCATTCCTTATCCGGCCATGGCGGACTGTTGACGGTGTGTTCCTCCCGGGGTGTTCTAGTAGGAACGGAGAAATCCCTCCCCTCGGAGATGCGATGACGGCGTTGCCGAGCGCCCCCTCCCCCGACCGCGCCGGCCCCCTCCCCGCCGGCGGATACGCCGCGCGCAGACTCGAATCGTTCATCTCAGACGTGGCCGACGCCTGGGGTCGGGGCGGCTTGGAGGAAGAGCAGCTGCGCACGCCCCTGCTCAGACTCGTGGAAGGGGTCTCCCATGACTTCGGGACGCCGGTGACGGTCTTCGGAGAGGTCCCCCTCAAAGCGCTCGGAGCCCGACCCGATTTCGGAGTCGACGCCAAGAACACCGGACGCGACCCCATCAACAGGATCGGCTATATCGAGCTGAAGAAGCCGGACAAGCCCATCCCCCCGAGCGACTTCGTGCGCGGACACGACCTCAAGCAGTGGGAGAACCTCAAGAGCCTTCCGAACCTGCTGTACACGAACGGCACCCAATGGTCGCTTTTCCGCTACGGCGTCCAGCGCGGACACACGGTGGAGACGCCGGCCCTGTTCTCGAAGAAGCGCAGACGGCTTCCGCCCCAGCGTGAACTCGAGGGCCTCCTATGGGACTTCCTCACCTGGGCACCCGAACAGAACTACACACTCGACCAGCTCATCACCCGTGTCGCACACATGTGCCGACAGCTCCGGGGGGAGATCGTCGATCTCATCGAGGAGGAGCGCTACAGCGATGGCCCCAAGCCGTTCACCGGCCTGGCCCGGGAGTGGAAGAACCTCCTCTTCCCCGCCATGGAGCCCGGCCCTGAATTCGCCGACGCTTATGCTCAGGCGGTCACCTTCTCCCTGCTGGTCGCACGGGAATCCGGGGTCGACTTCACCGACAAGAGCACGCGCGAAATCGGCGATCAACTCGGAAAGCACCACCGTTTCCTAGGGGAAGCGTTCGCCACCCTCACATCCAGCGAGGAGATAGAGAAGAAGACCCTTCTGCCCACTCTCATCCGCATCCTCCAGCCACTCGACTGGGACACGGTGATGCGAGGGGAGGAGCACGCTTACTCCGACCTCTACGAGACCTTCCTCTCCCGCTATGACCAGGAGTTGCGGAAGGAGACCGGCTCGTACTACACCCCGGAGCCCGTGGCCTCCTATATGGCGGGGTTCGTCGACTCGGTCCTCAAGGAGAGAATGGGGATACGGACCGGGCTCGCGGACAGGAGTGTCACGACGATCGACCCTGCCATGGGGACGGGGACCTTCCTTTCAGCGGTCACGAGGCGGGCAGCGACGACTCTCCTCGATGAATCCGGTCCCGTCCAGACGCGGCACCGGCTGAGGGAGATGTACGAGTCCCGTCTGATCGGGTTCGAGCCCAGCGCCTCACCCTTCGCGGTCGCCGAGCTCCGGCTGCACCAGCAGCTCCAGGACGTGTACGGAGCCGAGGTCCCCACGGAGCATCAGCGCTTTCTGGTCGATACTCTCGACGACCCCTGCCTGGCGATTCCGGCGTACGGCCTCCGCTATGAGGAGATCCTGAATTTCCGCAGGAGAGCGAACGAGACGAAGCGCACCACACGTATCCAGGTCGCCATCGGAAACCCTCCCTACATCGACCATGCCACCAAGAGGGCGCCCGCCCCTTGGATCGCCAGAAGGAGAGTCGACCCCGCAACAGACCCGTTGACCGACCGCCCGTCCCTCGACGAGTTCAGAGAGCCGGGAATGGGGAGGTTCGAACACAAACTCCATCACACAGGTGTGTACTTCTGGCGTTGGGCCACATGGAAGCTGTTCGACGCCCACCCCGACCAGCCCGCCGGCATCATCGCCTTCGTCAGTACGTCCGCCTTCCTAACAGGCGACGTCTTCATGGGGATGCGGCGATACCTGCGCGCGACCACGGACGAAGGGTGGATCGTCGACCTGTCCCCAGAAGGCCACCAGGCTCCGGTGCCGACCCGGGTCTTCCAAGGTGTGCAGCACCCAATCTGCATCGCCGTGTTCGCCCGGTACGGGGAACCCAACCCCGACCGCCCGGCAAAGGTCTGGTACACGTCGCTCGAAGGGCTCAAGGAACAGAAGTTCACCGCCCTGTCCTCCGACACTGCCCTGTGCCTTGACGGCGCGGCCTTCTCCCCGACCGAGAGTGAAGCGACGGCAGCGTTCCTTCCTGCATCCCCCGCAGCCGCCTCCTGGAAGTCGCTTCCCTCATTCGGCGACCTGTTCCCCTGGCACGCATCCGGCGTCAAAGCAAACCGCACCTGGGTCATCGCTCCTGAACGGGAGACGCTTCATCGGCGCTGGAGAAGGATGAAGAGCGCGTCCCCCGAGACGATGGACCGCCTGTTCAAGGCCACTCGCGACCGATCCGCAACAACAAGCGTCGCGGGAATGCCCTCCATAGCCCACGATCACCGTGAGCCTGAGTGCGCCGAGTTCGCCTACCGCGCGTTCGACCGTGAGTTCATCATCAGCGATCCCCGGTTCGTGGACCGCCACCGCCCTCAGCTCTGGCTAGCCCATGGTGGGAGACAGGTCTATGCAGTAGAACAGCACTCTCTCCCACTGGCTTCGGGGCCGGGGCTCCTCTTTTCCTCCCTCATTCCAGACCAGCACTACTTCAGCGGTCGTGGCGGCCGAGTGCTTGCCCTCCACCGCGACCAGGAGGGAAGGGTGCCCAACACACCGCCCCGCCTGCTCTCGGCATTGGAGTCGCGGCTGGGGATCACCGTCACGGCCGAGGATCTGATGGCCTACTGCGCCGGAGTGGCGGCTCACCCCGGCTTCGTGGCCCGATTCCAGGAGGGGCTGAAGGTTCCCGGGGTCCGCATCCCCATGTCGGCCGACCCCGACCTGTGGCGGACCGCGGTCGAGTCAGGGCGGCGGGTCGTCTGGCTGCACACCTACGGAGAGCGCTTCTGCGACCCGGACGCGGACCGACCGCCAGGTGGCCCGCGCCTTCCCCGCGAGCGGCGCCCCCAGCTCATCGCCGAGATATCGGACGGCCGGGGAGGCCTGCCCGACCGTATCTGGCACGACTCCGACACCGGTGACGCAGGAGACCGCCTGCACGTCGGGGAAGGTGCAATCGCTCCCGTCTCGCCGCACGCCTGGCACTACGACGTGAACGGCATGCGGGTGGTGAAGAAGTGGTTCTCCTCCCGGCAGCGCAATCCACGGGGGAAGCGGAGGGGAACTCCCCTGGACGACATCCGTCCCGACCGCTGGTCGCCCGACTACACCGACGAACTCGTCGACCTCCTGTCGGTCCTGACACTTCTCGTCGACCTCGAACCCCGACAGGCGCGGCTCCTCGACGACATCATGGCCGGACCGCTGATCACCGTGGACGACCTCGCCACCGCCGGTGTCCTCCCCTTCGATGAAGGGCACAGGAAGGGGCCGCCTTCGAACGAACAGTTGGAGCTTCCCAGCGAGTGAACGGGCCCGGAGACCAGTGGCCCCTCTTTCTCACCCCTTGGCTACCGCAGTCGCTCGCCCAGGGCGGCCAGCCGGCCGTCGATCGCATACGTCAGATCCCGGAACTCCGATCTGCACTTTTCGACCAGGCCCTGCATGCTCCCCATCGCACCACCGGCCGTTCTCAAGTCGAACATCGGCTTCCGGGCGTCGTGCGCGAGCGGCATGAGACTCCGGTACTGGCGAATTGTGGCGATCTCATGGTCTCCGCCGCCCTCGATACCGCTTTCTTCCAGGACGAATCGCTCGTACACCATGGGGATGCGGTCCAGCCACCGCTTGTAGGCGCCGACCGGGCGATCCAGGCGGAATCCTGGCTGCATGATCACGTACCCGAGGGGACTCATGTTGCCGCTCGGAAGCACCATGTCCTTCGGGGCCTGGTGCACGACGACGCCCTGCCACTTCCTCCTCCACTCCGCGAGCGTCGGTCCCAGGTTCCGCAGCCCGCGCAGGGAGAAGAGGTCGGCGGCGAGCGGCATCAGCACGGTGTCCGAGGACAGGAGGGCCGCTCGGTTGATCGCCCCCAGGTTCGGGCCGACATCGATGAGCACGACGTCCGGGTCGACCACCCGCCGCGCGTTCTGGATGAAACGGTAGAAAGCGGTCGTCGCGCGGACGGCCTTGGCGTTCCCGGCAAGGGTGTTGCCCCAGGCCTGGGACAGTTCATCTTCGAACCGGCTGAGTTCGAGGTCACCGGGAAGGAGCCACAGCCCTTCGACCACTTGCGCCGGCTCGATGAGCTCCACATCACCGGTCCCCTCGACGATCGGCTGCACGGCCTGCGCGATCGTCTTGGTCTCTGGAGACAGCAGCGTGAACATCGCCTCCTGCCGGGGACCGAAGGGAAGGTCCGTCTCGTCCCACAGGAAGGCCAGGTCGTCCTCGTCCAGGAACGCCGAGGTGAGGTTGGACTGCGGGTCCAGATCCACCGCCAATACGCGCTTCCCCAGGCGCTGGTACATGTGGGCGAGGTGGTAGGCCAGCGTCGTCTTTCCGTCGCCGCCCTTGTTGTTGAACAGCGCGATCGATGTCACTGGACTCTCCTCATCACCACGACCCACGAACTCTCGTCCACGGTGAACTCGGGCGGCGGGTTCCCGTTCTTCTCCACGAGGCCTCCCCCCGGCTTCACCTCGGCCAGGCGCTGCCCTCCATGTCGAATGACAGGTGGAACCACACGTTGCGGTGCGTCGCCCAGCCGTTGTCGCCCCAGGTGGTGGACAGAGCGTCGACGAGGGCCAGCCCGCGCCCGGCCTCTCCTGACGACGCCGACGTGAGACCTGACGGCCGAAGGTAAGCCCGTTCCGGGGCCATGACTCGGGGTGGGAGTCGCTTGTCCCCATCGTCGCGGCAGGTCAGGGTCAGTCCCCCACGGCCGCGCTCGACGATGAGGGTGTATGTCGCCTCCGGACGACCGGAGCGGCTGTGCACGAGGGCGTTCGTAGCGAGCTCGCTTCCCAGGAGGGTGAAGAGGTAGCGGTAGTCGCGGTCGCGCTCTGCGGCACAGGTGTCCAGGAACGAGCGGACCAGCGGGAGCATGTCCGCCATACCGGGGACGTCGACACGGCGGCGCGTATAGGGACCGGTGTAGGCGCCGCAGAAGTAGTGGCGGCGCATCGGCGGGATGAAGGCGGTGAGCGGGACCGTGACCCGAGGCAGCGGGGGTACGGGGGTGGACGCGGGCATGAGGACACACTCCTCCGGGGGCGAAGGCGGCAGGCCGAGCCGCGACAGCGCCCAGCACTCGTGCCGATTCACGGACACCAGAGCGAACGCCGACTAGATTGAGCTGCGGTGATGGCCTTCCAGGCCACCAACACCGCCAGTGACTCCAGACTGATTCTCGATATTCGAGCTGTCAAGCAGATTCTCGATATTCGAGTTCGGATGGCATAGGCTTCTCCCATGCACCGCCCCTTCAGCCCCACCGTCCGACGGCGCCGCCTGGCCCGTGAGCTGCGACGCCTGCGCGAGGCCAGCGGCCTCAAGCTCTCCACGGCCGCCAAGGACGCCGACGTGCCGCAGTCCACCCTGAGCAACATCGAGAGCGCCGATGCCCGGCGGATCAAGGCTCGCGACATCGACGCCCTGGCTGACCTCTACGGCGCCTCGCAAGAGGTTCGTGTCGCCTTGCACGAGCTGTCACGCGAGTCCAAGGAGCAAGGCTGGTGGTCAAAGTACCGCGACGTCTTCGGCGGCAACGCGCTGCCCGACTTCGAGGCCGAAGCCTCCATGATCCGCACCTACCAGTGCCAAGTGATCCCGGGACTCCTCCAAACGCCTGCATACGTTGAAGCCGTCTTCCGGGGCGGTGGAGCCTACGCGGACGACAAGGTCACCAGGCACGTGGACGCCCGCCTGCGCCGGCAGCAGATCCTGACCAGGAACCGACCGCCTCACCTGTGGGCCGTGGTCGACGAGGCGGCTCTACGGCGTCGTCTCGAAGATCCGGCGATCATGCGGGAGCAGCTTCAGCACCTCGTCGATCTCGCGACGCACCACAACATCGACATCCAGGTCCTGCCGTTCACGGCCGGAATGCACGCGGGCCTGTCGGGCTCCTTCTACCTGCTGGATTTCCCCCATGATGCCGACCCCAGCATCGTATACACCGAGACCGCCACGGATAGCCTCTTCGTCCAGGACCCTGATTCAGTGCAGCGCTATGTCACGATCTTCGCCCACCTGAATGCCGCCGCACTCCGCACTTCAGAGACCATCACGTTCGTCAGACGGATCATCGAGGACGAAGGGCCAGCATGAGAATCACCGGTGAGCCGGTCTTCTTCAAGTCGAGCTACAGCAGCGACCGTGTGGAATGCGTCGAGGTCGCTCCCCTCCCCGTCGGAGCCGCCCTACGCGACTCCAAGCACCCCGACCGGGCCGTGCTGGGGTTCCCCTCCTCCGAGTGGCACGCCTTCCTCTCGACGCTGGGCGACGACGCGACCTCCTGAAGCCCTTACCAGCCCCGCTTCCCGGAGGCCGCCGCCTGGCCGCCTCCGGCCACTCCCGCCCCGACGATTCGGACCACGCCGGCCTTCCTGAATGGATCCGCAGGAGAGACACACCGGCCGGATCACCTCTCCCTCGGCGGTCACGGCGTCCCTTCCGCGACGCACCGCCCCACTCGGGACTTTCGTCCCTTCTCTTTTCCGGGCGCCCCGCTTCACCGTTCTTTGGTTGTGAACACAGTTCACACTCGCTACTGTTGGCTCATCCGACGCTGCCCGCAGCCACGGCCGGTGAACCCGCACACCTCCCCTGGCCACGCGTCGCCCCGCGTCCTCCCCGCGAGGGCGCGCCCAGCAAGCGCGATCAGGAAGTCCGGCGATGCCCAGCACAACCGAAGAGCGCCCCGCCCCGGGATCGCTCGTCGCCGTCCGCGGACAGAAGTGGGTCGTCAGCGATGTCGACCACGCCGACGGCGGCACCCTGGTGACCCTGCAGAACACCGACAGCGGCCGCTACGGCGAGACCCTGAGCGTCCTGTGGGAGATCGAGCCCGGACGGCGGGTCCTCCCCCGCGGCTCCCTCCCCCCGGTCTCCCCCGACCGCTTCGACCCGCCCGAGCGCCTGGCCGCCTTCCTCGACGCGGTGCGCTGGTCAGCGGTCACCTCGGCCGACACCCGCACCCTCCAGGCCCCCTTCCGCTCCGGCGTGGCCATCGAGGACTACCAGCTCGAACCGGTCACCCGCGCGGTCGGCGCCCCGCGCGTGAACCAGCTCCTCGCCGACGACGTCGGCCTCGGCAAGACGGTCGAGGCCGGGCTGGTCGCCCAAGAGCTGCTGCTGCGCCACCGGGCCCAGCGCATCATGGTCGTCTGCCCCGCCGGGCTGACGGTCAAGTGGAAGGACGAGATGGCCGAGAAGTTCGGCCTGGACTTCACCGTCATCGACTCCGACCGCTGCGCCCAGGTCCGCCGGGACTACGGCAGCGCGGCCAACCCGTTCAAGGTCTACCCGCTCACCATCGTCAGCCTGTCCTGGCTGCGGGGCCCCAAGGCCCAGCGCCTCCTCGACGAGGTCCTGCCCGCCGGCGGCGCCATGGGCCCCGAGGACCGCGTGTTCGACCTGCTCATCCTGGACGAGGCCCACCACGTGGCTCCGGCCGCCCCCAAGCAGGTCTACGCCGTGGACTCCCAGCAGACCAAGCTCATCCGCCGCCTGGCCCCGCACTTCACGCACCGGCTGTTCCTGTCGGCCACCCCGCACAACGGCTACCAGGCCTCGTTCACCGCCCTGCTGGAGATCCTGGACGACCAGCGCTTCGCGCGCGGGGTCGAGCCCGACCCGGCCGCCGTCAAGGACACGGTGGTGCGCCGCCTCAAGCGCGACATCACCGACGCCGACGGCAACCCCCGTTTTGTCGAGCGGGACGCCCGCTCCCTGCCGGTCGACTACCCCGACAGCGAACGGAAGATCCACGGCCTGCTCACCCGCTTCGCCGAGCTTCGCCGCAGGAAGCTCACCACCCGCCGCGGCCGTAAGGCCACCGACCTGGTCACCCTCCTGCTGAAGAAGCGCCTGTTCTCCAGCCCCGCCGCCTTCGCGCACACGGTGGAGGTCTACCTGGAGACGCTGCGCGCCAAGGGGCGCCCGCTCGACCCGTTCGCCGACGGGGACGGCGAGGACGAGGTCCCCGAGTGGATGGAGGACTTCTACGACGAAGCCGCGGCCTACAACGACGAGGAGCTCGCCGAGGCCGAGGACGACGCCCTCGACCGCACGCGCCCGATGCAGCCCGACCCGGACGACGACGAGACCGCGCTGCTGGAGCGCATGCTCGAATGGGCCCGGGACCACGAGGCGCTGCCCGACGCCAAGGCGTCCAAGCTCATCGAGTACCTGACGGCGGTCTGCAAGCCCGGCGGGCACTGGACCAACGAGCGCGTCGTCGTGTTCACCGAGTACCGCGACACCCTCGACTGGCTCCGCGAACTCCTCCGCCAGCAGGGCCTGGGCGGCGACCGGGTGGCCGAGCTCCACGGCGGCCTGGGCACCGACGAGCGGGAGCGGCTGCGGGTCGCCTTCCAGAAGGAGCCGTCCGAGCACCCGGTGCGCATCCTGCTGGCCACCGACGCCGCCAGCGAGGGCATCGACCTCCAGCGCCACTGCCACCGCCTGGTCAACTACGACATCCCGTTCAACCCGAACAAGCTGGAGCAGCGGATCGGCCGCATCGACCGATACGGCCAGACCCGCACGCCGGAGATCCGCCACTTCGTGGGCACCGGATGGGACACGGCCGTCGACTCCTATGAGGCCGACCTGGAGTTCCTGTCCCGTGTGGCCACCAAGGTCGCCCGCATGGAGGAGGACCTGGGGTCGGTCAACGCGGTGCTCTCGGACGCCGTGCAGCGCCGGATGCTCGGCCAGGGCGCACCGGTGGACGTGGACGCGGCCGGCGCCAAGGGCGACCGAGTGCCGTCCGAGGCCAACGTCCGCGAGCAGGTGCGCCGGGTCCGGACCGAGCTGGAGCGGACCGTCGAGGAGCTGGGCATCACCCCCGTGCGGGTCAAGCGGGTCGTGGACACGGCGCTGGGCCTGGCCCGCCAGCAGTCCCTCCGCCCGCACGTGGACGAGAGGCACTTCGCCGAAGGCATGTTCGAGGTCCCGCCGCTGACCGGTTCGTGGGTGCGGGCCACCGAGGGACTGACCGAGAAGCCCGCAGCGGGCGCCGCGGACGGCGGCAAGAGGCACGGCGGCAAGCGCGACGAGCCGCTGCGCCAGCTCCCCGTCACCTTCGACCCGGAAGTGGCCAAGGGCCGCGACGACGTGGTGCTGGCCCACCTCAACCACCCCTTGGTGGCGATGTCCACGCGGCTGCTCCAGACGGCGGTCTCCAACGACCAGGTGGGCCTGGACCGCGTCACCGCGGTCGTCAGCGACGATCCGGAGCTGGAGGACGTGCTGGTCGGCGCCTTCTCCCGGTTCGTGCTGGTGGGGGCCGACGGTATGCGCCTGCACGAGGAGGTGCTGCACGCGGGCGGCTGGCTGCCCGAGGGCGGGCGCTTCCGCCGCCTGGAGAACCTGGGCGCGCTGCGCGGGATGCTCGACCGGGGACTGACCGACGGCACGCCGCTGGCGGGCCCGGTCTGGCACCGGATCCACCAGCGGTGGACCGACCGCGCCTCGGACGGCCTGATGAAGGCGATCGAGTGGCGCAAGGAGACCCGGCTGGAGTCGCTGCGCCGCAGGCTGGAGCAGCGCGAGGCCGAGGAGCGCGAGCGCGCGACCGAGGTCATCGACCGGTTCAGCGCCACCCTGCGGGCGGCGCTGGCCGAGGACGACGCGGACGCCGAGAACGCGCTGTTCAGCACGGCGGAGATCACCCGCACCAGCAAGGAAGAGCGCGAGCAGTACCGGAAGGACCGGATGAACTGGGAGAAACGGTTGGACGAGCTGGCCGCCGAGCGCGACCGCGAGCTGAAGGCGATCGCGGCCCGCTACAGCCGCCAGGAGCCGCACTCCTTCCCCGTCGCCGTCGTCTTCGTCGTTCCGAAGCGGGAGGCCGTCCGATGAGCGCACCCACCACCGCCGCACGCCGGCGCCGCACCACCGGCGAGGACAGCGCCGAGCAGCACCGCAACTGGCTGAGCCTGATCGAGGTCGACGGGCCGTTCCTGACGCTGCCGGTGCTGCGCGCCACCTGGCCCGCGCGGCTCGAACCGCTCGACAAGGAGGAGCGCGCCCGGATGCGCCGCGAGCACGCGCGCTGGCAGGCCGCCTCGGCCACGACGGCCGGGCAGCAGGCGTGGATCCGCTACCTGCTCGCGGACATGCTGGCGTGGGGCGATGACCTGCACCTGGCGGCCCGGGGCCCGGAGGAGGGTGCCGAGGGGAACGGTGCGGAGCGCGCCGGGGCGGCGTCCGCGAGCGACGGCGCCACGGGCGAGGACGGGGGCGGGGACACGGACGCCGCCGCGCTCGACGCCCTGGCGCTGGAGGTCCCCGAGCACGAGACCCGCGTCGTCCCGTCGTTCGTGCTGACCGCGCCGGGTGAGGCCGTCAAGCCGGACACCGTGCGGGTGCTGGGGCTGGTGTGCCCGCCCGGCCAGCAGCCCACCGCCCGGATCAAGGGCGAGGCGTGGGCCGCCAGCCCGGCGGACCGGCTGGCGCAGCTCTGCCGCCACCACGGGGTGGAACTGGGGCTGGCCACGGACGGCCGATGGTGGGCGCTGGTGTGGGCGCCGCGCGGAGGCGTGACGACCACCGCCGTCTTCGACACGGCGGTGTGGAACGAGCGCGCCGAGCGGGACGTGGTGGAGGCGTTCCACTCCCTGCTGTGCCGGCGCCGGTTCTTCGGCGTGCCGGACGAGGAGACGCTGGTCCGGCTGCTGGCCAAGAGCCAGGACGGGCAGGAGGAGATCACCGAGGCCCTGGGCGTGCAGGTGCGCCAGGCGGTGGAGCTGCTGGTCGCGGCGTTCGGCCGGGCCGACACCAAGCTGCGCGAGCGCGGCGAGCCCGACCTGTCCGAGGTCGACGCGCACGAGGTCTACCGGGGCGCGGTCTCGGTGATGATGCGCGTCGTCTTCCTGCTCTTCGCTGAGGAGCGCGGGCTGCTGCCCTCGGACAACGACCTCTACCTGAAGTCGTACTCGGCGGGTCGGCTGTGCGCGGAGCTGGAACAGCGCGCGCTGGAGGGCAGCGAGGACGAGCTGGAGGAGACCTACACGGCCTGGCACCGGCTGCTGGCCCTGTTCGAGGCGGTGTACCAGGGCGTGGACCACCCGCGCCTGCGCATGCACCCGCACGACGGGTCGCTGTTCAACCCGGCCGAGTTCCCCTGGATGCCGCTGCTCATCGACGACCGCACGGTGCTGCACATGCTGCGGTCGGTGCAGTACGTGGTGGTCGGCAAGGGCAAGAGCAAGGAGCGGCGGGCGCTGTCGTTCCGGTCGCTGGACGTCGAGCAGATCGGGTACGTGTACGAGGGCCTGCTCTCCTTCGACGGGTACCGGGCCGAGAGCGAGACGGTCGGACTGACCGGCAAGGTCGGGGCCGAGGAAGAGGTAGAGCTGCGGCGGCTGGAGGAGATGGCCGCACAGTGCGCCGACGTTCCCGCGCTGGCGGCCAAGCTGGCGGCGGAGTTCAAGGACTCGGGGATCGGGTCGGCCCGCGCGCTGGAGAAGAAGCTCGCGC
Source organism: Nocardiopsis chromatogenes YIM 90109 (assembly GCF_000341185.1). Classification (GTDB taxonomy): domain Bacteria; phylum Actinomycetota; class Actinomycetes; order Streptosporangiales; family Streptosporangiaceae; genus Nocardiopsis_A; species Nocardiopsis_A chromatogenes. The sequence continues at coordinate 52,068 of NZ_ANBH01000130.1, forward strand.
CGCTGTCCGGGGTGGAGAAGGAAGAGGCCCGGAAGAAGGTTCAGGCGGCGGTCGGCAACGACCAGGCGCTGGTGGAACGGCTGATGCCGTTCTACGGGGTGCTGCGGGAGGACCTGCGGGGCCTGCCGTTCGTAGTGCTGCCGGGTGAGCTGTACGTGACGGAGTCGTCGCTGCGGAAGAACACGGGGACGCACTACACGCCGAGGTTCCTGGCGGAAGAGGTCGTTGAGGGGGCCTTGGAACCGCTGGTGTACGAGCCGGGGCCGCTCCAGACCGCGAACAAGGACGAGTGGAAGCTCAAGTCCAGCCGGGAGATTCTGGACCTGAAGGTCGCCGACATCGCGATGGGGTCGGCCGCCTTTTTGGTGGCGGCGGCGCGCTACCTGGGCGACAAGCTTCTGGAGGCGTGGACGAACGAGGGCGACGAGCGGGTCCGCGACTACACGCCGGGGAGCGACGGCGCGAGCGCGGATGAGGACCCGGTGGTGATCGAGGCACGGCGCCAGATCATCGAGCACTGCCTGTACGGGGTGGACATCAACCCGATGGCGGTGGAGATGGCGAAGCTGTCGCTGTGGCTGGTGTCGATGGACCCGGAGCGGCCGTTCACGTTCTTGGACGACCGGCTGGCGGCCGGGGATTCGCTGTTGGGGATCACGTCTTTGGAGCAGCTTGAATACATGCACATGGACCCGAAGAAGGGGAGGGAGATCCATTCCGAGGGGGCGTTGATCGACTTCACGTCGGGTGTGCGTGAGCTAGTGGAGCGAGTTGCGGAACGGCGTCGCGAGGTCACTGAAATCGACGGCGCCACCTTGGAAGGCCTCGTTCGCAAGCGCGAGCATCTGAAGGAGGCCGAACTTGATTTGGAGCAGGCGCGCCTCTTGGCAGATCTCACCGTGGGGGCCGCTTTGGCATACGCCACCCAGGGAGAACGTGAGCAACAGAGCGGCGCACTCACCTCTGCTGACCTAGCACGAAGGATTGAGGCTGCTAATGCAGAGGCAAGAGTTCAGGCCCAGGAGTGGCTAGACACAGGGCGCCCTTCTGAGTCCTTCACCCGAACCCCCATCCACTGGCCCCTCACCTTCCCGGAAGTGTTCGCCAAAGAAGGCTTCGACGCAATTATCGGAAACCCACCTTTCCTTGGAGGCAAGAAAATAAGCGGCTCCACAGGGGGCGCATACAGGGAATACCTCGTAAAGAATATCGCAACCAACAAAAAGGGAAATGCAGACCTTGTTGCATACTTCACTCTTCAAGGTCACGCAATCACTAACAAGAATGGCCAGCTCGGGATTATAGCCACTAACTCCCTAGCTCAGGGAGATACCCGCGAAGTCTCGCTCGACCAATTGCCCAAGCGGGGAGTCACTCTGCGGCGCGGGATAAGTAGCACCCCTTGGCCTTCCAGGAGTGCAGCCCTTGAATTCTGCGCCATCTGGACAAGCAAATATGAACCAAAAAAAGAATCGTCAACCATCTTGGATGGCACTATCGTCCCCGGGATAACCCCAAGCCTCACACCGAGAAGTAGAATCTCTACGCCCCCTAAGCGCCTTGCGGCAAATCGAGGCCTTTCCCACATTGGAGTTCTGGTCAACGGAACTGGGTTCACACTCGACGAGAGGCGCGCCTCGGAGTTCATCTTAGACGACGCCAAGAACTCCAGAGTCCTCCACCCATACCTCAATGGCCAGGACCTAAACACAGACCCAACCTGCTCAGCTTCACGATGGATTGTCGACTTCAACGACCTCCCAATCGACGAAGCAAGCAACTACAAGCTACCATTTAAATGGGTCACAGAAAGAGTAAAACCGGAACGCGAACAGAATAAGCGCAGATCGTACCGCGAACGCTGGTGGCAGTATGCAGAGAACCAAAACTCGATGCGATCCGCCATCGCCAACCTGCAACGCATTATCGCTATCACCTCCGTCAGCAAGAGTGCAATACCGGCAGCACTTCCCACTGGGCAGATCTTTTCCCATATGCTAGCCGTTTTCGCAACCGAAGACATGGCTATGCTATCCCTACTCACAAGTTCCCCACATTATTGGTGGGCAAAATCCCGCGGTTCATCCATGAAGGCTGACCTTCGCTACACCCCCTCCGACGTCTTCGAGACCTTCCCTCTCCCCGAGCTCACCCAGGAGATGCGTGACCTCGGCGAGCACCTCGACACCTACCGCCGGGACGTCATGCTCTCCCGGGACTCTGGCCTGACCAAGACCTACAACCTCGTCTTCGACCCCGACTGCAACGACGAGGACATCGTCGAACTCCGCCGCATCCACCGCGAGATCGACGAGGCCACCATCCGCGCCTACGGCTGGGAGGACCGCATCGAAGCCGTCGGCGGGCTCGACCACGGCTTCCACAAGGTCGGCGGGCGCGAGACCCGCTACACCATCGGCCCGGCCGCCCAGCGCGAAGTTCTCGACAGCCTCCTCGAACTCAACCACGAGCGCTACGCCGAAGAGGTCGCCCAGGGCCTCCACGACAAGAAGAAGTCCGGCAAGTCCAAGAAGAAGGCCGCCGACGACGAAGGGACGCTGTTCTGATGTCCTCCGACGGGCTCTTCCCCAACCCCAACGGGGAGCAGACCTCCCTCGACGCGACCGGCGCTGCCCCTCCCCCGCCCTCCGCGCAGGACGCGCAGGGCAAGGACGACACGACCGACCAGCCCAAGCCCCGCACCGGCCCCGCCCTCACCGACCCCCAGGAGCTCATCGACCGCCTCGACACCCCCCAAACCTTCAGCGGCGCCTCCTCCTACCAGGTCCGCGACGAGTTCCAAGAGCTCGTCGCCCGCGACCTCCTCGGCCCCTGGGGCGGCGACTACGAGGAGTTCGCCCCGCGCGCCCGCGGCCCCCGGGAGCGCTATCTCGTCGGCATGCTCGGTCCCCGCGACAAGCCCGCCGCCTCGCACACCGCCGACGCCGGGGACCTCGCCGACACCGAGGCCGGCGTCGGCGGCAGCGCCAAGGGCGAGGAGGGCGGCGAACTCCCCGACGTCGTCACCACCCAGAACCTCGGGCACATCTGGGCCTCCTCCATGGGCCTGGCGTTCACCGTCGCCGACGAGACCGACGCCCTGTCCGTCACCGCCTCCTGGGGCGAGTACTCCCGCCGCACCATCACCGACGACGACGGCAAGTCCCGCACCACCTGGGCCCGGGATCCGCGCACCTACATGCGCGAGGTCCGCCTGGACGGCGACCGGAACCAGCGCATCGGCCTCACCGCCGCCGACACCGACACCCCCGGCGTCTACCTCGACGTCGCCGTGCGCCCCCGCGACGGCCGCCGCACCGTCGAGCTGACCCTCATCAACGGCCAGCAGCAGCCCTCCACCACCCCCGACACGGCCTGGCTGTTCCAGACCCGCCTGGCCGTCACCGCCCGCGACGGCGGCTCCCCCGTCTTCCTCCCGATCGACGACCCGCTGGACCCGGCCCAGCCCGCCCCTCCGCAGGCCGACACCGAGGACCTTCGCCTCCGTCTGCTCTACCGCAACCAGCTCTCCTACGCCCGGGGCCGCAACGTCGCCGTCCAGGAGGACGCTGACCCCGAGCTGCGCCGGGCGCGCAGGCTGGAGACCACCTGGCTGCCCACCTACGACGTCCCGCCGACCAGCGCCCCCTCCGGACCGGGCACGCCGCTCGAAGGCACCGAGCTGTCCATGGACGCCTTGGCCGCGGCCTCCCCCGAGGAGCTGGCCTCCGGCCTGGCGCCGCTCGCCGACGGCTACTCCGCCTGGCTGGACGAGCGCGAGGCCGAGATCGGCGGCCTGCCCGAATCCCTGCGCGGCACCGCCGAGGCCGCCGTCTTCCAGGCCCGCAGCGCCGCCGAGCGCATCCGCGCCGGGATCGACCTGCTCTCCGACCCGTCGGCGCCCGGCCACGACGACGCCCTGCGCGCCTTCCGCTTCGCCAACCGGGTGATGGCCGACCAGCGCCGCCACACCGAGATCGGGCGGCTCCGCGAGGACCGCGACCGCTCCTACGCCGACGCCGAGCGCGCCGTGCGCGAGCGCGGCCCCTCCGCCGCCTCCTGGCGCCCCTTCCAGCTCGCCTTCGTGCTGCTGAACCTGCCCTCCCTGGCCTCCCCCTCGCACCCCGAGCGGGCCGCCTCCCCGCGCGCGCTCGTGGACCTGCTGTTCTTCCCCACCGGCGGCGGCAAGACCGAGGCCTACCTGGGGCTCACCGCGTTCACCTTCGCCATCCGCCGCCTCCAGGGCATTGTCGGTTCCGGCGAGGACGCCCGGTCCGGGATGGCCGGGGTCGCCGTGCTCATGCGCTACACGCTGCGCCTGCTCACCGCTCAGCAGTTCCAGCGCGCCGCCTCGCTGGTGTGCGCCGCCGAGGTGGAGCGCCGCGCCGATCCCGACACATGGGGCGAGGAGCCCTTCCGCATCGGCCTGTGGGTCGGCGGCGGGGTCTCGCCCAACTGGTACAAGGAGGCCGAGGACCAGATCCGGGACGCCCGCGAGGCCGGCCACGGCGAGCGCACCAACGTCCTGCAGACGCTCGCCTGCCCGTGGTGCGGGGAGGAGCTGACCGCCCAGCGCGACCTGGAGCCCGACCCGGTCGCCCGGCGCGTGCGCCTGTTCTGCCCCAACGGCGAGGGGACCGACGCCTGCCCCTTCTCCAAGCGCTCCTCCGCCGACGGCCTTCCCATCCTCACCGTCGACGAGGAGATCTACCGGTACACCCCCAGCCTGGTCATCGCGACCGTGGACAAGCTGGCGCGGCTCCCCTGGAGCGGGTACGCGGGCATGCTCTTCGGCCGGGTCCGGGAGCAGTGCCCCCGGCACGGGTTCCGCCACGACGACCTGGACCGCAAGACCGACTGCCGGAGCAGGCACACCGCGAAGGCGGGCTACCCCGCGGCCACCAGCCGCCCCGTCCCCCGGCTGCGTCCGCCGGACCTGATCATCCAGGACGAGCTGCACCTGATCTCCGGGGCGCTGGGCACCACGGTCGGGCTGTTCGAGTCCGCCGTGGACCGGCTGTGCACCTGGACCGCCCCCGACGGCTCGCGCACCGCGCCCAAGATCGTGGCCTCCACCGCCACCACCAAGCGCGCGGAAGCCCAGGTGCGCGGGGTGTTCGCCCGCGACCTGCGGATCTTTCCCCCGCAGGTCACCGACGTGGCCGACACCTTCTTCTCCCAGCAGGTGCCGATCTCGGAGAGCTCGCCGGGCCGCCGGTACATGGGGGTGTGCGCACACGGGGTGCGGCTGAAGTCGGCCGAGATCCGGCTGGCGGAGATCCTGCTCATCGCCGGGCAGACCATGTTCGACGCGCACGGCGAGGCGGCCGACCCGTACATGACGACGGTCGGCTACTTCAACGCCACCCGGGAGCTGGCGGGCATGCGGCGCTACGTGGACGACGACGTGGTCACCCGGGTGCGCCGCAACGGCCGCGCGAAGGGGCTGTCCAACCGGCTGCAGGGCACCACCCAGCTCCTGGAGGTCCAGGAGCTCACCTCGCGCGTGTCCTCGGGCGACATCAGCCGGGTCCTCAAGGGGCTGGAGGTGCCGTTCGACCCCGAGCTGGACACCTCCGACCGCAAGCGGACCATCATCCAGCACGGGGCGGCGATCATGCGCGGCCGCGGCGGCGGCTCGCGGCCCAAGCAGCCCGAATACCACCCGCTGGCGGACCAGCGCATGCTGCGCGCCCGGGAGGGCCGGGTCCCGGTGGACATGGTGCTGGCCACGTCCATGCTCCAGGTGGGCGTGGACGTGTCCCGGTTCGGGCTGATGATGGTGACCGGGCAGCCCAAGAACACGGCCGAGTACATCCAGGCCTCCTCCCGCGTGGGCCGTGACGCCCGTCGGCCGGGCCTGGTGGTGACGCTGTACAACTGGACCCGACCGCGCGATCTGGCGCACTTCGAGGACTTCCGGAACTACCACGCCTCCTTCTACCGCGAGGTTGAGGCGCTGTCGGTCACCCCGTTCACCCGCCGCTCGCTGGACCGGGGCACCGCGGCGGCGTTCGTGGCGGCCGTGCGCAACCTGGCCGAGGAGTACTCGCACAACGCCGACGCCCAGGACGTGGACTTCAACGGCGATGTCGTGGAGGACGTGGTGCAGCACCTGTTGGAGCGCGCCGAACAGGTGGGGGGCGAGCGCGGGCGCGCCTATCTCGCTGAGCGCATCAACGTCCTGAAGGACGTGTGGAACACCAAGCGCTCCGGGGAGACGCGGCTGGGATACGACCGCGAGTCCTCCGGCCCCACCCGGTTGGTGGAACTGCTCAACCGTCCCGGCGAGGGCCCCTGGATGGCGACCACCGTCGGCATGTCCATGCGCGAGACCGAGAACGAGGTCAACCTCCTCCTGCCCAGGGACGGACGCTTCTTGAACCCGCCGGTCGGTGCTCCTGAGTGGTCCTTCGCGCCGGGCGGTGCGGACGGCGCCGGTGCCGCGGGCACCGAGGACGACACCGACGAGCTCGGCCAGTCCGCCTTCGACACCAAGCAGGCCCGGGAGGGGAACCGATGAGCGCCCAGAGCGGCAAGTACCGGCGCCGGGTCGGCGCCGTCCGTCCCAGCCACCTCATGTTCACCACCGGGGTGGGCGCGCTGGTGGACCTGCCCAACATCGCGGTGCTGGTGCGCGGCGTGGACGACTGGAACTACGACGACGTCCCGGACTGGGAGCCGATCACCGAGCCCCGGCTGCTGCGCGAACTCAACAGGTTCCACGACGGCCGCCACGTCAAGCAGCTCCGCCCGGCTCCGTGGCTCGACGGCTTGGACGCCGACCCGAACGGCCCGGCGGCGCGCGTCGGCGTCCCGGTCATGCCGTTCCCGACGTGGCTGCGGTGCACGGCCTGCAACGAGCTCGCGAGTCTGGACTCCAAGGCCTTCGACTTCGAGAACGACAAGCCCCGTCGGCCCCAGGACGCGCGCTTCTTCCACCGGGGCTGCCCGAAGAAGCGGAAGGGGAAGCCGCCGCTGGCGGTCGCCGCCCGCTTCGTCCTGGCCTGTTCGCAGGGGCACCTCGACGACTTCCCCTACGCCCACTTCGTGCACGAGGGGGCGGACTGCCCCAAGGCGCCGCAGCCCAAGCTCCAGATGGACGACCGCGGCGGCAACATCGGCGCCAACGTCTCGATCCGCTGCATGGCGTGCCAGCAGCACCGCAACATCCGCGACGCCCTGGGCGAGCGCGGCCGGGACGAGCTGCCCGCCTGCCGGGGGCGCCACCCCCACCTGAGCGTGTTCGAGCAGTCGGGCTGCAAGCAGCGGCCGGTCGTGCTGGTGGTGGGCGCCTCCAACCAGTGGTTCGCCCAGACCCTGTCGGTGCTGTCGGTCCCCGAGGGCGGGGCGAGCGACCTTCAGATGAAGGTGGTGGAGCACTGGGAGCTGTTGAGCAAGCTCGGCGACCCGAAGATGATCGTTCTCGCGCGGGAGCACATCCCGGAGTTCAAGCAGTTCGCAAAGTGGTCGGACGATGAGATCGTCGCTGCGATCGAGAAGGTCGGCGCCGCCAAGGAAGCCGAAGCCTCCGGTGATTCCGGCGCCGATCAGGAGCAGGGTCAGCCGGACCTGCTCACCCCTGAATGGGAGGTCTTCTCCGCCCCCGAGGCGCCGGAGCCCACGGACGACTTCGCCCTCTACCGCGCCCCCGAGGGCGTCCCCGAATCGCTGGCGCCCTACTTCTCCGACGTGGTGCAGGCCGAGCGCCTGCGCGAGGTCCGCGCGCTGCGTGCGTTCACCCGCCTGGACGCCCCCGACCCCGAGGACCCGGACCTGGTGTCTCGGGCGCCCCTCAGCCGCGGCGAACTGACCTGGGTCCCGGCCAGCGAGGTGCGGGGCGAAGGGATCTTCCTCCGCGTCCCCGAGGAGGTGCTGAGCGGCTGGGAGGAGCGCATCGCCGGCAGCGATGCCCTGCGCCTGCACCAGGAGGCCTACAAGCAGTTCCGCATCAACCGCTACTCGGGGCGCATCCCCGGCGGCTTCGACCCGATGCGGCTGTGGCCGGGTGCGCGCTACATCGCCCTGCACACCCTCTCCCACCTGATGATCCGCGCGATCGCCCTGGAGTGCGGCTACAACGCGGCCAGCCTTTCCGAGCGCATCTACGCCGGGGACGAGGAGGACCCGCGCGGCGGCATCCTCGTCTACACCGCCGTGCCCGACGCCGAGGGCACCCTGGGCGGCCTGGTCTCCCAGGCCGCGCCCGAGCGACTCGTCCCGCTGGTGGACAAGGCGCTCAAGGGCGCGATGCGCTGCTCCTCGGACCCCTTGTGCCGTGAGCGCCTGCCCCAGCCCCACGCCGACTTCCTGCACGGCGCCGCGTGCCACGTGTGCCTGTTCGTCTCGGAGACCACCTGTGAGAAGGGCAACCGCTTCCTGGACCGCCGCTTCGTCGTCCCGGTGGACGACCCGAAGCTGGCGCTGTATCCGGAGCTGCCGTAGCGGGAGGGCAGGGATGAACGCGACGGTGGACAGCCCCGGCCCCTCCGCCTTCGAGGCGGCGGCGGAGGAGGCGGCCTCCCGCCTGGGCGGCGCGCTCCTTCGGGAGGTCGCGGGGCGGATCGGCCAGGGGTGGCCCGACCAGGCGATCCTGGGCTCCTCCCGGGACTCGGGCGGGGTGGCGCCGCTGTTGGAGGCCCGCAGGTCCGCCAGTGTGCCGCGTGCGGAGGCCGCGGCCTTCCTGCGCGGCCTGGCGGCCGGGTACGCCCGGGGCAGCGGCGCGGTGTCGGTGGAGACCGTGTGGAGCGGCCCGGCCAGCCACGCCGTCCCGACCCGGGCGACCGCGCAGGCCCTTCTGGAGGTCATCGAGGAGGCGCGCTCCGAGCTGGTGCTGATGACCTACTCGGCCCGCCGCAACGACGCCATCCGGCAGGCCCTCGCGGCGGCCGCCGAGCGGGGCGTGCGCATCGACGTGGTCGTGGAGACGCTCGAAGGGGCGGGCAGCGCCCTGGGCGGTGACCAGCCCGGGGCGGCCTTCGCCGGGCTGGACGGGGTCGGCCTGTGGCACTGGCCGCTCGCCCGGCGCACGGAGAAGGGGGCCAAGTCGCACGCGAAGCTGGCGGTCGCCGACCGGCGGGTGCTGCTGGTCTCCAGCGCCAACCTGACCCAGTCCGGGGTGGCCCGCAACATCGAGGCGGGCCTGCTGGTGCGCGGAGGCGAGACTCCCCGGCGGGTGGCCGAGCACATCGCCGAGCTGCGGGCGCGCAAGGTGCTCGCCCCCCTGGCGGCGGGGGGCGCGGCGTGACCCGGGACGCGATGGTCAGCGCCGCCGACATCGCGCGGCTGGCGGGGGTCGGCCGGTCGGCGGTGAGCAACTGGCGCCGGCGGTTCACCGACTTCCCCCGACCGGTCGCCGGGGCGCCGTCCAATCCGCTGTTCGCACTGGAAGAGGTCGAACAGTGGTGCTTGGAGCGGGGAAAGCCGTTCGAGGCCGATGACCTGGACCGGCTTTGGCAGCGGGTGCAGGCGGAGGTGGAGGGCGTCCGGCTCGCCGAGTTCGTCGCGCACGCCGGGGCGGCCCTCAGCGGTGGGCACGGGGCGGGGGTACCGGAGCCGCCGGAGGAGTGGTCCCCGCTCTTCGAGGCGCTCGCCGCAGCGGCCGAGAAGGCCGACGACGGCGCGGTCGGCGTGTTCTCGCGGCTGTGCGAGCGCTTCCGGGCCGCCCGGGAGCGCGCCTCGGAGGTGGAGCCGGAGGTCGCCGAGGCCATGGCGGGGCTGGCGGGCGTCGGGCACGGGTCCTCCGTGCTCGACCCGGCCTGCGGGACGGGCGTGCTCCTGCGGGCCGCAGCCTCCCGAGGGGCCGCCCTGCTGTGGGGGCAGGACCGCGACCCCGCCCACGCCGAGATCGCCCGCGCGCGCCTGGTCCTCATGGGCGGCGATGTGGAAGAGGTGGAGGTCGCCGTCGCCGACTCCCTGAAGGCGGACGCCCTCGGCGACCGACGGGCCGACGCCGTGCTGTGCGACCCGCCCTTCCGCGATCGCCACTGGGGCTGGGAGGAGCTGGCCGACGACGAGCGCTGGGCCTACGGCACCCCGGCGCGCGGCGAAGGGGAGCTGGCGTGGGTCCAGCACTGCCTGTCGCGCCTCCGGCCGGGCGGTGTCGCCGTGGTGCGAGTGCCCGCCTCGGCGGCCCACCGGCCCTCGGGAAGGCGCATACGGGCGGCGCTGGCGGCCTCGGGGGCCCTGCGCAGCGTCACCGAGCTGCCCGGGGGCCAGTCCCTCGTCTGGGTGCTGGAGCGCCCCGACGGGGAGTCCGGGCGGAGCGAGTCCCCGGGGGTGGAGTTCGTGCTGTCCGGCGATACGGCCGAATCGTGCCTGCTCGACCGCGCGGAGCTGGTGGATGAGGCCGACCTGCGCCCCTCCTCGCACGTGCCGCGGAGGGAGCCCGACGCCTCGTACGCGCAGTGGCGCACGGCCCTGCTGTCGGCCGTCAACGGCCTTGCGGAGGCCCCGCCGGTCCTCGTCCCCGGTGACGCCCCCAGTGACCCCGAAGGCTCGGCCGCGGCCGTGAGCAGCGTCGGGGAGCTGGTGGACCAGGGTGTGCTCGAACTGCACACCGCCCCATTGGCCACCCCGGCCGACCGGGGCACCGTTCCCCTGCTCACCCACAAGGACCTGCGCGAGGGCCGCGCCCCCGGCGGCCGCACCGTCGAGTCGGCCGACCGGGTGGTCCTGCGCCCCGGGGACGTGGTCGCCTCCGCCGCGGGCGACGTCTCCCCGCGCGTCGCCGGGGCGGCGGAGTCGGGCGCCGCGATCGGGCCGAGCCTGGTCGTGCTGCGGGCCGACCCCGAACGGATCGACCCGGACTACCTGGCCGCGGCGCTCACCGCGGGCCCGGCCCACAGGCTCCGCAACGACCCCCGCAAGGCCCGCATCGCCCTGCTTCCATTGGAGCGGCAGCGCGCCCACATCACGGCCCTGCGCCGCCTGGCCGACACGGAGAGACGCCTGGCGCACCTGGCCGAGCTCGGCGCCCGCCTGGTCGAGGCGGGGCGGTCGGGCCTGGCCGACCGGTCCCTTGCCCCCGCCCACCCCACGGCCCCCGAGGAGAAACGCCCATGAGCGGCGCCGCCCCCGCCCCCCCGGCCCCTGCTCGCCGAGCGCTACGAGCTCAAGCCGACCCCGATGGCGCGCGGCGGTATGGGCGAGGTCTGGGAAGGGCACGACACCCGGCTGGACCGCGAGGTCGCCGTCAAGTTCCTGCGCTTCCCCGACGGCGAGCACGACCCGGACCTGGTGCGCCGGTTCGTCCGCGAGTCGCGCATCACGGCCCGCCTGTGCCACCCCGGCGTCCCCGGCGTCTACGACGCGGGCACCGAGAACGGGCGCCCCTACCTGGTGATGCAGCGCATCCACGGGATCAGCGTGGCCGACCTGGTGGCCGAGGAGGAGCGGCTGCCGGTCGGCTGGGCGGCGGCGATCGCCGCCCAGGTGTGCGCGGTGCTCACCGCCGCGCACCGCCGGTCGCTGGTGCACCGCGACCTCAAGCCCACCAACCTGATGCTGGAGCCGGACGGCACGGTCAAGGTGCTGGACTTCGGGCTGGCGGTCGCGCTGGACCGCTCCGACGGCTCGCGGATCACCCGGACGGGCGAGTCGCCCGGCACCCCCGCCTACATGGCCCCCGAGCAGGTCATGAGCGGCATGAGCACGCCCCAGACCGACCTGTACTCGCTCGGCTGCACGCTGCACGAGATGCTGACCGGACGCCGCGTGTTCACCGGATCCACTCCGTTCGCGGTCATGCACGGGCAGGTCCACCAGGCCCCGCGCCCGGTGCGGGAGCTGCGCCCGGACGTGCCCGCCGACCTGGACGCGGTGATCGATCGGATGCTCAGGAAGCGGCCGGAGGACCGGCCCGGCGGGGCCGAGGAGGTCTACCGCGCACTGCTGCCCTTCGCGGCCGCGCTGGGGCCGCTGCCGGGGGTCCTCGACCCGCCGTCGGTGCCCAGTCCGACCCGGATGCAGGCCTCGGTCCTTGAGCGGGTCTTCGCCGAGGCGGCCGGTGTCGGCGGGCCGTCCGGGCAGGGAGGGGCCGGGCACGGGGTGGCCGACCGCAGGGCCGGCCCGGTCGAGACCGCCGCCGGGGAGGGCGGCGACGGCGGCACCTCGTCCATGACGCGGCTGGACATCGCCCATGCCCGTTCGGAGGCCGCCGCCCTGTCCGGCTCCTCGCGCTACCGGCAGGCCGCCGACGTGCTGCAGGCCGCCGTGGCAGCGGCACGGGGCGTCTTCGGACCGAACGACGGCGACGTGGTCGAACTGCGCATGGACCTGGCCAACATCCTGTTCGAGGGCGGCGACTTCCGCGCGGCCGAGCCGGAGTTCTCCGCCCTCGCCGCCGACTTGGCCGAGGCCGGGGCCCCGTCCGACGGGTCCCTGGTGTTCCGCTGCCGCTTCCAGGCCGCCACCTGCCGCGCCCTCGCCGGGGAGACGGCGAGCGCCCTGGAGGAGCTGCAGGCGCTGCGGGCGGACGAGGAGCGCGCCTACGGGGCCGATGACGCCCGCCCCCTGGAGCTGCGGCGCCAGATCGGGCTCCTCCAGCGGGGCGCGGGCCAGCACGCCGAAGCCCACGCGACCCTCACCGCCCTGGCCGAGGACCTGTTGCGCATCCACGGGCCCGGCCATCCGACCCTCGAACAGGTCACCGACCTGCTCGACCCCCCGCACGGCGGGCAGGCCGGCGTCTAGCCCCCGGCAGGCGCCCCTCTCCGCACGTCCCCCTCCCCGTGACCCCGGACCCAGAAAGTGAGATCCCATGGCGCGTCTGGCCATCCACCGGAACCTGCTGAGCGACTTCGCCTCCCTGCAGAAGCCCGTCCAGGACCGGGTGAGCGAGGTGTTCTCCAAGTTCGAGAACGCCACGCACGCGGGGCTGCACTTGGAGAAGGTGAACAAGGCGCGCGACGACCGCATCCGCACGATCCGCATCGACAAGTACTGGCGGGGCGTCGTCCTGGCCCCCGAGTCGGGCGACACCTACACGCTGCTCAAGGTCCTCGGGCACGACGAGGCCTACACGTGGGCCGAGCGCAGGCGGGTGTCGGTCAACGGCGCCACCGGCCGCATCGAGATCCGCGACGCGGAGGCCATCGACAGTTCGCTCCCGCAGCTCACCCGGATGGCCGAGAGCGCCCCCCAGCGCCTGTTCGACGGGGTGGGCGATGCCGACCTGGAGCGGCTGGGCGTGGACGAGGAGACGCTGCGGTTCGCCCGCGCGCTGACCGACCCCGTTCAATTGGAGGCGGCGAAGGGCTTCCTGCCTCCGGTGCAGTGGGAGGTCCTCTACGGCCTGGCCAGCGGCATGACCGCCGACGAGGTCTGGGAGGAGATGAGCGCGTCCATCACCGGCGAGCGGATCGACCCCGACGACCTGGACGCCGCCGTGCGCCGCAGCCCGGAGCGCGTCGTGCTGGTCGACGGGCCCGACGAGCTGATGGCGGTCTTCGCCCGCCCGTTCGACCTGTGGCGCGTCTATCTGCACCCCATGCAGCAGCAGGTGGCGCAGGCCCGGTACCGCGGCCCCGCCCGCGTCACCGGAGGGCCTGGGACGGGCAAGACCGTCGTGGCATTGCACCGCGCCCGGACTCTGGCCGAGCGCGGGGAGGGGCGGGTGCTCGTCACCACCTTCACTTCGACGCTGGCCGACTCCCTGTCGGCCGGGCTGAAACTGCTCGCCGACGACGCCCGGACCGCCGAGGCCCTGGAGAACGTCACGGTCGAGCACGTGGACCGCCTGGCGCACCGGGTCTTCCGCGAGGTGCACGGCCAGCCCACGCTCCTGCGGCCCGAGCGCGAGAAGAAGATGTGGAGCGAGATCGCCGAGCGCCTCGGTGTGCCGTTCGGCCCCGGCTTCCTCGGCGAGGAGTGGCGGCAGGTCGTCATCGCCCAGGACATCTCCGACGCTGAGGGATACCTGAGCGCGAAGCGCACCGGCCGTGGCAGACGCCTCGGGGCCACCCAGAAGGCCCGTGTATGGCAGGCGATGTTCGAGTTCGAGCGCGCGCTGGAGAAGGAGGGGCTGTGGACGCACGAGACGGTGTGCGCCGAGGCCGCGCGCATCCTCTCTGAAAAGGACGACAAGCCGTTCCGGCACATCGTGGTCGACGAGGCCCAGGACCTCAGCGCCGAGAAGTGGCGCCTGCTGAGGGCGGCGGCCCCCGAGGACCACGACGACCTGTTCATCGCCGGCGACACCCACCAGCGCATCTACCAGCACCGCATCAGCCTGCGCGACATGGGCATCGCCGTCGCCGGGCGCTCGACCCGCCTGCGGATCAACTACCGCACCACCGCCGACATCCTCGCCTGGAGCCTGGAGCTGCTGCACGGCGAGCCGATCGACGACATGGACGGCGGCCTGGAGACGATCGCCGGGTGCCGCTCGGAGGTCCGGGGCCTCGCGCCCAGGGCCACGGGCTACCCGGACCGCGCGGCCGAACTGCGCGGGGTGGTGGCGACCGTCCGCGAATGGCTGGACTCCGACATCCTCCCCGGCGAGATCGGCATCGCTGCGCGCTCGAACCGGCTGGTCAAGGAGGTCTCCGACGCTCTCCAGGGCGCGGGGATCCCCGCCACGGCGCTCTCCAGCGGCCACACCGACGCAGGCCGCGTCTCTGTGGGGACCATGCACCGGATGAAAGGGCTGGAGTTCCGGTGCCTGGCCGTCGCGGGCGTGGACGCCGACCAGGTCCCTGCGGCCGCCGCCGTCACCTCCGAGGACGAGGACCCGGGTGCGCACGCCGCCGACCTCCTGCGCGAGCGCTGCCTGCTCTTCGTGGCCTGCACCCGCGCGCGCGAACTCCTCAGCGTGTCCTGGAAGGGCGATCCCAGCCCCTACCTGCCGACGGCACGCTGACGCAAACGAGCACGACGTACGAAACGACGAGACGGACGAACCCCCGAAAGGTCGGCCATGGCCAAACTCTCGACCCTCCTCGACCAGATCGACGCCGGGACGGTGCTGCTCCCGGAGTTCCAACGCGGGTACGTGTGGAACCGCGACCAGGTCCGCGGGCTCATGCGCTCGGTGTACCGGGACCACCCGGTCGGCGGACTCCTCCTGTGGGAGACGAGCGCCTCGGACGTGTCCGTCCGGGGCGGAATGGCGGGCACGGGCACCCACCTGATGCTGCTGGACGGCCAGCAGCGCGTCACCTCGCTCTACGGCGTGATCCGGGGCAAGCCGCCGGCGTTCTTCGACGGCGACGAGCGGTCCTTCAGCGACCTGTACTTCAACGTGGACAGCGAGGTGTTCGAGTTCTACGCCCCGGCGAGGATGAGCGGCGACGACCTGTGGGTGGAGGTCACCGACCTCTTCAACACCGGGCTCGCGCCGTTCCTGCAGAAGTTCGCCGCCTACCCCGAGAAGTTCAACGTCTACGTCGAGCGCCTCAACCGGCTGCACCAGATCACCGAGAAGGAGTTCCCCCAGGAGAAGATCACCGGTGCGGACCGCACGGTCGACGAGGTCGTCGAGATCTTCAACCGGGTCAACTCCGGGGGAACCAAGCTCTCCAAGGGCGACCTGGCCCTGGCAAGGATCTGCGCCCTTTGGCCCGAAGCCCGAAAAAAGATGCGGGCGCACCTGGACGACTGGAACACGGCCGGTTTCGACTTCTCCCTGGACTGGCTGCTGCGCAACGCCACGGCGGTCGCCACCGGCCGTGCCCTGTTCAGCTCTCTGGAGTCGGTGGAGGCCGAATCCTTCCAGCGCGCTCTGGCCCAGTCGGTCGAGTACATCGGCGCCTTCCTCGACGCGGCGTCGGGGCGCCTCGGTCTCGACCACGACCGGGTCCTGATGGGGCGCTATGCGGTTCCTGCGGTTTCCCGGCTTCTGTCCCTGGACGGGGGTTCCTTCCAGGACGCCCGCCACCGGGACAAGGTGCTGTACTGGTACGTCCACTCGGCGCTGTGGGGCCGGTTCAGCGGGTCGACGGAGACGCACCTGCAACAGGACTACGACGCCCTCGCCCGCGGCGGGGTCGACGGGCTCATCGCCAACCTGGAGCGCTGGCGGGGCGGCAGTCTGGACATCAACGCCTACGACTTCGAGGGGTCGACCCGCGGATCGCGCTTCTACCCGCTGCTGTACATGCTGACCCGGGCGACCGGCGCACGCGACTTCGGCAGCGGGCTGGAGCTGAAGGCCGAGATGCTCGGCAAGCACTCCTCGCTCCAGTTGCACCACATCTTCCCCAAGGCGCTGCTGCGGGGGAGCTATGAACGGGGGCAGGTCAACGCGATCGCCAACTTCTGCTTCCTGACGCAGAACACCAACCTGGAGATCGCCGACCGGGCGCCTGAGGAGTACCTGGCCGAAGTGGAGGAGCGCTTCCCCGGCACCCTGGCCTCGCAGTGGATCCCCACCGACCCGGACCTGTGGAAGGTCGACCGCTACCTCGACTTCCTGGAGGCCCGCAGGGAGCTGCTCGCCGAGGCCGCCCGCTCCTTCCTCACCGAGCTGCGCTCCGGCGGGCGGGAGGGCGGTGAGGCGCTCGGCCCCGTGACCCTGGTCGCGGACGACGGCGAGAACGACCCGCGTGCGGTACAGGTGCGCGAGCTGGTCGACGAGCTCCTGCGCCTGGGGTGTGCCGAGCCGCGGCTCGACGCGGAGATCGCCGACCCGGTCACCGGACGGGAGCTCGCCGTCGCCGAGGCCTACTGGCCCGACGGCCTCCAGCCCGGCCAGGGCGACCCCGTCGTGTTGGAACTCGACCCGGAGCAGGCCGACCTGCAGCGCCTGCGGGAAATGGGCTATGAGGTGTTCACCTCCCCCGACGCCCTGCTGGGCTTCGTCAACCGGCGCAACGCAGAGGCGGCGGGCGACGAGGAGGGAGCCGAAGGCCAGGAGGGACACGAGAAGGGTGAAGGCGGTGGGCAGGATCGCTTGAAGCGCTTCGACCGGGCGATGCGGGACATCTACGACCGCGCGCGGAACGAGGCCGATTACACCGCGACCTACTTCCTGGGCATGCTCGCCGACCACGGCCCCTTGGAGACGGCTCGCAGGCTGCTCTCGTCCCCGGCGGTATCCGACGGCTTCGCCTCCCTGTGGGAGCGGGGGCGCCTCGACCTGACCGTGGAGGCCCTGGTCTGCCGACCCGAGTACGCCGACCTCTTCAGCGAGGCCGAACTCGGTCGCGCGCGGACCCGGCTGGAGCAGTTCGGCTACCGGCTCTGAGGGCCGTCCCGCCGGTTCACCCGGGCGGTGCCGCAACGGCTCATAGCGGCACCGCCCATGCCGCGGCCGATCCGACCCGCACGCCTCACCCGGGGCAGAGGCTCCCCGGAGGCGGTGCCGTCATGCACCGGCCTGGACGGCCGCCCCCAGAATCAGAAGCACAGCGATCCCGAACCAGTAGAATATGAGCAGCTTACCGGTCGAGTGCAGAACCACCGGCCTGCCCCCTCTCTTCTCCCGCCATTTCCATTGCCCGAACCGCGTCGGGCTGCTCTTACTGATCTGAAGGGTGAGACCGGCGACGGGAAGCTTCTTCCGCAGCTCGTTCTCCAGTTCCTGTCCGTGCCCGACCGCCCCCTTGAGGAGCTGGTGGTACCAGGCGCGGTCGACGAAGAAGAAGGCGCACCACAGCAGCGTCCCCAGGACGAGGACGACGGCCCCGAGTTCGATCGCGAGGCCGAATATCCGTATGACGACCTTCTCCTGCACGGCGACCGCGGCCGCCCCCAGGGCGAAGGTCATTGCGGTCAGCGCGAGCCCGCGGATCCTCCAGCAGATATCATTGAAGTGCTGCTGGACCGCTATGGTCTGTTTCCAGAGTTCTACATAGTGCCCGGTCTCTGAATCTTCCACGGTCACCCCTGGAATTCGAACATGTCGAGCACCTCCGAGAAGCACTCACGGGCGGTCCATGTGGGAACGACGACGGGACGCCGGGCGAGTCGGCGCTCCCGCTCGATGTCCTCGGTACTCCAGTGCGAGACCCGACGGAGGAGCTCGTAACCCTCCCTGTCCTGCGACACCCCGTACCGCGCATGTACGTCGTGAACACCGATCTCCTGGGCCATCGCGACATCCTTCATCAGGCTGTCCCCGATATAGACCACGTCCTCCGGATCCTTGGAATACTCGTCGACGATCGCCCCGAGAATCGCGGGGTCCGGTTTGAGCCGACCTTGCGGCGTGTGCCGGTGCACCGTCTCCACAAGCCCGTACTCCTGCGGCGGGTACCGCCTCAGATCCTCGGGGGTGACGCCTTCCGGGAAATCATGGTCGGGCGACGAGTACAATACGTCGACGACACCGTCGAGTCCCGTCTCCCGTATCCGCCATTCCGTCCAATAGGCGATCGACTCGGTGTAGGCGACGATCGGCACCCCGCGTCGGCGCACCTCTGTCAGCGCACTTTCCACACCACGGTACAGGTGAATCGAGCGCTTACGCACATGATTGAGCGTGTGGACGGCCGCATCGAACACCTCAAGCGGCCGAAGCCCCGCACACTCGGAACGGAGCGACGGCAGTTCATCCAGGAGAAGCGAGTACTCGGTGGTTCCGTGGCGGCGGTGGACCTCGCGCATCTCCCCCTCGAGAACAGATGAGGGAACCCCACTCATCTCACTCAAATGCTCGAGCATGGCCGAAAAGGACGAATGCCACATGTGGAACCAATCCCACAGCGTGTTGTCGAGGTCGGTGACGAGCAGGCTGATGCGGGGACGCAGAGGCGCCATGGAACCTCGCCCTTCCTTCTCCGAGTTCGTCCGACCCCGAGCACGAATACCAGCAACATCGTTTCCACGACATCCCGGCCTCGAACATGAACCGGTGATCACCGCATCGCACGGCACCCTCCCCACGCCCGGACGTGACCACCGAGGACGGTCTGTTTACACCGTCCCCCCGAGCGCGCATGCTGGGGTGGTCAGGGGTTGTGCGGGCTGGAGGAGGAACGCCGGGGGGAGGGAAGCGGGGCCGAGCATGGCCGCTATCCATGTCGCCTGGTGGAACGTCGAGAACCTGTTCGATGTCGAGGGTTCCCCGCGGCGGACCGAGAAGTTGGAGCGGGTCCTCGGGTCGTCGCTGGAGGGGTGGACCGCCGCGGTCCTCGACCGGAAGGTCGACCGGCTCGCGTCGGTCGTCGCGGGCATGGACGACGGGCGCGGCCCCGATCTGCTCGGGGTCTGCGAAGTGGAGAACGAGCACGTGCTGCGCCTGTTCGCCGAGGCGGTCC
Organism: Nocardiopsis chromatogenes YIM 90109; assembly: GCF_000341185.1. GTDB lineage: Bacteria > Actinomycetota > Actinomycetes > Streptosporangiales > Streptosporangiaceae > Nocardiopsis_A > Nocardiopsis_A chromatogenes. The sequence goes on from NZ_ANBH01000130.1 coordinate 71,267, forward strand.
GCGTCCGTGTGGGCCGCCCCTACCGCGCGGTGCACGCCGACACCTCCGACCGGCGGGGCATCGACGTCGCCTTCCTCTACGACCCGGACCTGCTGGAGGTGCCGCCCGACGCGGTCTACCAGCACGTCGTGGTGCGCCGCACCGGCACCCGGGAGGTCCTCCAGGTCAACTTCCGCACCCGCGCGGGAACGACCTGGGCGGTCTTCGGCAACCACTGGCCGTCCCGCAGCGGAGGGCGGTGGGAGTCGGCCGCGTACCGCGCCGTCGCCGGGGAGACCCTGGCCTACTTCCACCAGCGCGTGCTGGAGGTGCACGGCCCCCGGACCCCGGTGCTGGCCATGGGGGACTTCAACGACGAGCCCTTCGACGCGTCCCTGGTCCAGCACGCGCTCAGCACCCGACAGCGCGCGAAGGTGCTCAACGCGGCGTCGGTGCCGCGCCTGTGGAACCTGATGTGGCCGCCCCTGGGCGGTGGCGAGGCCCCCGACGGCACCGCGGCGGGGCCGACGGGGACGTTCTACTTCAACAACTTCGCCAACATGCTGGACCAGTTCATGGTGAACCGGAACATGGTCACCCGGGGCTCGGCGCTCAGGGCGGTCCCCGAATCGGTCCGGATCGTCCACGAACCCGAGGACATGGTCTCGACGGGCGTCTACCCCTCCCCCGTCCGCTTCGGCGGGGCGGGAAAGCCCGTGGACCCGGACGGCTATGCCGACCACTTCCCCATCGCCATGGACGTCCAGGTCGGCCGGTGACCCGCCCCTCGCGGCACCGCGCGGACGGCGGTCCGCGCCCGCCACCCCGGGCTTCGTCCTCCCGACCAGTCGGTCTATATTGCGCGTATGGTGCGTATCACACGATCCGTCAAACGATGGGTCCTCATCCCCCTGTCCGTGCTCCTCGCGCTCGCCCTTGTGGCGGGCGGAATCGGGACGTGGAGTGTCGTACGCGCCTTTCCGCAGGTCGATGGGGAGATCGCGGTCCCGGGGCTGGAGAGCGCGGTCACCGTGTACCGGGACGGGAACGGGATCCCGCAGATCTACGCCGACACCGCCGAGGACCTCTTCAAGGCCCAGGGCTTCGTCCACGCCCAGGACCGGTTCTGGCAGATGCACTTCAACCGGATGACGACCTCGGGCCGCCTGGCGGAGATGTTCGGCGAGGAGCAGGTGGAGACCGACGTCTACCTGCGCACCATGGGCTGGCGCCGCGTCGCCGAGCAGGAGTACGACCTGCTCCGGCCCGAGACCCGCGCCTACCTGGACGCCTACGCCGACGGTGTCAACGCCTACCTCGCCGGGCGGGACGGCGGCGAGCTGGGGCTGGAGTTCTCCGTGCTCGCCGCGCTGGCTCCGGACCACGAGGTCGAGGCCTGGACGCCGACCGACAGCCTCGCCTGGCTCAAGGCCATGGCCTGGGACCTGCGCGGCAACATGGAGGACGAGATCGAACGCGCCTCCCTGCTGGCCTCCGGGCTCGACCGGGGGCAGGTCGAGGAGCTGTACCCGGACTATCCCGAGGACGACCACCCGCCGATCGTGGACGGAGGGAATGGAGGGGATGGAGGGACCGGAAAGGGCGGCGCCGGGGAGGGAGACGGCCGCGAGGACGAGCCCGACGACGCCCTCGCCCCCGCCGCTCCCCTGTTCCAGGGCGTCGGCGCGGGCCTGGAGTCGGTCCCGTCGCTGCTCGGCCCCTCCGGCCCCGGCCTGGGCTCCAACTCCTGGGTGGTCTCCGGCGACCACACCGCCTCGGGCCTGCCGGTGCTGGCCAACGACCCGCACCTGGGCCCGCAGATGCCCTCCGTCTGGTACCAGACCGGGCTGCACTGCACCTCCACCGGCCCGCAGTGCCCCTTCGACGTCACCGGCTTCTCCTTCGCCGGGCTCCCCGGCATCGTCATCGGCCACAACGCCGACATCGCCTGGGGCTTCACCAACCTCGGCCCCGACGTCGCCGACCTGTACCTGGAGCGGATCGAGGACGGCGCCGCCGTGGTGGACGGCGAGCGCGAGCCGCTGGAGACCCGTGAGGAGACCGTGCGGGTGGCCGGCGGCGAGCCGGTCGGCTTCACCGTCCGCTCCACCCGCCACGGCCCCGTGCTCTCCGACGCCGAGGCGGCCCTGGACCTGCGCGGCATCGGTGGGGCCCCGCCCGTCGACGCCGATGGTGAGCCCGTGGACGAGGCGCAGGACGGCCCCGGGCCGGGTGCGGACGGGGACGGCTACGCGGTCTCGCTGTCCTGGACCGCCCTGACGCCCGGCACCACGGCCGACGCCGTCTTCTCCATGTCCACCGCCTCGGACTTCGGGGAGTTCCGCGACGCCGCCCGCTCCTTCGAGGTCCCGGCGCAGAACCTCATCTACGCCGACACCTCCGGCACCATCGGCTACCAGGCCCCCGGGGCCATCCCCGTGCGCGGCGAGGGCGACGGGCGCTGGCCCGCGCCCGGCTGGGACTCCTCCTATGACTGGGAGGGCTTCATCGACTTCGACGACCTGCCGTCGGTGCGCGACCCCGAGTCGGGCTTCATCGTCACCGCGAACCAGGCCGCCGCCGGTTCCGACTACCCGCACTTCCTCACCGAGGACTGGGACTACGGCTACAGGGCGGCCCGCATCAACGAGCTCTTGGAGGAGGAGATCGACAGCGGGACCGAACTGACGCCCGAGGACATGGTGCGCCTGCAGATGGACACCGCCAACCTCGGCGCACGCGAGGTGGTCCCCCACCTGGTCGATCTCCACCTGGAAAGCGCTCCGCAGGAGGGCGCGGACCCCGCGGTGGCCCAGGCGCTGCTGGCCGACTGGGACATGGACCAGGACGCCGACTCGGCCGGTGCCGCCTTCTACAACGCCGTGTGGAACCGCCTCCTCGACCTGACCTTCGACGAGCTCCCCGAGGAGTACCCGATGGACGGCTCCTCGCGCGGCTGGCTGGTGATGTCCCGGCTCCTCGACGACCCGGACTCCCCCTGGTGGGAGGGCGAGGAGGTGAGCGGCCGCGACGCGGTGATCGCCGAGGCCATGCGGCAGGCCGCCGCCGAGCTGTCCGAGCGCTTCGGACCCGACCCCTCCGAGTGGCGCTGGGGCGCGATGCACACGCTCACGCCCACCCACCCGTCGCTGGGGACGTCCGGCATCGGCCCGGTCGAGTGGCTCTTCAACGGCCCCCCCGTCGAGACCTCGGGAGGCTCCAGCACGGTGAACGCCACCGGCTGGGACCGCACGGAGGGCTATGAGGTGACGTGGGTGCCGTCCATGCGCATGGCCGTCGACATGGCCGACCTCGACACCGCGCGCTGGATCGACCTGACCGGCCCCTCCGGCCACGCCTTCCACCCGGACCGCGGCTCCCAGACCGAGGACTGGGCCGCCGGTGGGACCGTTCCGATGCCCTTCACCCGAGAGGCGGTCGAGAAGGCCGCCGAGAACACCCTCGTGCTCACCCCGTGACCTCGGGCGGGTGCCCCCGACCATTTTCCGGTCTCCGGGCCGAACCCCATTCCCGACGGAGCGGCTGTCCGCGCCATTCGCCGCAGATGAGGGCGGACGCTAGCGTGTGAGCGCCCGCCCCTCCGAGGCCGACCCGCGGCCACAGGGAAAAAGGAAAGGGACAGCCGGTGGCGCCTGCGTACGAAGATCATCCCCAGTTCAAAGCCGTGATCAGAGCCGCCCAGCGGGTCCTCAAGCAAGGGGTGCGCAGCGGATATTCGTCGTTCGATCCGGAGCTGCGCATATGGGCCCCGTCCGTGGCCGCCGAGCTGGACGAAGCCTTCATCGAGAATCTCGACGAGGGGCGGGGCTCCTTCGTCGAGAAACTGCAGCGCCAGCTCAAGGGGCTGTCCGACGAGGCGGTCGTGCTCGCGGCCGAGCTGCTCTACCTGAACATGCTCCCGCTGTCCTCTTCCCAGCTCAGCCCCGAAAGGAAACGGGAGATCATCGACGAGGCCCTCGTCTTGTCGTCCCGGCCGGTGCGGATCCCCGAAGAGCTGGACGCGGCTCTGGAGGGCTTCCTTCTCGGCGGCCAGGCCTTCCTCAACTACCGGTGGGCGCAGTTCGCATTTCTCATCCGCATGGCGAGCCGCCTCATCGGTGACCGTGACGGGGCGGACGGCGGACCCGACCTGCTGTCCGACCCCTGGAACTTCCGCGAGGCCGCACAGGAGGCCGTGTCCGAACTCGGCTTGGGGAACCGCGCGCGGGCCCAGTACAACGTGCTGCTCTGGCTGGCCTTCCCCGAGACGTTCGAGGTCATGGCGAGCGCCGACCACAAGAAGCAGATCCACGCCGCCTTCGGCGGCCGAATCGATGCCCCGACGGGCGATGTCGACCGCGACCTCGCCGCGATCCGCGAGGTGCTCGAAGCCGAGCACGACGGTCCCGTCGACTTCTATGACGAGCCTTTCCGGTCCCGTTGGCAGGGCGGAGAGTCCGCCCAGCGCGGCTGGCTGGTCCGAGGGGCCAACGTCGGCGACGAGAACCACGTGCTCCTGAACCAGGTCCCCCAGTGGCTGCGCGAGGGCTTCGTCTCCGTCTCCTTCATGGAGGTGCCCAGGATCGAGCCCGGCGCCCCGCGCGAGGAGATCCAATCGGTCGTCGCCGAGGCCTACCCCGAGGCGTCGCCGCGAAGCGCAGGCCAGGCGGCGTCGCAGCTCCACGCCTTCCTCACCAGGATCCGGTCGGGCGACCTCGTGGCGACCGTCGACGGCGACCGCGTCCACGTCGGCAGGTTCATCGGCGAGGCCTACTACGATCCGTCGGACGGCCTCCAAGCCGCCCGCCGCCGCAAGGTCGAGTGGAGCCCGAGCACGCTCAGCCGCGCCGACCTCCCGCAGCCGGTCCGCAGCTCCCTCAACCGGCGTACCACGGTCAACGACATCACCGACGCCATCGCCTGGCTGGCCGAGCGTGCCGGGTTGGGCACGGATGTCGGCGACGAGGTCCAGGCCGTCGACGGGACGGTCGACATCGACTGGCCCGCGGACTGCGCCCCCTTGGCCGACCGCCTCCTCTTTCCACGCGGCTGGGTCGCTGAGACGCTCGAACTGCTGCGGGACAAGCGCCAGCTGCTGCTGTACGGCCCGCCTGGGACCGGGAAGACGCACCTGGCCCTCGCACTCGCCGAGTTCGTCGCAGGGGAGGACCGTACCGAGCTGGTCCAATTCCACCCGTCGTTCGCCTATGAGGATTTCGTCGAGGGCCTGCGGCCGCAGGTCCGAGAGGACGGAACCCTGACGTACGCCCCGGAGGACGGGCCGTTCAAGCGCATCGCCGAGGCGGCGCGCCACGACCCCGGGCGCCCCTATCTCCTGGTCATCGATGAGTTCAACCGCGCGAACACGGCCAAGGTGTTCGGGGAGCTGTACTTCCTCCTCGAATACCGTGACAGGCGCATCACCCTCCCGTACTCGCGGGACAGCGCCTCGTTCTCCCTGCCGAAGAACCTGTTCGTGATCGGCACCATGAATACGGCGGACCGGTCGATCGCCCTGGTGGATTCGGCGCTCCGCCGCCGCTTCGCCTTCAGGCCGCTCTCACCCGACAGGGCCCCCGTCGACGGACTGCTCACCCGCTGGCTCGACGAGAACGGAATGGATCCGACGCCGGCCCGGCTTCTTGAGGAGCTCAACAGGCGCGTCGACGACTCTGCCCGACTCATCGGCCCCTCCTTTCTCATGACGCCGCGGACCGGCTCCCGCGAAGGCCTGCGACTGGTGTGGGAGTCCGAGATCATCCCCCTTCTGGAGGAGAGCCGGTACGGGCCGGGGATCGAGGACGCGTTCGGCTTGGAGGTGCTTCTCCGCGCGATCGGGGCCGAGTCGTTCGGCGCGGCCTCGGACGGGTCCGGGACGTCTGGAGGGACCGACCGCCGTGGGTGACGCCCCGCTCGTCATCTCGCTCAAGGAGAGAGGGGACCCGATACCGGTGGACCTCACCTCCGATGAGGCATCGGCGCTGCAGAAGTTCTCCAAGAGGTTCCTGAGCGGGGACGCCGAGGTCGTGAGGATGACCGGGTCGTCGTCCACGCAGTGGCGTGTGGCGGCCGCCACGTGCATCGGCGCGGTCCGGATACCCGTACCGGGGGGCCGCCCCATCCATCTGCACATCCACCCAAAGCTCTCGATCCACCGGATCCTGATGCTGCTGGCCCACGACACCGCCCCGACCTGGGACGAGCACACGATCCCCCTCCCCGAGACCCAGCCCCTCCTGCCTGCGATGGCCGAAGCGTTCGCGCGCTCGTTCGAGCGGGCGAACGGGGGAGGCGTTCTGCACGGCTATCGGACGAGGAGGGAGGAGGCGACCGCGCTCAAGGGCCGCATCAACGCCGCGGAACAGACGAGGCGCAGGGGCCCACTCGCCATGCCGCTCAATGTCGAATACGACGATTTCACCGTCGACCTGCCGGAGAACCGCGTACTGCTGGCTGCGGCGCGGCGACTCGCCTCGCTGCCCGGCCTCAGCCGGTCGGTGGTGTCCCGCCTGCGCGACATCGAACGAGGCCTTACCGGGGTCGCCCCCCTGACACCCGGCGAACCGGTCCCCCTGTGGAACCCCTCACCGCGCAACCGCGGTTTCGAGCCGGTCCTGCGCCTCGCCGAAGCGGTCCTCCGGGGGGAATCGGCGAACCACGAGGGCCGTGGGCAGATGCCGATCGACGGTTTCCTCTTCAACCCGGCGACCTTCTTTGAAAGATTCATCGCCGCCCGCATCGGTGAACGCCTCACTTCGGGCCGAAAGGCGAAGGCGCAGGACAGATCGCACAGCCTCGACCATCTGGGGAGAGTGGAACTGCGCCCGGACCTCGTCGTCTACGATTCCACCCGTCCCGTCGCCGTCATCGACGCCAAGTACAAGAATCTCGATTCAAATCACCATCCGGCCAGGGAAGACCTGTACCAGATGGTCGCCTACTGTGCCGCCGTGGGAGTGAGGAGCGGGCACCTGGTTTATGCCTTCGGCGATGCCGACAAGGGCCGTGAGGAGTACTTCATCCGAGCCTCGGGGATCACCGTCCACATTCACTCGGTCGAACTGCCCGAGGCCCCCGAAGAGATCGCGTTCCGGTTCGACCGTGTCGTCGAATCGCTGCCCGCAACGCCCTCCTGAGCGCGGAGGAGCCGTGCGGGACCCCCCTTCGGCGCCTCCGGCGTCACGGCTCCGCGTTCGCTGCGCGCCGCAGGAGGGCTCCCCCGACCTGGGGGAGCACCAGCACGCTCAGCATCGCCGCGCCGACCAGGGACGCGGCCAGCGCACCGTCCAGGGCGCCGGTCTCCTGGCCGATGGCCGTCAGCACCACCACGAGTGGAAGCGCGGTCGCCGACATCAGGGCCAGCGGCGCCCGCTGCCGCTGGGGGACGTCGCCCTTGGAGAACAGGTAGTCGGGGCCGCCCCGCACGGCCAGGAAGGCGGCCAGGAAGACCGGGACGAGCAGCAGGGAGAGCGGGTCGGCCAGCAGCGCCCGCAGGTCGAAGCGGACGCCGGTCACCACGAAGAACAGCGGGATCAGGAACCCGAAGCCGACCGCGTCCATCTTGGACTCGACCGCCTCGGCCTCGTCGGGGTGGTTGGACGCCAGCATCAGCCGGACGATGACCCCGGCGGCGAACGCCCCCAGCAGCGCGTCCAGCCGCATCGTCGCGGCCACCCACACCAGCAGGACGGTCAGCAGCATGCACAGCCGCACCGCCAGCTGCGCGCTGGAGCCGAGGGTCGCCCGGATGAGCCTGCCCAGCCGCTCCGACGGCGGCCGGGTGGCGCGCCACGCCGCCACCCCCGCCAGCAGGAAGAACCCGGCCAGCAGCAGCGTCCCCTCAAGCGGGCGGTAGCCGCTGAGCAGCACGGCGATGAGCACGATGGGGCCGAACTCGCCCACCGTCCCCGAGGCCAGGAACCGGGTCCCGAACGCCCCCTGGAGCGCCCCCGCGTCGCGCAGGATCGGCAGCACGGTCCCCAGCGCCGTCGTGGTCAGCGCCAGGCCGACGATCAGCGCCGTCTGGGACGCCCCGAACGCCGCGGCGGCCAGTCCCAGCCCGACGGCGACCGACACGAGCCAGGCCGCCAGCGAGCGGCGCAGCGGGCGCCCCGCGATCCGGGCGAAGTCGATCTCGTACCCGGCCATGAACATCAGCAGCGCCAGGCCGAGGTCGGCGAGCATCGCGATCGCCGCGTCCTCGTGGACGACCCCCAGACCGGCCGGTCCCAGGACGATCCCGAAGACGATCTCCAGGACGGTCGCCGGTATCAGCACCCAGCGCGCGAGATGGTCGCTCACCATGGGCGCCAGGAAGGCCGCCACCAGGATCACGAGCAGCATGCCCAGCGCCTCAGCGCCCGCCTCTTCCATCTGTCCCCCTCCGCCGAACGCAGAGGAACCCTATGCGTGCAGGTCAGGCCCCGCCCGGGGTGACACGCCCACGGCCGGGGACGGCGCAGGGGGAGGGGGTAGTCGAACCTGCGCGCCCGGAGCGGGCGCGGTCGGGCCGGGCGCGGTCGGGCCGGGCGCGGTCAGCGCAGGCCCGGTCGGGCGGGTCAATCCTGGGCGGGGTGCGCGTCGGTGAGCGGGGCGTCCCAGTCCAGCGCGCGCGACAGCGCCTCCTCGTCCCTGCGGGCGGTCTCCGGGTCCACCGGCTCCACCGGCCGTTCCCGGCTCATCGCGTGGCTGCGCCGCACGTTCTCCTCGACACGGTGCCTGCGGACCCGCTCATAGGCGGTGAGGGCCGCGTCCACCCCATTGCGGTCGCGCAGCGCCTTGGCCAGCACCACGGCATCCTCGGCCGCCATCGACGCGCCCTGCCCCGTGGCCGGGGACGCGGCGTGGGCGGCATCGCCGATGAGGAGCGCCCTCCCCTTCCGCCAGGGGCCGCCGGGCGGGATGTCGTGGGCGTTGGTCGCCATGACGCGGTCCCCCGTCGCCTCCACGATGCGCGCGGGCACGGGGGCCTCCCCCAGGGCGGGCATGAGTCGGCGGGCCCACACGCCGGGCTCCGGGGCCGACAGCTCACCCCGGGCCAGCTCCCGCGCGCTCAGCCTGGCGAACCAGAACACCTCCCCTTCGGGGGAGACGGTGTATCCGAAGAACCAGCCCGCGCCGCGGATCATGTCGATCCGCCCGCGCGCGTGCGGGGGCTCGTGTTCGCGCGTATAGCCGTAGTAGATGTTCTGTCCCGCGTAGCGGCAGGGGGGGGGGNCGACGTGGCCCCGCACCGTGGAGCCGAGGCCGTCGGCGCCGATCAGCACATCGCCGGTCGCCTCGGCGCCGCCGGAGAACACGGCGGCCACGCCCCCGTGTCCGTCGTCCCGGGCGGAGGTGAACCTCTCCCGCCGGCGCACGCGCACCCCGCGGTGCAGGGCCTCCTCGTACAGGGCCCGGCGCAGGTCGGCCCGGCGCAGGCAGCGGAACCGGCTGAGCGGGTCGCCGGGGGTGTCCAGCCTCCGCTCGGCGACCACCTGCCCGCCCGGCCCCGACAGCCGCAGGTCGGTGAGGGCGAACCCGGCCCCGGCCACCCGTTCGGCGGCGCCCAGCCGGTCGAGGGCGCGCATGCCGTTGCCCGCGATGGTGAGGAACGCGCCGATGTCCTCGCCACTGCGCGGGTGCGCCTCGTGCACGGAGCTCTGGGCGCCGATCCGGTCCAGCGCCAGCGCCGCCGCGAGCCCGGCTATGCCTCCTCCGACGATGACCGCGCGCACCGCCGCACCACCTTCCCGAACGTGCCTCAGGTCCGAGGACCGCTGTCCCTGCCCCGGCTCCTTCCCCGTCTCCGGGCGCCCTCCCCCTGCGGACGCGGGGATCGGGGCGCGCCTTCCGCCCTCCGCGCGGCCGGGCGCCCCGCCACGGGGAGGAGGGGGCTGGTCACGCATCCCGGATGCGGCCGACCCGCCGCGACCGGCGGACCGGCGCCGCCGTAGACTGCCGCGGGTCACCGGCGCCGTCAAGCGGCGCGCATGCCTCGTTTCGGGTAAGGATGTGAATCGGCCATGGCGCTCCTGGAACGCGTCGCCTCGTTCGTGGGGCGCTGGTTCGCCCTGCTGGTGCTGGCCGGGGCGGTGGCCGGGATGCTGCTGCCGGACGAGTCCGCCGCGCTCGCCCCGCACATCGCTCTGCTGCTGGGCGTCATCATGTTCGGGATGGGCCTGACCATGCAGCCCGTCGACTTCGCCATCGTGGCCAAGCACCCCAAGGCGGTGCTGCTGGGGGTGGCCTCCCAGTTCCTGGTGATGCCGCTGCTGGGCTACGGCATCGCGCTGCTGTTCGGCTTCGAGCCCCTGCTGGTGGTGGGGATGGTCCTGGTCGGCGCCTCCCCCGGGGGGACCGCGTCGAACGTCATCGTCTACCTGGCGCGCGGCGACGTGGCCCTCTCGGTGGCCATGACCTCGCTGTCCACGCTGCTGGCGCCCGTCCTCACGCCCCTGCTGGTGCTGGGGCTGGCCGGGTCGACGCTCCCGGTGTCGGCGGGCGACCTGTTCGTCTCGATCCTGGAGGTCGTGCTGGTCCCGGTGCTGCTGGGCCTGGTGGTCCGGGCCCTGGCGCGCCGCCTGGTGCTCAGGGTGCTTCCGGTGCTGCCGCTGGTGTCGGTGGGCGGCATCGTCGTCGTGGTCGCCGCGGTGGTGGGCGCCAACGCCGAGGCCGTCGCCTCCACCGGTCTGCTGCTGGCCGCCGCCGTGGTGCTGCACAACATGTGCGGCCTTGCGCTGGGCTACGGGGTCGGCCGCGCGACCGGACTGCCCGAGTCCGCGCGCCGGGCGGTGGCCATCGAGGTCGGCATGCAGAACTCGGGGCTGGCCTCGGCGCTGGCGACCGCGCACTTCGCGCCGCTCGCGGCGCTGCCGGGCGCCCTGTTCTCGGTCTGGCACAACATGTCGGGCGCCCTGGTGGCCACCCTGTGGGCGCGCCGCCCCACCGGGGAGGGCGCCGACGAGGGAGCGGAGGCGGCTCCGCCCGCGCATTAGTCCTGCGACCGGTCCTGCAACGACACGCTCCTATGACGGCCCCGGTGACCTGCCCCGGCCGTCGTCGATCCGGGGGATGCCGACTCGGAGGGGCCGCCCTGTCGGGTCTGTCGTTGCGGTATCAGGGACATCGGCACGGGAGATCAGGCGCCACCGGGGTACAAACGCATGTACCGAGCACCGCGGGGCGCGCCCCTGAGGGCGGGCGCCGCGCCTCAGCGCACTACGACCCGTATCCGATTGTGAGACGTGCGTAGCCCCTTCCCCAGCGGTCCCTCCCACCCCCAGGAGACGCCATGCACCTGGATTCGTGCCGAGAGCTCAAGAACGACCTGCGGGGGCGGATCATCACCCCCGCCGATGTCGCCGCCCCCTACCTCGCCCTGGGGATCGAGGCGGACTCCGAGGGAAGGTGCAGGCTCGCGGTGCGGGTGCGGGAGACCGCGCCCCTCAGCGACCTGCTCGCGCGGATCTCCGACGAGGCCCGGGGCGAGGTCGACGTGGTGGAGGTCGGCGAGATCCGGGCCCTGTCCCCCTTCACCCCGGAGGAGATGCAGAAGCCGCACCGGCCGCTGGCCCCCGGCTGCTCGGTGGGGCACCCCGACATCACCGCGGGGACGCTCGGCGCCTTCGTCGAGGTCGGCGGTGTCGTGCACGCGCTGTCCAACAACCATGTCCTGGGCAATACCGGTGAGGCGCGCATCGGCGACACGGCGCTGCAGCCCGGCGTCGCCGACCGCGGCCGCGACCCCGTCGACCGCTTCGGCGAGCTCGTCGCGATGAGCGAACTGAGGCGGGACCGGCCGAACCGGGTGGACGCCGCGATCGCCCGGATCGACGACGGGGTCGGGCACGACCCCGCGCGCTGCCCCGGCGGACCGATCACCGTGGCCGACCCCGAACCAGGCGGCGCGACCGAGGTGGAGAAGGTCGGGCGCACGACCGGCCACACCCGCGGCCGGATCACCGCCTTCGAGGTGGACGGGCTGCGCATCTCCTTCCCCGGCGGCGAGCTGGTCTTCGACGACCAGCTGGAGGTCTCCGGCACCGCCGGGCCGTTCAGCGCCGGCGGCGACTCCGGGTCGCTGATCTGGGCCCGCGAGGGGCGCCGGGCCGTCGGCCTGCTGTTCGCCGGGAGCACCTACGGCGGCCCCGACGGCACCGGGCTCACCTTCGCCAACCCGATCGGCGCGGTACTGGAGACGTTCGGCGCGCGGCTGGTGGCGCCGTGACGACCCTGCGCCAGGCGCGGCTGGCCAAGGATCTGGTCCGGCGGTGGCTGGGTGCCGATCCGCGGGTGCGGGGCGTGGGCATCAGCGTGGAGCCGGAGATCGGCTTCTCGGTGGAGGTGCTGCTGGAGCGGCCGCTCGACGAGGCGCCGCCGGACCGCCAGCCGGTCGAGGAGCCCGAGGACGGGCCGGACGAGGTCCTGCTGCACTGGCGTGTGGTCGGGGCGATCGGCCCCCTGGGTCGGGAGCCGGGGCCCCGGGGGCAGGAGCCGGGGCAGGGCTGAGCCCCTCCCCTGGCCGGGTCCCCTGGCCGAGCCGCGCCCGGCCCCGTTCCCCGGGGACCGGGCGCGTCGGCTCCGTGCGGCCCTTCCGGGCCCGGTGCCTGCGGCCCGGCGCCGTCAGGCCAGGGCGCTCATCACGTGCTTGACGCGCGTGTAGTCCTCCAGGCTGTAGGCCGACAGGTCCTTGCCGTAGCCCGAGCCCTTGAACCCGCCGTGCGGCATCTCCGAGGTGAGGCCGCCGTGGGTGTTCACCCACACCGCGCCGAAATCGAGTTCGGCGCCCATGCGCAGCGCGCGGCCGTGGTCGCGGGTCCACACCGACGACGCCAGGCCCTGCTCGACCCCGTTGGCCAGCTCGACCGCCTCGCCCTCGGTGGAGAAGGACTGGACCGTGAGGACGGGGCCGAACACCTCCTCGCGCACGATCTCGTCGTCCTGGCGGAGCCCGGAGACGACGGTGGGGGCGATGAAGTACCCGCGCTCGCCCACGCGCTCCCCGCCGGTCTCCACCCTGGCGTGGGCGGGGAGGCGCTCCAGGAGCCCGAGCACCCGGCCGAACTGGTCGGCGTTGTTCAGCGGGCCGAAGTCGGAGTCCTCGTCCACGGGGCGCCCGGTGCGCTGCTCGGCGGCGCGCGCGGCGAGCTCGGCGGTGAACGCCTCGCGGACGGCCTCGTGCACGATGACCCGGCTGGCGGCGGTGCAGTCCTGCCCGGCGTTGAGGAACCCGCCCGCGAGGATGCCTTCGACGGTCGCCGGGATGTCGGCGTCCTCGAAGACGACGGCGGGTGCGTTGCCGCCCAGCTCCAGGTGCGGGCGCTTCAGGTCCTCGGAGGCGGACTTGGCGACCTGGATGCCCGCGCGCGTGGAGCCGGTGAGCGACACGAGCCGCGGGACGCGGTGCTCGACCACCAGCCGCCCGGTGTCGCGGTCCCCCGGCAGGACGTTCAACGCCCCCTGAGGAAGGTGCGGCGCGGCGGCCTCGGCGAGCATGACCGTGGTGGTGGGGGTGCTCTCGGCGGGCTTGAGGACGACGGTGTTGCCCGCCGCCAGAGCGGGGGCGATCTTCCACACCGCCATCATCAGCGGGTAGTTCCACGGCGTGATCTGTGCGCACACGCCGACCGGCTCGCGGCGGATCCAGGAGGTGCAGCCCTCCATGTACTCGGCGGCCGAGCGGCCATCCAGGTGCCGGGCGGCCCCCGCGAAGAAGCGCAGGTTGTCCACGCACATCGGGATCTCCTCCTCCAGCATGGAGGAGCGGGGCTTGCCGGTCTCGCGGCACTCGGCGTCGGCGAACTCCTCGGCGCGCTCGCGCAGGGCGTCGGCGATGGCCAGCAGCGCGTCCTGGCGCCGGGCCGGTGCGGCCTTGCGCCAGGCACCGAACGCGCTCTGCGCGGCCCGCATCGCGGCCTCCACCTCGGTGGGGCCGCAGACGGCCGCGGCGCCCGCGCGCGCTTCGGTCACCGGGTCGGTCAGGGGCATGGTGCGTCCGCCCTCGGGCGGGGCGAAGTCCCCTGCGATGAAGGCCGGAAGGGTGTCGAACTCGCGGGTGCGCATGGCGCTCTCCTCGTGTGGTCGGGGCGCGGTGTGTGGTCGGGGCGGTGGGCGGGGCTCGGTGCCGGGGCGGTCCCCCGGCAGGGGCGGGCCCCGGTCAGCGGGCGGCGGGCTCCGGTTCGGGGCGCTGGGCGTCTTCGGGGTCCGGGGCGCAGGGCACCCAGCGCGGTCCCAGCGGGCCGAACACCCCGCGCGGCTCGGGCGCCGCCACCAGGGCGACCGGGTAGGCGACCGCGGCGGTCACCAGGGCGACGGGCAGGCTGAGGTCGACGCCGCCGGCCAGCCCGCCGAGCGGCCCGACCAGGAGCGGGGTGTTGGCGAACAGCAGCCCCATGGCGGCGGCCAGGCCCCAGGCGGCGCCCGCCCGCCAGTTGATCCCGCGGGTGAACCAGTAGGCGCCGCCCCGGCGCCCCTCGTTGAACACCTGCAGGTCCTCGACCAGGTAGTGGCCCCTGCGGAAGAGGTACCCCAGCATGAGGACCACCATCCACGGCGAGGTCAGCAGCACGATGAGGATCGCCAGCGCGTTGATGGTGTCGACCGCGTCGAAGACGAACGCCCCGGTGAAGACCAGCACCAGGGCCAGCGCCCCCACCACGACGGTGCCCTGGACCCGGTTCAGGCGCGGCACCAGCGAGGAGAAGTCGAGCCCGGTGCCGTACAGGGCGGTGGTGCCGGTGGACAGCCCGCCGATGACGGCCACCAGCAGCAGCGGCACCGCGTACCAGCCCGGCGAGGCGGACACCAGGCCCACGACGTAGTCGCCCGGGTCGGCCACCAGGGTGGCGGTGGCCACGCCGAACCCGAACGGCAGCAGCGTCGCCAGCTGCGCCAGGAAGGGGGCGGCCAGCAGCCGCGGGACGGGGGTCGACGCCGGAATGTAGCGCGCCCAGTCGCCGAGGAACCCGCCGAAGGAGACCGGGTTGGCCATGATCGTCAGCGCCGCCAGCATCCACGTCGGCCAGAAGCCGCCGAGCAGGTACTCCCCCGTGCCGGAGTAGGAGGGGTCGAACGCGCCGCCGTAGGCCACCGCGCCGAGCAGCATCAGGGCGCTCCCGGCGACCACCGCCACCTTGTTGACCAGCAGCATGAACCGGTAGCCGTACACGCACACCGCGAACACCGCCAGCGCGATGGCGCCGTAGGCGGCCGCGCGCACCCCGTCGCCGCCGTCCAGGCCCAGGCGGGCGGCGGCCCCGGCGATCGCGTCGCCGCTCACCCACACCGAGATGGAGAAGAAGGCCACGGCGGTCAGCAGCGACAGCAGCGAGCCCAGGCCACGGCCCACCACGCCGAAGTGCGCACCGGAGGAGACCGCGTTGTTGGTGCGCGTGCGCGGGGCGAACAGCGCCATGGGCGCCAGGATGAGCGCGCCCAGCACCACCCCGGCGGCCGTGGCCGCGGCGGCCGCCCAGAAGCCCAGGCCGTAGGCGATGGGCAGGGTGCCCAGGATGATGGTGGCGAAGGTGTTGGCTCCGCCGAAGGCGAGGCGGAACAGGTCGAGCGGGCCGGAGGTCTGCGCGGCGGGCGGCAGCGGCGCCACACCGTAGGCCTCCACCTCGGTGACGCGCTGGCGCCGCCGCGGCGCCTCGGTTCGCTGGTCGTCGGTCATGGCTCATCTCCTGGAGCGGAGCGAAGGGGACGGGGGATGCCGCCGGGGGCGGAAGGGGCGCGCTCCCGGTGTCCCGGGGGCGGGCGTTCGGGGGCGGGCCGCCGCGGAGCCGGGCCTCAGGGCCCAGTCAGTCCAGGTGGGTGGGGGCGAACATGCGCAGCACGGCGGGCAGCACCACGACACTGGGGCCGGGCGCGGCCAAGGCGGCCGCCAGGTCGTCGCGGAGCCGTTCGACGTCGGACAGGACCGCGGGCACCCCGAAGGAAGCGGCGAGCGCCGTGAAGTCGGGGCGCGCCAGCTCGGTGTGCGAGGCCCGGCCGAAGGCGCCGTTCATGTACTCGCGCAGGATGCCGTAGCCGCCGTCATCGACGATCAGCCAGGTGACGTCGAGGTCGTGCTGGCGCGCCGTGGCCAGCTCGGCGATGCCGTACATGGCGCCGCCGTCGCCGGAGACCGCGAGAACCGGCCCGTCGTGGGCGGCCCCCGCGCCC
>NZ_ANBH01000131.1 GCF_000341185.1 Nocardiopsis chromatogenes YIM 90109
GCGCCGCCGCGCGGATCCCAGGCCGACCAGGCCCAGTACCCGAGGATCGTCATGTCCCAGTAACTCGGGGCGCCGTCGGGCAGGGCCTCGCGCACCGCCTCAAGGACGCGGGTCTCGGTCTCCAGGCCTTGCCCCGCCAGGCGGTCGGCGACCTCGCGCTTGACGTCCGCGGTCTCGCGCTCGGCCCGTTCGGAGCGCGCGCGGGGGGTGACGCGGGCGGCGACGGCCTCCAGCGCGAGGGCGGCGTCGGCGTGGATCGCCAGGGCGGGGCCGTTGGCCTCCAGCTTGCCCAGGTCGGCGTCGATCTGGACGACCCGGCCCTTGGGGCGCATCGTGTGGTAGTTGCTGGACAGCTCGCCCAGGCCGGAGCCGACGACCAGCAGCACGTCGGCCTGTTCCAGGTAGTCGGTGGTGTGCCGGTCCTCCAGCCAGGACTGCAGGGAGAGCGGGTGTTCCCAGGGGAAGGCGTCCTTGCCGCCGAAGGTGCAGGCCACCGGCGACTGCAGGTGTTCGGCCAGGCGCAGGAGCGCTGCCTGCGCGCGGGCGCGGGAGACGCCGCCCCCGGCGAGGACGACGGGCCGCTTCGCCCCGTCGAGCAGGCGCACGGCCTCGTCGAGCAGTTCGGCGCGCGGGCGCAGCGGCTCCGGGGAGCCGTCGACGTCGGCCACGGGCGGCAGCTCCACCGGGGCGAGCAGGACGTCCTGCGGGATCTCCACCCACACCGGCCCCGCGGGCGCCGAGGCGGCGCTGCGCCAGGCCTCGGCGATCGCCGAGGGGATCTGCGAGGCGTGGCGGACCGTGTGGACGGACTTGACCACGCCGCGCGCCGAGGCCGACTGGTCGGGAAGCTCGTGCAGGAAGCCGCGCCGCGCGCCGCCCAGCCCCTCGGAGGGGATCTGGCTGGTGATGCACAGCACCGGGGCGGACGCGGCCGCCGACTCCTGGAGAGAGGCCAGGGTCAGCAGGGCGCCGGGGCCGGTCGACACCAGCAGCGGGGTCACCTCGCCGGTCAAGCGCGCGTGGCCGTCGGCGGCGAACGCCGCGTTGTTCTCCACCCGGCTGGAGACGAACCGCACCTCGGGCCGGGAGTGCAGGGCGTCGAACAGCCCCAGCGCGTGCTGGCCGGGGATGCCGAAAGCGGTGCGGGCTCCCAGGGCGATCAGCGTCTCGACGGCGACGTCGCCGCCGTTGCGGGGTCGTGTCACGGAGGACGGCCTTTCGGTGCGGTTCGGTGCGGTTCGGTGCGGCGCCGCCCCGGTGGAAGGACGGGAGGGGCGGCGCCGCGTGCTCGGGCGTCAGGTGGTGGCCGGGCACCGGCGCCGGTTCTGGGCCCGGTGCCGGTGCAGGGCTCAGTGCTTGTTCAGGGCGAGAACGCTGACGAGGTCGTAGGCGACGTGGCAGGCGGCGGTGGCGGTGATCTGCGCGTGGTCGTAGGCCGGTGCGACCTCCACCACGTCGGCGCCGACCAGGTTGCACGAGCCCAGGCCGCGCAGGATCTCCAGCAGTTCGCGGCTGGTGATGCCGCCCGCCTCGGGGGTGCCGGTGCCCGGGGCGTGCGCCGGGTCGAGCACGTCGATGTCGACCGACACGTACAGCGGCCGGTCCCCCACCCGCTGGCGGAGCGCGTCGGCGATCTCGTCGACGCCCTTGCGCATCACGTCGGCCGCGGTGACGATGCCGAACCCGAAGCGGCGGTCGTCCTCCAGGTCCTTCTTGCCGTAGAGGGGGCCGCGGGTGCCGACGTGGCAGATGGCCTCGGTGTCGAGGATGCCCTCCTCCACGGCGCGGCGGAACGGGGTGCCGTGGGTGTAGGGCTCGCCGAAGTAGGTGTCCCAGGTGTCCAGGTGGGCGTCGAAGTGGACCATGGCGATCGGGCCGTGCTGGGCGTGCAGGGCGCGCAGCAGCGGGAGCGCGATGGTGTGGTCGCCGCCCAGGGTGACCATGCGGGTCCCGCCCTGGATGAACCCGGTGGCGGCCTCCTGGAGGGTCTCCACGGCGTCGCCGATGGAGAAGGGGTTGACGGCGATGTCGCCGCCGTCGGCCACCTGGACTTCGGCGAAGGGCGACACGTCCAGGCCCGGGTTGTAGGGGCGCAGGAGCCGGCTGGCCTCGCGGATGGAGGCGGGGCCGAAGCGCGCGCCGGGCCGGTAGGACACGCCCGTGTCGAAGGGAACGCCCACCACCGCGATCCCGGCGTGGTCGACCTGGTCCAGCCGGGGCAGGCGGGCGAAGGTCGCGGGCCCGGCGAAGCGGGGGACGCGGCTGGAGTCGGTGGGGCCGATCGGTGCGGACATCGTCGAGGGCCTCTCTCGTCTGTCGTTCGGTTCCGCTGCGGTTCGCAGCCTTGGGGTCGGGCGGGCGGGCCGGGTCAGCCCGCGCCCTCGTCGGAGGCGACCGGGGTCGTCCGGTCGGCGCTCGGGGAATCGGGGTCGGCGCCGCGGCCGTCGGCGTCCGGGTCGGGCTCGCCGCGGACCCGGCGCTGCCAGGCGTCGAGGACGGCGGGCGCGGTGGGCGCGCTGGCGAGGCTGACCGCGATGTAGGCGGCCAGCGAGGCGCCGAGGCCGTAGTAGATGGCCTCGTTGGCGAGCATCCCCTTGGCGGCCATGGTGGCGATGACGGTCGCGGCGCCCACGAGCATGGAGGCCAGCGCCCCCGGACGGGTGCCGCGCCGCCACACCAGGCCGCCGAGGATGGCCACGAGCAGGCCGCCCACGAGGATGTTGTAGGCGACGGTCAGCCCGGCCACCACGTCGTCGACGAGCAGGGACACGGCGATGGTCCCGGCGCCCAGGACGAGGGTGGTGATCCGGTTGGAGGCGACCTCGTCGCGCTCCCCCTCGGCCGCGCCGTCGGCGGAGGGGGCGCCGCCGGAGGGGGCGCCGCGCCGCCACAGGCGCCGGACCTCGGGCAGCAGGTCGGTGGAGGTCACCGCCGAGCAGGCGATCAGGGCGCCGCTGGCGGTGGACATGACCGCCGACAGGGCGGCGGCCAGCACCAGCCCGGCCAGCCCGGTCGGAAGGGTGTCGGCGACGATGAGGGAGAAGGCGTCGTCGGGGTTGTCCAGCCCGGGGAAGAGCACGGCGGCGGAGGTGCCGATGAGCGCCCCGGCCACGGCGTAGACCAGGCAGTAGACCCCGGCTCCCAGCCCGCCGCCGGTGACGGTCGCGTCGTTGCGGCCGGTGAAGACGCGCTGCCAGATGTCCTGCCCGATGAGGATTCCGAGCGCGTAGATGAGGAAGTAGGTGGCGATCGTGCCGCCGCCGATGCCGAACGGGGAGAAGTGGCCGGGGCCGAGGGACTCGTGCATCCCCGAGAGCCCCCCGGCGTGCCAGACCGCCACCGGGGTGAGGATCAGCAGCAGGCCGAAGGTCTTGATCAGGAACTGGGCCATGTCGGTCAGCGTCACCGACCACATGCCGCCCAGGGTCGAGTAGGTGACCACGATCGCGCCGCCCAGGATGATGGCGACGGCGCGGGGCATGTCGAACAGCCCGCTGAAGACGGTGGAGAAGGCCAGCGTGGAGGGCACCGTCAGCATGAAGGTGTAGCCCCACATGACCAGCCCGGACACGGCGCGGGAGTTGCCGCCGTAGCGCAGGTCGAGCATCTGGGCCACGGTGTAGACGCGCAGGCGGGAGATGCGGCGCGCGAAGAAGGCGTGCAGCAGGATGATGCCGACGCCGATCGCGCCGACCATCCAGGCGCCGGACAGGCCGTAGGTGTAGCCGAGCCCGACGCCGCCGATGGTGGAGGCGCCGCCGAGGACGACGGCGGCCATCGTGCCCGAGTACATGAACGGGCCGAGGCGGCGGCCTGCGACCAGGTAGTCGCTCTTGTCGCGGGTGCGGCGCATGCCCCACCAACCGAGGGCGACCATGCCCGCCAGGTAGAGCGCGATCACCGCGAGGTCGATCGTCATGCGTGCTCCTCGTGAGGGGGAGTGTCCTGGCCTACGGGGGTCCGAGACCCGGATCACCGGATTCCTGCACGTTAAAGGCGCATAAGCTGGGCTGTAACTGGAT
Organism: Nocardiopsis chromatogenes YIM 90109; assembly: GCF_000341185.1. Taxonomy (GTDB): domain Bacteria; phylum Actinomycetota; class Actinomycetes; order Streptosporangiales; family Streptosporangiaceae; genus Nocardiopsis_A; species Nocardiopsis_A chromatogenes. The sequence continues at coordinate 4,023 of NZ_ANBH01000131.1, forward strand.
GTTCCGCACAGCTTGGCCCAGTCCCCTGGTCGTTCCGTCCCGTCCGCCCCTGCGTGCAGGCCCCTGGGCGCCGGAGGCGGGGACGCGCGTTCCGGCCGGTGCGGGCGAGCGGGAAGGGGGCGTATGCACGGCGACGGGAGCGTCCCGCTGAAGCGCCTTTTGGACCGGCGCGACCTGGGGCTGCGCGCGGTCGTGCTGCCCGAGGGCGAGCCGCCGTCGGTGCGCTGGGCGGCGGTGAGCGAGCTGCGCGACCCGGCGCCCTACCTGGTCGGCGGGGAGCTGGTGCTCACCGCCGGGGTGAACATGTCCACCGCCCCGGACGATCTGGAGGCCTACGTGTCCGGCCTGGTGCGGGCCGGGGCGGGGGCCCTGGGGCTCGGGGTGACGCCGGTCTTCGACGAGGTCCCGCCGGGGCTGGTGGAGCGGTGCGCCGCGCACGGGCTGGCGCTGCTGGAGGTCGCGCGGTCCACGCCGTTCGTGGCGGTGGGGCGCGCGGTGGGCGCCCTGCTGGAGGAGGAGCGCGTCGGGGAGGTGCGGCGGGTCAGCGAGGCCCACCGCGCACTGGTGCGGTCGGTGACGGCTGCCGCCCCGGATGAGCGGGTGCTGGCGACCCTGGCCGGGGCGCTGGACTGCTGGGCCGTGGTGCTGGACGGGCAGGGCGCGGGGCCGCGCCTCACCGCCGCCTCGCCGCCGCGCGACCTGGGGGCGGAGGTGGCCGAGCTGGCGGGGCGGCTGCGCCGCCCGCGGGGGCCGCGCAGCGCCAAGGCGGTGCTCGGCGGGGACGAGGTGTTCCTGCACGCGGTGGGCGAGCCGCCGCGTGAGCAGGGGGTGGTGGTGCTGGGGAGGCCCACACCGCTGGACATGGCCGAGCGGGCGGTGCTGGGAACGGCGGTCGCGCTGCTCGGTCTGCTCTCGCGCGGGGCGTCGGCCGCGGTGCCGGGCCCGCTGCTGTGCCGCCTGCTGCTGGACGGCCCGAGCGCGCCGGAGCTGGCACCCATGGTGGCCCCTCTCGCCGGCCGGGGCCCGGCCCCCGAAGCGGACACGGCACCGGACGCCTTCCGGGTCCTGCACGCGGTACGCGCGGGCCGGGGGCCCGCCCCGGCGGCGGCCGACGCGGCGGCCGCCCTCGGCACGGAACTGGCGGACCCGGGCACCCCCGGCGGGGACGTTCCCCTGCGCGCCATCGTGGCCGACCGGGCGGACGACGCCCCGTCGGACGGTGAGGGGCCCACCGAGGCACTGGACGCCCTGTACCGCCGGGGCTGGCTCGGGGCGATGAGCAGTGCGGTCGGGGTGGCGGACCTGCCCGAGGCCGACCGCGAGGCCGCCGCCCTGCTCCTCCGGGCCCGCGCGGCCGCCCGCCCCTTGGTGGCACGGGACAGGGAGGACCCGCTCGAAGCCGCCATCGACCCGGCGGCGGCGGAAAGGGCGGCAAAGGCGCTACTGGGCCCCTTGGCCGAGGAGACCGGGTCGGCGGCGATGCTGCGGGAGACCCTGCGCGCATGGTTGGCGAGAAACGGCAACTGGGACCGGACCGCCGCCGACCTGGGAGCGCACAGGAACAGCGTGCGGTACCGGATCGGAAGGATCGAGAGGGACTTGGGAATCGACCTGTCCGACCCGGAACAGAGGATGCGGATGTGGTTCGCCGTCACCCGCCTGCCGGGAGCCCGGTAGTCGGTCCGCTCGGTGCCGACGGGCGGCCGGGTCCGCCGAACCACGCCGCCCGGCCCTATCGACCACCGGAATCGCCGCGGCCCGGGGGCCGCGACTACCAGGGGAAGCCGCGCCACCTGCAGCACCGCCGGTTGCACGGAGGGTGCGCGGTCACCGTTCCTGGCGGCGATAGGACTAGCTGGTGCCCCGCTCACCGGCCCCAGCCGGGCGCGGCGGCTCGGCGGAGTGCAAGGGGGAGGGCGGCGACGAGGCAGGTAGGCGGCTCTTCCGGCAGCGCTGTCGAGCGGCGGGCGTGCGGGTGGTCACCGTGATCGGCGGCGACGGGAACAGCTGGCGCCCCACTTAAGACTGCTTGCCGAGCGGCGGGCCGCCGGGGCGCGGCGACGAGAGCAGCGACGACAAAGGCGAGCGGCCCGACCTGCAGCGCTGTCGGCTATCCGGCGTGTGAATGGTCACCGTAATTGGCGGCGACGGGAACAGCTGGTACCCCACTCAAGGCTGCTTGCCGAGCGGCGGGCCGCCAGGGCGTGGGGTAGGAGGCCTGCGACGGCGAGAGCGGGGCGGTTCCCCAGGCCCGCCTGCCGTCCGCCGGGTTCCTCGCGGCCCGGGAAGCGGCGCGGTACCGGGGTTCGCGGTCTTCGACACCCAGGGCGGCCGCCGGACCCGCACAGCGAACCCCGTTAGGACTGTGACCTGGGCGAATACTCCGCGTCAACTGCGGGTGGGGCCGGGATGCGCGCCCAGCGACGCCCCCGGAGGCCCCGGAGCGACGAAGAGCGCAATCCCAGAACAGGTTCTAGAGGCGAGATGTCCTGTTCATGTCCGTCTGAGATGTTCCGGTTGAGTACGAGGGCGAGCACGGGGCTGCCCCGGGCGCCTCCGCCGGGCCCCCTGGGCCCGCGCGGGGCCGATATCGGCTACACGCAGTGACACCGCCCCGGCAAACGGCCCCGGCGTGCCATTTAGGGGCCCAATGGCGCCGGATCCCGTTCACGTATCGCGATGAACGCACCCTCACGCCGCCCGCCGGGCCGCCCCGGCCGTCGAACGGGGCGCGCAAGGCGCCCCGGCGGCTGAGAAACCAGGCGAAGCGGACACCGGGCCGGTACCGGCGGGCCCGGAACCCGCCTTCCGGGCCCCGCGGGCACCCCAGAGGCATCCCGTGTCGTGGAACCGCCGCTTTCGGGGCGATCGGATGTCGGCCCCACCACGCAGGAGGGCCGAAGCCCACCACGCGTGCCTGGTATGTCCGCTTCTGGCTCCCGTAGGGGCAACGAGTGTGCTGTTTGGAGCACTCTTGCGCATCCAGTGTGCACTTTTGTGCACACCGGATGCCTGAACCGACTCCCCAGCGCCCGGTAGGCCCGGCCTCCGCCCGACGGCTCCCGGACCCGGCGGCCGCCACGAACGCGGGCGACCCCCG
>NZ_ANBH01000132.1 GCF_000341185.1 Nocardiopsis chromatogenes YIM 90109
CGACCGCGCCGCCCACCCGGACCGCGAGGGGCCCGCCACTCGGCAAGCAGGGCCGGGGAACCGCCCCGCTCACCCCGTCGCCGCCCATCACCGCGACCACCTGCACGCCCGGCGGCCGACAGCGCTGCCGGAAGGCCTGCGGCTCATTGTCGTCGCCGCCCTCTACCTGACACTCCGGTGGCCCGCCACCCGGCCGGGGCCCGGGAGCGAGGGACCAGCTGTTCCATCGCCGCCCATCACGGCGACCAACCACACGCCCGCCACCCGACAGCGCTGCCGAAAGGGCCGCCGACCTGCATCGTCGCCGCCTTCTTCCTCGCGCTCCGGCGGCCCGGAGCGAGGACCTTCCCCGGCCCTGGGTTACGGCGTCCGTTCTTCTGGGCCCGTGTAGTGGTCGACCCCTGCCAGGGCCAGCTTCACGATGCGTCTCGTCAGGGTCTCCGGGGTCTCCTCGGGGTGTTGCAGGAGCCAGTCGGTCAAGGCGTCCGCCGCTCCCGCCGCTACGTGTGCCAGCACTTCGGCGTCCTTCTCCGACACCAGCCTGCCGCCGTCCTCGGTCGCCGTCCCCGTCACGACCAGGGAGGTGATCTCCTCCATCACCCTGCAGCGCACCTGGAAGACCTCCCGGGAGAACGGCTCGCCCTGGGACCTGGCCTGCTGGTAGAGGACGATCCAGCTCTCCCTGTTGTCGGCGACGAACTCGAAGAACGCCCGCAGTCCGGCCCACAGCCCCTCCTCCGGGGTCGCGCTCCCGGACACGCCCGCGCGGACCGCCTCGACCAGGCGGTCGGCCTCGCGCCGGATGCACGCGGTGAACACGCCCTCCTTGGAACCGAGGTAGATGTAGACCATCGGCTTCGAGATGCCCGCCTCTTCGGCGATCTCCTCGACCCCGGCGCTGTGGTAGCCCCGGCGCGAGAAGACGCGGATGGCGGCGTCGATCATCTGCTGTTCGCGGACCTCCCGCGGAAGCCGCCTGTGCTTGGTTCCCACGGCGCCCGACCCTATCGAGGCGCGGGGGCGCCCCTCCCCTGCCGGTCGGCCCGGACGCCGGGCGGACGGCGCGGGCGAGGCGGGGGCGAAGGTCCCGCTTCGGGGGAGGGCGGGGCCGATGGGCGGGGGAACGGTGCGCGGGCCGAGGGGCGGCCGCTCCGGGCGGCCCCGGAAAGGTCCCACCGTCACACCTGGGTCCCCGGTTGATTGCACTCCGTATACAGCACATGGCCTCATCCGGCCGCCGAGCCCCCCTAGCCCTCTCCCGACCTCCCCTCTATGGGGCCCACCGCAGCCGCCTTGACCACCGGAGATAAGGCCCAGCTAAAAGCCGCTCCCGAGGTTGGACCGACGGGGGCGACCCGCCGCTCCCCGCTGCCGCGGTGTATCGCCCCACCCGCCTCCCGCTAGGCACGGTGTGCAACAACCGTGTTGCTCAACGGCGGATTCGCTTATAGTCGCCAACTGTTTACCGATCGTCCGGTGGACACTCCGCCCGGCCCACAAGGCCGGGTGCCCCGGGACGCCCGTCGGCGGCTCCGGCCGCGGGTCAGGCGTCCAACCGCTCGACAGGTTCGTTAACTCCCCACCGCAAGGAGTAAAGAACGTGCGGAAATCCCCCTTCATTCGTTTCCTCGGCGGATCGACGCTGGCCGTTGGCCTGATCGTCGCTGCTCCCACCGGTGCCCAGGCCGAGGCCTTCCCCGAGGGCACCGAGCCGCTGGCCCAGGCCCTGGAGCGCGACCTGGGCGTCGCCTCCGGCCAGGCCGACGACCTCCTCACCGCCGAAGCCGACGCCCGCTCCGTCCAGAAGGCCGCCGAGGAGGCCGCGGGCGCGGCCTTCGCGGGAGCGGTCTTCGACACCGAGACCCGCGAGCTGACCGTCTCGGTCGCCGACTCCTCCGCCGTGGAGGCCGTCGAGGCGACCGGCGCCGAGGCCCGCGTGGTCGAGTCCAGCCAGGACGACCTGGAGGCCGTCATGGCCGACCTGGACGCCGAGGCCGAGGACGGCGTCTCGGACAAGGTGACCGGCTGGTACGTCGACGTGGAGTCCAACTCCGTGGTCGTCGAGGCCGTGGACGGCGCCGAGGGCCTGGCCGAGGACCTCGTCGCCGAGGCCGGTGTCGACTCCTCCCGCGTCACCGTCGAGGAGGGTGCCGACCAGCCGGAGACCTTCGCGGCCATCGTCGGCGGCGACGCCTACTACCCCGGCAACAGCCGCTGCTCGATCGGCTTCTCGGTGTCGGGCGGGTTCGTGACCGCCGGGCACTGCGGCAGCACCGGCACCTCCGTCCGCGGCTCGGCCGGCGAGTCGGGCCGCGTGGCCGGCTCCATCTTCCCCGGCCGTGACATGGGCTGGGTGCGGGCGAGCTCCGGCTGGACCCCCTCCCCCTACGTGAACAACTACCGCGGCGGCCGGGTGACCGTCCGCGGCAGCCAGGAGGCGTCCGTCGGCGCCTCGGTGTGCCGCTCGGGCTCGACCACCGGCTGGCACTGCGGCACCATCCAGGCCAAGAACCAGACCGTCAACTACCCGCAGGGCACCGTGCGCGGCCTGACCCGCACCACCGCGTGCGCCGAGCCGGGCGACTCCGGCGGCTCCTGGATGAGCGGCAACCAGGCCCAGGGCGTCACCTCCGGCGGCTCGGGCAACTGCTCCTGGGGCGGGACCACCTTCTTCCAGCCGGTGAACCCGATCCTCAACCAGTGGGGCCTGTCCCTGACCACCCGCTGACCCCCGCTCCGTCCTCTCTGCCTCGCAACGGCGGCGGCGCCCCCTCGGGGGCGTCGCCGCCCGGCGTATGCGAGCACCGCCACCTGGTGTTCCCGGGGGTCCGCCCCACTCGCCCCTAGATTACCGACCGGTTGGTCTTGTAGGCTCGCGCACACCCCCGGGGCGCGAACCCCCTCGTCGCGCCCCTGCCACGCACGCGCGGGAGACGCCACATGAGCACCACCGTCCGGGCCGCCCTCTTCACCTCCGTCGGTGAACCCCCCGCCATCGGCGAGGTGCTCCTCCCCGACCCGGGCCCCGGGCAGGTGCGGGTCCGGCTGGCGGCCGCGGGCGTGTGCCACTCCGACCTGTCGCTGTCCGACGGCACGCTCCCCCAGACGATGCCCGCCGTCCTCGGGCACGAGGGCGCGGGCACGGTCGAGGCCGTCGGCGAAGGCGTCGCCTCCGCCTCCCCGGGCGACCGCGTCGTACTGAACTGGGCCCCCGCCTGCCGCGCCTGCTGGTTCTGCGCCAATGGCGAGCCGTACCTGTGCGAGCGCTCCGGCGAGGCCGCGCGCACCCCCTACGCCGCCCTCCCCGACGGCACGCCCGTGCACGCCGGACTGGGCACCGCCGCCTTCGCCGAGGCGACCAACGTCCCCGAGAACGCCCTGGTGCCCCTCCCCGACGACGTCGACCCGGGCGCCGCCGCGCTGCTGGGCTGCGCCGTCCTGACCGGCTGGGGCGCGGTCGCCAACTCCGCCGGCGTGCGCGCGGGCACCTCGGCGGCGGTCATCGGCCTGGGCGGGGTGGGGCTGGCGGCCCTGCAGGCCGCCCGCATCGCCGGGGCCGACCCGGTCATCGCCGTCGACGTCTCCCCCGCCAAGGAGGACCTCGCCCGCGGGCTGGGCGCCACCCACTTCGTCGCGGCGGGCGACGCCGCCGCCAAGGAGGTGCGCGGCCTGACCGGCGGCCGCGGCGTCGACCACGCCTTCGAGGTGGTCGGCTCCTCCGCCGCGATCCGCAGCGCCTGGAGCATGACCCGGCGCGGCGGAACGACCACCGTGGTGGGCGTGGGCTCCAAGGACGACCGCGTCTCCTTCAGTGCGCTGGAGCTGTTCCACTTCGCCCGCACCCTGCGCGGCTGCGTGTACGGCTCCTCCGACCCCGCGCGCGACGTGCCCGCCCTGGCCGGGCTGGTCCGCGACGGGTCGCTCGACCTGGCCTCCATGGTCACCGACGAGATCGGCCTGGACGGCCTGCCCGGCGCCTTCCTCCGGATGCGGGAGGGGCGCGGCGGCCGGTCGCTCGTCCGCTTCGGCCCCTGAGCCGGGCGCGCCCCGGACGGGGCCGATCGCTGTTCCCTCCCCGCCCTGCCCCGGGCGGGGTCCGACCTTAGGGAGTGTGCGCATGACCGAACCCCCCGTCCAGCGACCGGTGCGCGCGATCGGCGCCGTGACCGCCCGCCTGCTCCATTCGGGAAGCCCCTATGAGATCGAGATCGCCGACGTCGGCGGGGTGCCCACGCGGGTGTGGAAGCACGCGGCGCCCACGCTCCGGGCGGCCCTGGAGGCGAGCCGGGGCTTCGGCGGCGCGCCCGCCCTCGTATACGGGGACGAGCGCCTCTCCCACGCCGACTTCTACCGGCACGCCGCCACCATGGCGCGGCGCATGGCCGAGGAGTACGGGGTGGCCAAGGGCGACCGGGTGGCGCTGGCGCTGCGCAACTACCCCGAGTGGGTCATCGCCTACTACGCCGCCGCCTCGATCGGCGCGGTCCTCGTCCCGCTGAACGCCTGGTGGAAGGGTGAGGAGCTGGAGTTCGGCCTGACCGACAGCGGGGCGAAGCTGCTGGTGGCCGACGGCGAGCGGATCGCCGCGCTGGGCGAGGCGCTGCCGCGCCTGGGCCTGCCGGTGATCGCGGTGCGCGCCGACGGCCCCCTGCCCCAGGCGGCGCGCCCGTGGCCGGAGGTGCTGGGGGAGGTGGCGCCCGACGCCGAACCCCCGGCGGCCGACCTGCACCCCGACGACCCGGCCAACATCTTCTACACCTCCGGCACGACCGGCCGCCCCAAGGGGGCGGTGGGCTCGCACCGGAACATGATCTCCAACCAGGTCTCCGCCGACTACGCGCGCATCCGCTCGCTCATGCGGCTCGGCCTGGACATGCCCGACGCCCAGGCGTTCCTGGACGCGGTCGGCGCGGCGACGGTGCTGTGCACGGTCCCGCTGTTCCACACCACCGGCGCCCAGTCGGTGATGTACCCGGCGCTGGCCAAGGGCGGGGCGCTGGTGCTGATGTACAAGTGGGACGCCGAGGACGCGCTGCGCCTGATCGAGCGGGAGAAGGTCACCGCGATCACCGCGGTCCCGGCGATGATCTCGCAGATGCTCGCCTCGCCCCGGCTCGGCGAGTACGACCTGTCGAGCCTGCTGGTGCTCTCCAGCGGGGGCGCCCCGGCGGCCCCGGCGCTGGTCTCGCGCGCCCGCTCGGGGCTGCACGAGCTGATGCTGGGCCAGGGGTACGGGCTGACCGAGTCGTCGGCGATCGCCACGGTCAACGGCGGCAGCGACTACCTGCTGCGGCCCGACAGCGCCGGGCTCCCGGTGGCGGTGGTCGACGTCAAGATCACCGGTCCGGACGGCGCCGAGCTGCCTCCGGGGGAGGTCGGGGAGATCCTGCTGAACGGGCCCGGGATCGTGCACGGGTACTGGAACCGCCCCGAGGCGACCGCCGAGACGTTCAAGGACGGCTGGCTGCACACCGGCGACCTGGGGCGCCTGGACGAGGAGGGGTTCCTCTACATCGTCGACCGGGCCAAGGACATGATCATCCGCGGCGGGGAGAACGTGTACTGCGCCGAGGTGGAGGCGGCGATCCACGACCACCCCGCCGTGGGCGAGGTGGCGGTGGTGGGCGTGCCGCACGAGGTATACGGCGAGGAGGTGGCGGCGGTGGTCGGCCTGCTGCCGGGCGCCGAGCTCACCGACGAGGGGCTGCGCGCCTACCTGGAGCCGAAGCTGGCGGCGTTCAAGATCCCCGCGCACATCCGGATCGTGTCCGAGGAGCTTCCGAGGAACGCGGCGGGCAAGCTGCTGAAGAAGCGTGTGAAGGAGGAGTTCGGCCTGGGTCGGGACCAGCGGGGCTGAGGCGCCGGGGGGCGCATCGGACGGGGCATCGGCCGGGGTGCAGGGCGGCGTTCCGGGGAGCGCGCGGCGCACGCCCTCATGCGCGCCGGTCCCGGGGAAGCCCCAGGACGCGTTCGGCGATGATGTCGCGCTGCACCTCGTCGGTGCCCGCGTAGATGGTGTCGGCCCGCGAGAAGAGGAACAGCCGCTGCCAGCGGTCCAGGTCGTAGGGCGGCCCGGAGGCGAGCACGCCTCCGGGCCCCACGACGTCCATGGCCAGCTCGCCCAGGCGCCGGTGCCACCGGGCCCAGTGGATTTTGGAGATCGACGCCTCGGGCCCCGGTGCACCCTCGGCCAGGCCCGCCATGGTGCGCAGCGCGGTGGCCCGCATGGCACGGACGTCGATCCACGCGCGCGTGAGCCGGTCGCGGATGAGGGGGTCGCGGGCGGCGCCGTTGGCGCGGGCCAGCTCCACCAGGCCGCGCAGCTCGCGTTCGTAACCCACCTGCCGCCCCAGCGTGGAGACGCCGCGCTCGAATCCCAGGGTGGCCATGGCGACGCGCCACCCCTCCCCCGGCGCGCCGACGATGTGGTCGGGCTCGGTGCGCGCGCCGTCGAAGAACACCTCGTTGAACTCCGACGTCCCGGTGAGCTGCGTGATGGGGCGGACCTCCACCCCCTCCTGGCGGAGCGGGACGAGGAGGTAGCCGAGGCCGCGCCTGCGCGTGGAGCCCGGCTCGGTGCGTGCGAGCACGAAGCACCAGTCGGCCTCGCGCGCGTGGGAGGTCCACACCTTCTGCCCGTGGATGCGCCAGTGGGGGCCGCCGGGCCCGTCGTGCCATTCGGCGCGGGTGGAGACCGCCGCCAGGTCGGACCCGGCCCCCGGTTCCGAGTAGCCCTGGCACCACAGCTCCTCGCACCGCCTGATGGGCGGGAGGAACCGGCGCCGCTGCCCGGGCGTGCCCAGCGCGATGAGCGTCGGGCCCAGGAGTTCCTCGCCGATGTGGTTGACGCGCGCGGGGGCGTCGGCCAGGGCGTACTCCTCGTGGAAGGCGACCTGCCGTTCGATGTCGGCGCCGCGGCCGCCGTAGGCGGTCGGCCAGCCGATGCAGGTCCACCCGGCGGCGGCCATGTGCCGCTCCCAGGAGCGGCGCAGGGCCAGGGCCTCATGGTCGCGGCCGGGTCCCCCCTTTCCGCGCGCGTCGGCGAACGCGCCGGTGAGGTTCTCCTCCAGCCAGGTCCGGAACGCGCGGCGGAACCCGGCCACGGACGCGTTCGTCCGGTCGGCCTCGGCTGCGGGGTCGGATTCGGGGTCGGGGTCGGCGGCGGACATGCACGGCCCCCTCTGGTCCGCGGCGGCACACACGATTAACCTATCAAACGATTGTTAGGTGCTATGGTCCGCCCGGGAGGCCGACATGCGTTTCCGCCCCGAGCACGCGGAGCTGCGCACCGGAGTCCGGCGCCTGCTGGCCCGCCACGACGGCGGCACGTCCTGGCGGCTGTTGGCCGAACAGGTCGGCGCACCGGGGCTGGCCGTCCCCGAGCGCTTCGGCGGCGCCGGGTTCGGCGCGCTGGAAGTGCACGCGGTCATGGAGGAACTGGGGCACGCGCTCGCGGAGGTACCGTTCCTGTCCTCATCGGTCCTGGCCACGCAGGCGCTCTTGGCCTGCGATGCCACGCCCGCTCGGGACACGTGGCTCGGGCGTCTGGCCGAGGGGGCGGCCACGGCGGCCCTGGCGTGGGAAGAGGACGGCGACCGCCGAGCGGGCGAGGAGACGAACGCGCACTCTCCGTCCGCTCTCCCGCGTTTCGCCACGCACACCCGTGCGGCCCCTCCCCCTCCCACGGACGCCTCCGGACGCTGGACGCTCAGCGGCCGCAAGCTCCGCGTTCTGGACGCGGACACGGCCGGCCTCCTCGTCGTGGCGGCGGCGACCGGCCAGGGCCCGGCCCTCTTCGCGGTCGCGCCGGACGCCGCGGGCGTCACGGTCGTCGAACGCGTTCCGCTGGACCTGACCCGCTCCCTGGCCGACATCGCGTTCGACCGTGCCGAAGGGGTGCCGCTCACCTTCCAGGGCGGGCGGGTGCTGGCCGGTGCCCTGACGGCCGCGAGTACCGCACTCACGGCCGAACAGGTCGGCGGCGCCGCACGGTGCGTGGAGATGACGGTCGAGTACGCGGGCACGCGCGAGCAGTTCGGACGGCCCATCGGGGCGTTCCAGGCGGTCAAACACCGGCTCGCCGACATGTACGTGGCCCTGGAGAGCGCCCGTTCGCTCTCCTATGCGGCGGCGTTCTCCCTGGACTCGGGGGACCCCGAGGCGTGGGTCGACGCGTCGGCGGCGAAGGCCGCCTGCTCCGAGGCCTACCGCGAGATCGCCGGGGAGGCGATCCAGCTGCACGGCGGTATCGGGGTCACCTGGGAGCACGAGGCCCAGCGGCACCTCAAGCGCGCGCACGGATCGGCGTCGCTGTTCGGCGCACCCGAATGGCACCGGCGGCGGCTGGAATCCGTCATAGGCCTGGAGGACGGCGCCGTGGAACCGCATCCCGGCGGCACCCTCTCCCCGTGAGCGCCCGGTCGCGGGGACGCAGCGGCACCACCGCCCCGAAACCATGGAAGACGCATGCACCAGCCGACGCACCACCACCCGTACGGCCATGACCCGTTGAAAGAAGGGATCCGCGTCGACGGCGTCCGGGCCAGCCCGGGCGGACGGCGGACCCTGCGGTTCGGGACGGCCGGTTACACGACCGATCCGCGCCCGGTCGTGAAGGTGCTCGACCGCGTCTTCTCCGCCTGGCCCATGTCCACCGCCTTCGTGGTCATGGTCCTGTCGGCGATCGGGTGGGCGGTCGGTGACCCGGGGACGGCGCTCCACGCGTTCGTCCCGGTGTTCCAGGGCGGCGTGGTCGGCGGCCTGGCCTACCTGATGGCCGGTCTCTTCTACCACCAGGGAGGGGAGATCCTCGGCGAGATCGCGGCGTACGCCCTGATGGGCGTGTTGCTGTGGCTGCTCATGGCGGGGTTGCTTGCCTGGCTGCTCCTGCTGCCGTTCCCGTCGGCGCGGCGGGGCCTGAAGGCGTGGTGGAAGAAGCGCTGGCCGGACAAGGAGGACGGGAGCCGCCGCAAGTGGCGCAAGCGGGCCGCGGGCGAGATGGTGCCCTACTCCAAGGTGGCGTCGGGCAGCCTGACCTACGACCGACGGGGAGGCACGATGGTCACCTTGTGGTTCAAGGACGGCAGCCACATCGTGTACGCGGCCTGGGGCGAGTCCGGTCAGCACTTGGCCGGCGCCTTCCACCGGGCGCTGGGCGTCCGGTTGCGGACCGCCCTGTAGGCATATGGGCTCCGCAATGGGCCCCGCAGCGGATCAGCTGCCGACCACGCGCTGCACGGCGCCGAGGATGTCGGCGGTCTCCTCCGGGCGGCTGACGTGGGGGCAGTGCCCGGCGGCCACCTCTACGGGGCGGACGCCGAGCCGCTCCAAGGCGGCGCGGCGCATCCAGTCGGGGCGCAGTGTGCGGTCCGCGGTCGGCAGGATGTAGGTGGAGGGGACGTCCGCCCGGCCGTCGGCCGGGCGGTGCCGGTAGACCTCGGGCGGGGCGAACATGCGCAGCGTGCTGAGCGCCCACTCCTGCACGTCCTTGGCGCAGTCGTGGAAGAGGAAGCGGCGGGCGGCGTCGTGGTCGGAGGAGGGGTCGACGCCGATCCAGTCGTCGGCGAACACCGCGGCGGGGTCGGCCTGGGCCTCCTCCAGGAGGCTGCGCCCGCCGACGGTGTCGGGGACGTAGGCGGCGAGCCAGACCAGGGCCCCGGCGCCGACGGCGTCGGCGACAGCCGGGAGCAGGGCGCCCGAGCCCGAGTGCGCCACCGCGACGGGGGCACGCACGCGACCGGCGGTCTGCTCGGCTGCGATCCGCGCATGGTCCTCCACACCGAGGGCAGGGTCGCCCGGCAGGTCGACGGGGATGCCGGTATGGCCGCGCTGCGCGAGCGCCTCGCGGAGCAGGTCCCACCCGGCCGGCGATTGGGTCGTTCCGTGGATGAGGACGTATTCGGTCATGGCGCTCCTCTTCCCGTCCGAAGCCCCGACAACGCACGGAAGGGACGCCCGCGCGCGAGCCCGTGGCCGGAGGGAGGAGCCTCCCCGGCCACGGGCACCGTTCATCCCTTCTGTGCGGCCGCTGCCTTCCCCTGCGGGGAGCGCCCGACAAGGACTACGCCGAGTGCCCCCAGGGCGAGGATTCCGCCGAGGACCATGGTCGACGTTCCACCGAAACCGTCGACCGCCCATCCCCCGACGAGGGCGCCCAGGGCGATGCTCGCGTTGAACACGCCGACGAACAGCGCGGTGACGGTCTCGGTGTTCTTTGGTGCGGCCTTCATCATCCACGTCTGGGACGCCACCGAGACACCCCCATAGGCCAAGCCCCACAGGGCCATCAGCGCGCCCGCACCGAGGACGGTGACCCCGGCCCAGGGGACCAGGAGCACGGCGGCGGCGAGTCCCAGGGCGAGCACACCGAGCACGGACCGGACCGACCGGGCCGCTCCCAGGCCCGAGAGGAAGTTGCCGACCACCCCGGCGATGCCGTAGACGAGCAGCAGCGTGCCGATCATCGCGGCGCCGATCCCGGCGGAGCCCTCCAAGACCGGTCGGACGTAGGTGTATGCGGCGAAGTGCCCGCTCACCAGGAGCACGGCGGCGGCCAGGCCGGTGGCCACACGCGGGTCGACGGCAAGGCGCAGGGCGCCCCGCACGCGCACGGGGGCGTCGGCCGGGAGCGGCGGGAGGAGCAGGGCCAGCGCTGCGGCCACGAGGAGGGCCAGCAGCCCGAGGACGGCGAAGGCCTCGCGCCAGCCCGCAAGCGCCCCGATATAGGCGCCGAGCGGGACGCCCAGGACCGAGGCGACCGCGATCCCGCTGAAAACGAGCGAGGTCGCCGCGCCGACCGACCGGGCGGGGACCAGGCGCGGCGCCAGCCCGGCGGCGAGGGCCCACACGCCGCCCATGCCGATGCCGACGAGGACCCTGGCCGCGACCAGCACGGCGAACGTCGGCGCCCAGGCCGAGAGCAGGTTGGCCCCGGCCAGGAGCGCGGTCAGCAGGACGAGGGCGGTCCGGCGGTCGGTGCGCCCGATGAGCGCGGGGGCGAAGGGGGCGGTGACGGCGGCCACCAGGCCGGTGACGGTGAGCGTGAGCCCGGCCGTGCCCTCGCTGACGGCGAGGGAGCCGCCGATCGGGGTGAGCAGGCCGACCGGGAGCATCTCCGAGGTGACGACGGTGAAGGTGCCCGCGGCGACGGCGGCCACGGCGGGCCACCCGCCCCGGCGCCGTGCGGCTGGGGCGGCGGCGCCGGTGGTGTCGGAGGCGGGTGGAGGGGTCTCGGGCGTGGAAGTGGACATGGGGAGATCCAAGCCGGGGGCGACTCGGACGAACAAGCACGAATCACTCATGCTTCAATGAGCCCGGCTCATCGATGCTGATGGGTCGTGGGAGGCATGGGCGAGACGTCGACCGGGAGGCGGGCGTGGCCGGGGTGGAGATCCGGGAGCTGGAGTGCTTCCTCGTCCTCGCCGAGGAGCTGCACTTCGGGAGGGCCGGAGAGCGCCTGTTCGTGTCGCAGAGCAGGGTGAGCCAGCTGTTGCGCGCCCTGGAGCGGCGGGTCGGCGCCCGGCTGGTGGACCGGACGAGCCGGAAGGTGGAGCTGACGCCGTTCGGCGAGGAGTTCGCGACGTCGTTGCGACCGGCGTACGAGGCACTGGCGGCGACGGTCGACCGGGCACGCGCGGCGGCGCGTGAGGAGGCCGTGCGGATCCGCGTGGGGTTCCAGGGGTTGATCTACGCCGGGGTGGCGGAGGCCGTGGTCGAGTTCCATGGGCGGTTCCCGGCGCACAGGGTGGACCTGACGGAGGTTCCGCTGTCCGACCCGTTCGGGGCGCTGCGCGCGGGCGAGCTGGAGGCGGCCGTCGTTCTGCTACCGGTGGAAGAGCCGGACCTGAGAGTCCTGGCGCGCCTGCCGGACCAGCGACAGATGGTCGCCGTACAGGCGGGGCACGCGTTGTCGGGGAGAGAGACGGTGGCGGCCGAAGAGTTGGCGGGGCTGTCGCTCGTTCCGCCATCGGGCGATGCCCCGGACTACTGGAAGCGCGCGCAGAGCCCGGTCGCGACTCCGCAGGGTAGGCCGATCCCGCAGGTGCCCGGTGTGAGCACTTTGCAGGAGGGGCTTACGAGGGTGGCTTCGGGGCTCGGGGCGATGATGCTGTGCGAGGCCACGGCGGAGCATAACCCCAGGCACGACGTGGCGTATGTGCCGGTGGACGGCATGCCCCCGTCGCGCCTGGCCCTGGTCGGCCGGACGGACGGAGGCACCCCGGAGCTGAAGGCGTTGGCCGAGGCCGTGGAGGGCGGCTACTGGGGGTGAGCCGTCAGGTGTCTGAGAAACGCCTGCCACTCGTCGCTCGGGAAGTCAAGGTGACCGTGGCCGGGGTTCTGGCTGTCGCGAACCTGGACGACGTGGGCGTGCGAGAGGCACTCGACACACTTCGTGTCGCCTCTGCTGAAGCTCGACTTGCACCACTCCTCACCGAGGCGGCACTCGACACAGTCGTTGCTTCCGCCGCTATAGCTGGACTTGTGCCAGTCCTCGCTGAGACGACACTCGACACAGTTGGCGTCTCCACCCTTGGAATAGCTGGACTTCCGCCATTCATTAACGATCATTCGTACTCCTCGACAATCTTTCCGAGAAGGTTACGCGACGCCTCTTCGGGCAATGCCGCACCCCGGAGGTCGGCGAACACCCGCGTGTAATCCTCGATGGTCTCATCGTCCTCATGCGAATAGCCGGACGCTCGGGTCTCTGTATACACGACCTGTCCACGCTCGGGCACCGTGATCAGCTTGAACGCACCGTCATGCCCAGGGTGCCGAAGGGTCTCACCTGGCACTACCTGGATCGTTACCCGCGGCGACTCAGAAGCCTCAACCAAGCGCTCCATCTGCCCACGCATGATCTCACGACTTCCGACCGCCCGATGCAGCCACAACTCGTCCAACACAGCGAGAAGTAACGGAGCGTCGTTGCGCTGAAGCACCTCTTGCCGCTTCAGTCGAGCACGTACTTGCTCACCGAGCTCCGACTCGGCGATCGCGGGATTCCCGCTTCGAATGATCGCGGCGATGTATTCCTCTGTCTGAAGGAGACCGGGGATCAGAAGCGGATGGTACTCCCAGATCTCGGTCGCCTGTCGTTCTAACTCCGCGACGTCTCTGAACCAATCCGGAAAGCCGTCCGCGCTCGCCATGGCGTCCCACTTGCGCAAGAGGGCGCCGCCAGCGGTCAACACGTGGTCGATTGCAGCCACAAATTCTCTTTTGGGAGTTTTCTGACCGAGCTCGATACCACTCAGCATGGATTGCGACATGGGCACGGTGTCAGCAAGCCGCTTCTGCGGGAGACCTGCCTTTTCGCGGCGCCGCCGCACCTCAAGGCCGAACTTCCGCCTGGCAGCTTCGGGGGGTACCGCCATGCAACCACTATCCACCGCCCTGCTATCACTCGTCAACACTCTCGATCGACAAGTGTCCGCGATCGAAGTGAACCCCTTCTCCTTCATATCTGCACGCTGGAGCATCGCTTCAGATAGCGGTAGCTCCAGGAGTTGATCACTGGCTACCCGAACTTCACCACTGACAGCAAGAGCCCCGGCGACCGCGCGACCGGCCCCGGGGTGCGGCCTCACCTACATCGGAGATGAGACATATGGACGATATCCCACAGATCGCGACCACGGAGTACGAGGCCGCCATCACCCGTGTCGCCAACAAGGCCGCCGTCTACGGCCTCCGGCTCGACCGGCGCCCCACGCCCGCCGGGCAGCTCTACACGCTCACCGACCGCGGCGGCCGCGTCGTCGCCTCCCGCGCCTACCTGGCCGACATCCAGTCCGCCCTCCGCCGGCTCGGCATCGACGCCTGAAGCCGGGCTGCTGCGCGGTAGGCGAGGGGGCCGCGCAGCAGCCCACCCCGACCACCCGCCCCCATTGACAACACGTTGTCAATTCGACAGACTGTTGTCATGACGAACGGAACAGTCCACCTCGCCGTCTACGACACCCTCGCCGACTGGGAGACCGGCCACCTCACCGCGCACCTGCGCAACGGGGTCGCGCACAAGAAGCCCGGCGGCTACGACGTGACCACCGTCGGCCTCACCACCGACCCCGTCACCACCATGGGCGGCGTGCGCATCGCGCCGGACACCGCCCTCGCCGACCTCGACCCGGCGAACAGCGCGATGCTCGTCCTCCCGGGTGCCTCAGCCTGGGACACCGACGCCGACCGGCTCGCGCCCTTCGCCCGGACCGCACGGGCGTTCCTCGACGCCGGAGTCCCCGTGGCCGCGATCTGCGGGGCCACCGCCGGGCTCGCCCGCGAAGGGCTTCTCGACGAGCGCCCCCACACCTCGAACGCGCCCGATTACCTGGCGGCGACCGGCTACGCAGGGGCCGCGCACTACCGCGACGAGCCCGCCGCCACCGGCGGGAACGTGGTCACCGCCGGGGCCACGGCTCCGATCGCGTTCGCCCGGGATGCCTTCGCCCTGCTCGACGTCTTCGAGCCCGACGTCCTCGATGCCTGGTACCGCCTGTTCGCCCACGAGGACACCAGTGCATTCGAGGTGCTCCAGCGCGCCGTCGGCGCGACCGAGGGGGCCTGAGTGGCGGAGCCCCACACCGCACCGGGCGCGCAGGAACTGCTCTCCGGGGCCGCGCTTACCTCGTTCCGGCTCAACGGCAGGTTCCTCGCGGTGGCCGAGGCCATGGCGCGGCCCGCCGGGCTCACCGCCGCGCGCTGGCAGGTGCTCGGCGCGGTCCTCCACGAACCGCTGACGGTCTCGGGCATCGCGCGCGCCATGGGCATGACGCGCCAGGCGGTCCAGCGCACGGCCGATCTCCTCGTCGGGCAGGGCCTGGCCGAGTACCGGCCCAACCCCGCGCACAGCAGGGCCAAGCTGTTCGCCCCGACCGAAGAAGGGCTGGCGGCCGTGCGCAGGATCGGTCCCGCCCACGGCGAATTCGCCACCCGCCTGGCCGACGCCCTGGGCCCTGAGGAGCTTTCGCGCACCGTGGAGGCGATGCGCAGGCTTGCCGACGTCGTCGAGTCCCTAGAGGAGCCTGGCAGCGGGGAGTGACGCCACCGGGGCGCCCTCCCCTGTCGGATCCTTTGGACATACGAGCAAGAGACCCGGCGCAGCCGGGCCCCGCTCAGTCGGCGTTGCTCAGTCCCCGTTGGCCTCTTCGTAGGCGTCGACGACCTCGGCCGCCGTGCCGTCCATGATCAGCTCGCCGCGCTCCATCCACAGCGCGCGGTCGCACGTGTCGCGGATCGTCTTGTTGCTGTGGCTCACCAGGAACACCGTCCCGGCCTTCTCCCGCAGCTCCTTGATGCGCTTCTCCGAGCGCTTGCGGAAGGCGCGGTCGCCCGTCGCCAGCGCCTCATCGATCAGCAGCACATCGTGGTCGCGTGCCGCCGCGATGGCGAAGCGCAGCCGGGCCGCCATGCCCGAGGAGTAGGTGCGCATGGGCAGCGAGATGAAGTCGCCCTTGTCGTTGATCCCCGAGAAGTCGACGATGTCGTCGTAGCGCTCGCGCACCTCGGCGGGGGTCATGCCCATCGCCAGGCAGCCCAGCACCACGTTCCGCTCGCCCGGCAGCTCGTTCATCAGCGCGGCGTTCACCCCCAGCAGCGACGGCTGGCCGCTCGTGTACACCTGGCCGCGCTCCGGCGGGATCAGCCCTGCGACCGCCCGGAGCAGGGTCGACTTGCCCGACCCGTTGGAGCCGATGACACCGATCGCCTCGCCCCTGCGGGCCACGAAGCTCACGCCCTTGACCGCGTGCACCTCGCGCGCGCCGCCACCGCCGCCGCCCTTGCGGCGGGTCAGCGCGCGCATCAGGGCGGCGGGGCCCCCGCCGCCGGAGCGACCGGCGGCGCCCCGCACCCGGTAGACCACGTGCACCCCGTCGGCGATGACCGTCGGCTCTCCGAGGTCCGACGGGGCATCGGTCGTCGCGGCACCCGCCGCCTCGGCCGCCGCCTGCGCGGTCGCCGTGGCCCCCTCAGTCGCGGCCATAGCTCTCCTCCGCCTTCCAGAAGTAGACGAACCCGCCGATGAGCACCGCGACGGCCCACCCCGCGGCCAGCCACCACGCGTGGGGCGGCATCTCCGAGGCGGTGAAGCTCTCGATCAGCGAGAAGCGCATCAGGTCGATGTAGACGGCCGCCGGGTTGACGTCGAGGATGAACCGCACCGGCGCCGGGGCGCTCGCCGCCATGACCGAGATCGAGTACATCACGCCCGAGGCGTACATCCACGTCCGCAGCACGAACGGCATGAGCTGCGCCAGGTCGCTCACCTTGGCGCCGGCGCGGGCGAAGACCAGCGCCAGGCCGGTGTTGAACAGCGACTGCAGCAGCAGCACGGGCACCGCCAGCAGCCAGTTCCACTGCGGTACCTGGCCGGTGGCCATCACGATGACGAGCAGCACGCCCATCGTGACGAGCATCTGCCGCATCTGCACCAGCGCCAGCGAGATCGGGAGTGCGGCGCGCGGGAAGTGCAGGGCCCTGATCAGCCCCAGGTTCCCGGAGATCGCGCGCACCCCGGCCAGCACGGTCTGCTGGGTGAAGGTGAACACGAAAACGCCGGTGACCAGGAAGGGGATGAAGTCCTCGACGCCGCGGTCGGTCTGCAGCAGCAGGCCGAAGATCAGGTAGTACACGGCCGCGTTGAGCAGCGGTGTGCCGACCTCCCACAGCCGCCCGAGGTTGGCCTTGCTGTACTTGGCGCTGGCCCGCGCGCGGGCGAAGGCGTCGACGAAGTGGCGGTGCCGCCACAGCGCCGTGAGGTAGCGGCCCAGGGGCGGCCGCTTGCCGCTGGGGGCCAGCCCGTGCCGCGCGGCGAGTTCCGCGAGGCCTGCGGCCTCCGGAGCGCGCGGGGCGTCCGGGACCGGGTCCGCGTCCGCCGGGGCCGCCGCCCGCGCGGAGGACGGGGAACTGCTCACGCTCGGCTCGCTTTCGATTCGGGACCGCGGTGGATGGGGTCGGCGGCCGCTCCGCCGGGACGCGACCGTTTCGCCGCTGGAGAGCGTAGGCGACGCCACGACAGAACGCAACCGTTTCGTCGCGGCCCTGCGTTAGGCTTCGTCACATGGCCGAACCCGAAACGCCCGCCCCCAGACGCGCCCCGGCCGGCGCCGCCGTCCTGCAGGAGGACGTCACGCGCGCCATCCGGGCCGCCGTCTTCACCGAGCTGGCCACGGTGGGCTACGGCCGGTTGTCCATCGAGGCCGTGGCCAAGCGCGCGGGTGTGGGCAAGACCGCCGTCTACCGCCGCTGGAAGTCCAAGCTGGAGATGGTCCTGGACGTGGTGTCCGAAGTCGCCGGGCAGGTCACCCCCGTGCCCGACACCGGATCCCTCAGCGGCGACGTGCACGAGCTCGTCACCACGGCGGCACAGGCCCTGCGCCACCCGCTCGCCCGGCAGATCGTGCCCGACCTGCTGGCCGAGGCCGCGCGCAGCCCCGAGATCGCCGCCACCCTGCAGGAGGCGCTGCAGCGCACACAGCGCGGGATCGCCGGGGTCGTCATCCGCAACGCCGTCGAGCGCGGAGAGCTTCCCGAGGGCACCGACCCCGAACTCGCGCTCGACCTCATCCTCGGCCCCGTGTACTGGCGGCTGGCGGTCATCCGCGAGGAGTTGAGCCCGGCCCAGACCCGGAGCCTGGTGCGCGCCGCCCTCGCGGCGCTGGCCGATGCCGGATCCGAATAACGGCCGATAGCCCCTTTCGTCTTCCGCAATCCCCCTCTCAAAAGGCGATCGGCGTTCTAGGCTGGACACGACGCCGGATCAAGAGAGGATGCCACGCATGCTCCACCGAGAGCGCGGGCGGGCCCGCCGCGCGATCACCGAGGCTGCGAACGAGTACCGACGCTCTCTGAAGTCGTTCGACGTCGGGACCCCGCCCCCCGCCACCTGGCGCCAGCACGCCTTCGACACCGACCCCGGCCGCCGTTCGCACGTCAGCGCCGCCCGCGTCCAGGAGGCCCTGGCCGACATCGACACCGCGCTCAGCCGCATGCCGGAGATCCTGGGGGCCATCGACTCCGTCCAGGTGGACGACCTGATGGCGCAGGAGCTGATCAAGCTCAGCGGCGGCGACCCCGACTCCTTCTCCGACGAGCTGGACAACGCCGTGTGCGAGGAGCGGCTGCGCCGCTCCGAGGAGCTCGGCTACACCGACGAGGTGGCCGCCTTCCTGCGGTTCGGCAACCTCATCGTCCAATCGCGCACCACCGACCGCTACCGGTGCCTCGTCCTCGACTTCGGAGAGTTCCGCCCCGAGCCCGTCCTGGCCTACAACATCTACGACGCCCTGCGGGCGTACAACAACCTGAGCAGTTCGCGGTTCCACGACACGGTGAAGATCTTCCGGGACATGGGACGGGTCGAGTAGGGCGGGCCCCTCGGACCGGGGCGGGCGCCGCCGCCCGGACCCGCCTCGGGACGCACCGCCTGCGGGGCGGGGGATGCGTCCCGGTGGTGCCCCGGTGGAGCCCGGTCACCCGACCGAGGCGTCGGGGTCGCGTGGGCCCAGGGCGGGCCCGTGCTGGAAGCGTGCGCTCGGCCCGGACGCCGGGACGTCCGGGAACGGCGGCATCTCGCCCGCAGCGAGCCCCGCACCGGCCAGCCGCCCGCGCCCCATCGCCCTCCGACGCGCGGCCACATCGCCGCGCGGCCGCGGCGGCATCGCGTAGAGGCGGTCGCCCGGACAGGCGGTGGCGTTCAGGTCGCGGTGCCCGATGGTGGCCGACCTCGGCCCGAGGGCGCCGCGGGCCCGTCCGCCGCCGGTAGCCTGCGGCGCGAAGGGAGGCCCCGTGGACGCCGTCGCCGCCCCTGCACGCCCCCTGGCCGCCGCGATCACCGCGGCCGCCGCACTTGCCGCCGCCGTCGCCGCCGCGGTGCTGCTGTCCGGCCCGCCCGCCCCCGCCCCGGCGTCGGCGCCCGAGGAGGCCTTCAGCGCCGCGCGGGCCGCCGTCCACCTGGAGGCCGTCGCCGCCCGGCCGCGGCCGCCCGGCTCCGACCACCACGCGGCGGCGCGGGAGCTGATCGTCGGCGAGCTGGAGAAGGCCGGACTGGACACCGAGCTGCAGTCCTCCGTCGGCACGACCTCCTCTCCCGGTGCCGTGAGCGCCGCGGCGACCGAGAACGTGATCGGTGTGCTCCCCGGGACCGACCCCACGGGCCGGGTGGTGGTCGCCGCGCACTACGACACCGTCCCCGGGAGCCCCGGCGCGGGCGACGACGGGGCCGGGGTGGCAGCCATGCTCGAAACGGCACGCGCGATGGCCGCCGGGGCGGCGCCCCGCAACGACATCGTCTTCCTGTTCACCGACGCCGAGGAGCCGGGGCTCCTCGGCGCGGAGGCGTTCACCTCCCAGCACCCCCTGGGACAGGACGGGGGCGCCGTCTTGAACTGGGAGGGCCGCGGCTCCTCAGGCCCCTCGTCCGTCTTCCGCTCGTCACCGCTGAACGACTCGGGCCTCATCGGGGTCCTGGCCCATCAGGCTCCCCACCCGCGCGGCGACTCCGCGTCCGCCGCGAGTTTCGCCGACCAGCCCTACGACACCGACATGACGGTGTTCGCCGACGCCGGATTCGCCGGGATGGACTCGGCCTTCGGCGGGGACGCGGCCCACTACCACAGCGCCCAGGACACGGTGGAGAACCTGTCCCGGGCGACGCTTCAGCACCACGGCGCCAACATGCTCGGCATGGCCCGCGCGCTCGGCGAGCGCGACCTCGGCGCCCTTGAGAGCGGGGACCCGGCGACCTTCTTCAGCGCCGCCGGACGGATGGCGGTCTACCCCTCCTCGCTGGACCTGCCGATAGGTGCGGCGGCGCTGGCGCTGTCCCTGGCCGCCGCCGTCGCGGCGCGCCTGCGCCGGGCCGCCACCGTGCCGCGGATGCTGGGCGGGATCGTCGCGGCGGGGGGGGCGCCCCCCCCCNNCGCGCTCGCCCTGTGGCAGGGCATCCTCCTGCTGCGGCCGGAACTGGCGGCCCTGGCGGTGGTGGGCGACCTGCACCGGCCCGTGTGGCTGCGCGCCGCGTCGATCGCCGTCACGGCCGGGGTGCTGGCGGGCTGGTACCTGGCCGCGCGGCGGCTGCTGGGGCCGGCCGCGACGGCGGTCGGCGGCACGGTCGCGGTCGCGCTGCTGGGGGCGCTGAGCGCATTCGAGCCCGGGGTCTCCCACACGTACACGCTTCCGGCGCTCCTCACGGGCGCAGGGCTCACGACCGCTCTCGCCTTCCCCGGGCGCATGTGGATCCCCCGGACGGCCGCCGTGGCCCTCGGCTCGCTGGGCGCCGTGCTGCTGCTGGTCGCCCCTGCGGTCTCCTCACTCACCGAGGCGGGGATCGCGGGCGCTCCCGTGCTGGCACTCCTGTGGGCGCCCGGGGCCGTGCTGCTCTCCCCGGTCCTGGAGATGGTTCTGCCGCGACCCGGGCGCAGCCGCGATGCCGCGCCCACGACGGCGGGTGCGGCGGCGGAGGCCCACGACCGGGCCCCGGGCCGCGAAGCCGGTGAGGGGACCGGCGGGGACGAGGGCGGGGGC
>NZ_ANBH01000133.1 GCF_000341185.1 Nocardiopsis chromatogenes YIM 90109
TCACACTGGTCGCCGCGGGCGCGGTGGTCGCGGCCGGGACGGTGCTGCACCCCGGGTACATCGACGCCGGGCACCCGCTGCCGGTGGACCTGGCCTATGTCCTCGACGCGGACACCGGGGAGGCCGTGTGGGCCGCCCGCGGGGCCGGAGACCATCCGTGGGCGGCCCCCTTCGTCGACGGCGACGCCCCGTTCGACGCCTCGGGCCTGCTGGTGGCGGCACCGCCGCGGTTCACCGTCGCCCAGGGGCCCGCCGAGGCCGCCGACCTGGCCGCCCCTACGGCCGAGGCGCGCTCGGCCCCGCCCGACGACGCGGCGGGCCGGGAAGCGGTCCTGCGGGTCGGCTCCGCCCGGGGCGCCGCCGACCTGCGCGTGGACCTGGGACGCGTTCCTGAGGAGCTGGAGATCGCCTATCCGGGGCTGAGTGAGAGGAACCCGGGCCTTCGGGAGCGGAGCGCCGAGATCCGGCGCAGCGATGGAGAGGACGGGGGCTTCAGGATCGGCCTGTCCGCCGTTCCCGAGGACGGGGCGGAACTGCGGATGCGGTTCGACTCCGCCGAGGAGGTGGAGGTCAGGGTCACCGATCGCACGCGCGGGCTCGACGGGCTTCCCGGGTACACCGACCCGCCCGAGGGGGTGGGACCGTGGGTGATGCCGGATTCGCATTCGACGCTGGTGACACGGACACTCCGGATCTGAACCGCCTGGGCGCGGGAAGCGCGACACGGACGGCCCCCGCCCGGTAGGTGGGCCCCCGCTGCGCGGTCACGGGCGAAGCCGACGCAGTAGGGGCGCGGCCGCGGGGCGGAGACGGTCCGGGGAGGGGCGCTAGTCGCGTCCGGGCCCGGGGACATGGCCCTGGTGCCCGGGGGCGTGGGCGAGCGCCATCTCGACGATCGGGTACACGTCCAGCAGCTCGTCGATCCTGAGGGCGTCGAGGGTGCGCTGCACCTGCGGGGTCGGCTCGGCCAGGACCATGTGGCGCCCCTGGGCCGTCAGGACCTTGTAGGCGGCGAGGACCGCCCGGACGGCACTGGCGTCGAAGAACGTCACCCGCGAGAGGTCGACCACCACGCATCTGCGTTCGCCGACCGCGGCCGCGCCGATGACGTCATCGCGCATCCGGTCCGCGGTCGCGATGTCGATCTCGCCCCGGACCGGCACCACTGTGGCACTTCCGCATGGGAAGCGCTCCATAGGTCCTCCATGCACGCCGCGCCGCCTCTCAGTCGCGCCCCCGAGTAACTTCACGATCACCCCCGTGCGCAAGATCGTATCGCCCCATTGGCGCCTTGAGGGGGTTTTCTCGGAAATCCGTGGCGCGCCTCGCGTTCAAGGGACTTTCGGCCCCCGGGCTCCCGCGCGCCGGGGCCCAGGGCGGACATTCCCGCACCTCATCCGCTCACCGGGGCGGCCTCCAAAAGGCGCATCTCCAAGGGCATCTCCGATTCCCCGACGGGACGCAGCCCGGCCTGTTTAAGGACGGCCCCATATTCGGATCCGGTGCGTTCCGCACCGCCCGTCATCACCATCATGTGCACGTCGAAGGCGAGCGACAGCCACGGGTGCCCCTGGTCGGGCAGGACGCGTTCGGCGATGAGCACCCGGCCGCCCCCCGCGGGCATGGCGGCGCGGCAGTTGGAGAGGATCCGCTGGGCGGCGGCGTCGTCCCAGTTGTGCAGCACGCGGCTGAGGATGTGGACGTCGGCCCCGGGGACGCTTTCGAGGAAGTCGCCCTCGACGACCGTGCAGCGCCCTTCGGCGATGTAGGGCAGCAGGCGCTCGCGCGCGGGCTCCATCGCGGCGGGCAGGTCCAGGAGCACGCCGATGACGTGCTCGTGGCGGCTCAGGACGGCCTCCAGGACGGCGCCGTCGCCGCCGCCGACGTCGGCGACCTTCGACACCCCTGAGAAGTCGAAGGACGACGCGAGCGCGTCGGCGTAGCCGACCCCGGCGGCCATGCCCGCGGAGAACCGCCGTGCCTCCTCCGGGCGGGACGCGATGAAGGAGAAGACGTCCTCGCCGAACGCGGCCTCGAAGGGGCGGACCCCGGTCCGCACGCCCTCGGCGAGCCGGTCCCAGGCATCCCGGAAGTAGTGCGAGTCGTAGAGGAGGGCCTGCTCGCGCATGGAGCCGGGGTGGGCGGAGCCGAGCAGCTCGCCGGTGGGGGTGAGCGCGTACCGCCCGGCGTCGTCGTGCACCAGGCCGACGGCGGCCAGCAGCCGCAGCAGCCGTTCGAGGGGTTCCCGCCGCACGCGCAGCTCGTCGGCGAGCTCGGCGCCGGTGCGCGGGCCGTCCGCGAGCCCGTCGGCCACCCCGAGCTCGGCGGCCGCGGCGACGGCTTTGCCGACCCATGGCCCCACGAGCAGCCTGAGCAGTTCCCTGCGGTCTGCGTCTCCCCCGGTCACAACACTCTCCCCTGGTCGACCGTCACCTACCGTATCCCGCCGACCGCGGAACGCCTCGACTCCTCCCGGAACGCACCGCCGAAAGCCGCCGAGCGCCCGCGCGAAGCCGTCCGAACGGCGGCCCCCGTGACCACGACACCTTGGATGTGGTGTTCGGGGAGGTCGGGAACACGCTCTGCGGGTGCTCGGCCGCCGATCCCGGTGTGGGGCCGATGGCAGTTGTACCAGTCCGAAAAGGCCGGGTAGGCGGCTTGGCGCTGGGCGTCTGACGTGTAGGGGCGGGCGTAGGCCCACTCCTGGAGCAGGGTCTGGTGGAAGCGCTCGACCCTGCCGTTGGTCTGCGGCCGCCGGGGCCGGGTCCACCGGGGCCAGATGCCCGGCTCGGCGCAGACCCGGCGCCAGGTGTTCTTGGAGTAGGCCCAGGCGTTGTCGGTCGGCACCCGCTCGGGGCCGATCCCGTGCTCGCGGAACCAGGCAGCGGCGCGGCGCAGGAAGGCGGCGCAGGTCGCGGCCTTCTCATCGTCCAGGATCTCCGAGTAGGCCAGGTGGGAGCAATCGTCCAGGGCGGTGCACAGGCAGGCGGTGCCGTTGCCGGTGTTGCCGCTGTTCCTGTTGGGGCGGGCCGCCGCGCGGCCCAGGGCGCGGTGGCCGCCGCCGTCGGGGATGCGGCCGAGCTTTTCGACGTCGACGTGGACCAGCTCGCCCGGGTGTTGGCGCCCGTAGCGGCGCACGGGCTGGGAGGTGGCCCGGTCAAGGGGCGCTGGTGGGCTGTGACCACTGACCGGGGCACACATTCCCCATCAACGATCCAGGCGCCGGGGCACCGAACCTCACGGTGTCGGGCGCCCGAATCGGGCCGCGGCACCGGCGTTCTTCCCGCGCGGCACGATCGCCGCCCGAGACGCGGTCGGGCGGCGGGATCGCCACGCAGGGCACCCCTGGCCCGGGGCCCTGCGGCAGCGTGGTCGGGTGGCGGGCGTGTGCACGGCCGGGAACCGCCCCCGCCATCGTCGTTCCTGCCGTTCCGCGTACCCGGCGCGCGGAACGGCCCCGGCGCCGCCCCGAAAATGTCGTACCCGCCCCGTAGTTTCAGGGATGTGAGCACACACTGGAGCGCCGACGACGTCTGGGGCCTCGTCCCGGACGGCTCCTCCCGGTCGGACGTCCTCACGGCGGCCGACGGGGGCTCCTGGCCCGTCCTGGGCGCGGCTCGCCAGGTGTGGGGTTCCGGGGCCGGGCAGGACGGGTCCGGTCCCGGAACCACCGTCTGGGGCGAACACGCCCAGGGCGCCTCCGCCCCGCTGCGCGTCGCCCTTCGCCTGTCGGACGCGGGCGGCCGCCCGCTCCACCGGTGCGGGTGCCCCGTGCGGCGGAGGATGTGCACGCACGCGCTGGCCCTGCTCCTGCTGTGGAGCCGGGGCCGTGTGGGCGACGCCGCTCCTCCTGTGTGGGTGGTGCGCTGGCCCGGACGCCGGGCCGCCGCCCTGCGGGCCGTCGAGCAGCGGGCCCGCCGCCGCTCCGACCGGGTCGCCGCAGGCCTGGCCGATCTCGAACTGTGGCTGCGCGACCAGGTCGACACCGGCCTGGCCGACGCGCGGACGGCCGGGTACGCGCACTGGGACGGCATGGCGGCACGGCTGGTGGACGCCCAGGCGGGGCGGGTGGCCCGGCGTGTGCGCGCGTTGGCGGGGGGGGG
>NZ_ANBH01000134.1 GCF_000341185.1 Nocardiopsis chromatogenes YIM 90109
CGAGGCGGCGCTGCTGCACCTGCTCGCCTCCGGGTACCGGCGCTGCGACCGGCTGCCCGCCGGGCTGCGCGCGACCGTGCTGTCCCGGGTCGGGCTGGGTCCGGGGCCGGAATCGGCGCCGGTCCGCGACTCCTGGCAGGTCCTCGGGCGCCACGACTTCTCCAGCGGACGCCTGTCGGGATGCCGGGTCTGGCTGCGGGGGACGGCGAGCGGGCGGACCGCCCTGGTCCTGGCGTTCGCGCCGGAGGGGCGGGAGCCGGACGCGGCGCTGCGCCCGGGGACGGTGGTCGACGCGGACGCGGTCTTCCGCGCGGCCGAGCACCGGGCGTCGGTGTCGGAGGTGCGCGGCGAGCGTCCGCTCGCGGCGCCGCGCGGCGGCGGCGCTCAGGAGGCGCTGCGCTCCTGGTCCGAGGCGCTGGCCGTGGACCCGTGGCTGGAGGCGTGGCCCGTGGTGCTGGAGGGGGTGCGGCCCGCGCTGGACGCGTCCGGGTCATGGTGCCTGGTCGACGCCGACGGGGCGGCGCTTCCGGTGTGTCCGCAGGCCGCTCCCCCGTGGCGCCTGCTGGCGGTGAGCGGCGGCGCGCCGGTGACCGTCGCCGCCGAGTGGACACCGGAGGGGGTGCGCCCGCTGACCGTGTGGCCGCCCGCCGGCCGCGGACCCGCGGCGGCCCGAGGAGTCCCGTGCGCCGGAACCGTTCACCACGTTCAGGAGGAGCCGCATTGAGCGCGACCGAGGCTTCTGCGAAGCGGGCGGCCGCCGGGACGGCGGCCGAGACCACCGGCTCCGACCTGGGCGGTCGGCCGTTGAACCGCTGCGGAGGAGGCCACCGTGGGCCGAAGCCGCAGGGCCCGCCGGGCCGCCCCCGCACCACCGCCACGGTCGGCCGGGGCGTGGCCGGTCGGCAGGCCGCGATCCGGCCGGACCCCCACTGCTCCAACGGACACCGACCCGGCCCATCGCGCCGGGCGAACCCCGACAATGGTGCCGGTCAGGCCGTGCCCGGCCGACCTGGTCCGACGGCGGCTGTCGGCCGACGAGCCGCCCTGCGCCCCCGCGCCGGGAGCCGCCCGCGGCCCACGCCCCCGGCACCTTCAGAGCCGCCGGGCACGCCGGAGCGGACCCGCGGCTCTACTCCATGGGCCCATCTCCGGCGGGCCGCTCGCCGCGCCCGAGGGGACCGGTGGGACGGGGCACGGCGGTCGGTGCCCGGTCGCGGCGAACGCCCTGGGGCCGACCTGCCGACGCTGCCGGTGCTTCCGACGGCGACCGTCCTCCGGCAGACGGCCCGGCCACGCCGCGCACGGCCCGCCGAATGCCTCGTGAGCGCGGAGCCGCCGTCGCTCTTCTGAACGCTCCCCGGGCCGGTCGTCCGGCCCGGGGAGTCCGCCCCGATCGCGGGCGGCGTGGTCTTCCCTCGCGCCGCCCGCGACCGGTGCCCCTCCGCGCGGACCGGTCGCGCCGTCCCGCCTCCCTGCGATCCGGACAATCCGGAACCGTGGCCGCCCGTGCGGACTCGAATAGTGCACCCCGCCGAGAAAGGCCCCCGTTGGACGCGTTCCCCCCACCCCCGCCGGTCCCGTGGGACGAGCTGGTCGCCGCGGCGCTCGTGGGGACGTCGCGGGCCGGGGTCCCCGGCGGCGACAGCGACAGCGACAGCGACAGCGACAGCGACGAGTATCCCCCGGGTGAGGTCCCCGAGCATCCCGCTCTCGTCCTCCTCGACCGGGCGGCCCTCGCGGTCGTCCGGGACCGCGCCGGTGTGCGACCCACCACCGCCGACCCCCTACCGCCCGCACCGGCCGAGACCGCCCCCTGGGCGAGCCCCGCCGCCGGAGCGGCGCTCGACGCCCTCCTCGACCGGGACGACCCCGAACTGATCGCCGAATGGCTGGAGCTGGCCCGCGCACGCGGGCTGCTCGCCCCGCCGCCCACCCTGCCCGGCCTCCTGGACGCCGGGACACGCCACCGCGCGCTGCGCTCCGCCATCGCGCCCGCGGCAGGAGAGCGCGGGCGGTGGCTCGCCGCCCTCTCCCCCGCGTGGTCCTTCCTCCTCGACTCCCGGCCGCCCGAGGAGCGCGTCCCCTCCGCCGACCGCTGGGCGGCCGAGGGCTCCGCAGGCAAACGCCGCATCCTCACCTCTCTCGAAGAGCACCTGTCCCCCGGCGACGAGGACTTCCTGGCCACGGCGCTGCGCGATCCCGCACCCGGCGTGCGCGCGCTCGCCTCCGCCCTCCTGTCGCGGCTCCCCTCCTCCAAGCGCGGCGACGCACTCGCCCGCCGGGCACGCGCCCACGTCCGCCTCGGCACCGGCGGCCGCCCCACCGTGCGCCTGCCCGACCCCTCCGAGCGCGCGCTCGGCGCCGCCCTCGGTCTGCGCACCCTCCCCGCCGCAGGCCCCGCCGCCTCCCCGGAGATCCGCCGCGAATGGCTCTGGACCCTGGTCGCCCACGCACCGCTGCGCACCTGGATCGGCCATCTCGCCGACGACCGCGCCGGGGTGGTCCGCGCGGCCTCCGCCGCCCGCGACTGGGATCTGCTCGACGCCCTGGCCAACGCCGCCATCGTCCAGCG
The DNA here is from genome assembly GCF_000341185.1 of Nocardiopsis chromatogenes YIM 90109. Lineage (GTDB taxonomy): Bacteria > Actinomycetota > Actinomycetes > Streptosporangiales > Streptosporangiaceae > Nocardiopsis_A > Nocardiopsis_A chromatogenes. Next base: position 2,573 of record NZ_ANBH01000134.1, read on the forward strand.
CGACCGGGAGTGGGCGGCCGCTCTGCTCGGCCCGGTCATGGAGCGCCTCCTGCAAGGCCACTCGGTCTACGGCAGCCGCGGCCCCGCCCTGCTCGCGCTGCTGCCGCCCGAGCAGCGGTGCGCCTGGGCCGCCGATGCCATCGGCGACGCCGCGGCACCGGGCACGCAGTTCCCGCTCCGCGTCCTCGAACACGTGCCGGGCCCATGGACCGACGGGCTCGCCGCGTCCGCCGTGCGCGCCCTCGACACCGCCCCCGCCGGTCCGGACGAGTCCTACCTGCCCGAACTGTGCCGGATCGCGGCCCGCCGCCTTCCCCCGTCCTTCGGCGCCCGGGTGCGCCGTCCCCGCCCCGGCGACCGTCCCCGCGCCGCCGCTGCCCTGTCCGACCTGGAGGACGTCCTGCGCCTCCGCCGCCGGATCCACGAGGAGCTCCAGTGACACCGACCGACACCGGACCGCCCGCGCCGCCCGCCGACGTGCTCCGCCCGCACGCCGAGCAGCGCCACGCCGACGAACTCGCCGCTCTGGCGCGGGCCGACGACCGCCCCCGCCCGCCCGGCTGGCGGCTGTCCCCCTGGGCGGTGGTGGTCTACGTGCTCGGGGGCGAACTCGACGACGGCACCCTCGTCTCCCCCAAGTACGTGGGCGACCGCCGCATCGTGGAGGTGGCCGTGGCGACGCTGGCCACCGACCGCGCGCTGCTGCTGGTCGGGGCTCCCGGCACGGCCAAGACGTGGCTGTCGGAGCACTTGGCCGCGGCCGTGTCGGGCGATTCGACCCTCCTGGTCCAGGGCACCGCCGGGACCTCCGAGGACGCCGTCCGCTATGGGTGGGACTATGCGCGGCTGCTCTCCGAAGGCCCCTCGCGCCGCGCGCTGGTGCCCGGCCCCGTCATGACCGCCATGGCCGAAGGGCGCCTCGCGCGCGTCGAGGAGCTGACCCGCATCCCGTCGGAGGTCCAGGACGCGCTCATCACCGTCCTGTCGGAGAAGACCCTGCCCGTCCCCGAGCTCGGCGAGGAGGTGCAGGCGCGGCGCGGGTTCAACCTCATCGCCACCGCCAACGACCGGGACCGCGGGGTGAACGCCCCCTCGGGGGCCCTCCGGCGCCGGTTCAACACGGTGCACATGCCCTCGCCCGCGACCGCGGAGGAGGAGGTGGGCATCGTGGCCCGGCGCGTGGACGAGCTGGGCCGCTCGCTGGGGCTGCCCGAGGTCTCCTCCGGCATGGAGGAGATCCGCCGCGTGGTCACGGTCTTCCGGGAGCTGCGCCGGGGCGCGACGGAGGACGGCCGCGCCGAGGTGGCCTCGCCCGGCGCGACGCTGAGCACCGCCGAGGCGATCTCGGTGCTGACCCAGGGGATGGCGCTGGCGGCGCACTTCGGCGACGGGGTGCTGCGCCCGTCCGACGTGGCGGCCGGGGTGCACGGAGCGGTGGTGCGCGACCCGGTGTCCGACGGGGTCGTGTGGCGGGAGTACCTGGAGACGGTCGCCCGCGACCGGGAGGGGTGGGGCGAGTTCTACCGGGCGTGCCGGGAGGTCAGCGGTTGAATCGGCCGTTGAGTCGGCGGGGTGGGGCGGGCGCGTCGTGGAGGCGGTGTCCGGGCCGTGAGGCCTCTGTACGGCGTGTCCGGGCTCGCAGCCCGCTTCCTATCGGTGGCACGCCCCCTGCCGATTCCCACCGCCTCGGCCCCACCGCGGAGAGCGGCGGAGAGCCGCCCGGCGGCAGGCGGCCGGCTCCGCTGCAAGACCTGCGCCCCATCCACGCCAGCCGAATCCGACGAGCCGACCATCCCGACGGGCCGTGGGTCGACCACCAGCGTGAAAGCGGCCGGGAGCCGCCCGGCGACAGGCGATCGGCATCGCCGGAAGACCCCTGCCCCATCCACTCCGGCCGGATCCGACGCACCGACCGCCCGAACGGACCATGGACCGCCCACCAGCGATCGAAGGGGAGCACCGTTGAACACCACCGACAAGGGGCGGGTGCGCGTGCTCGGTGTGCGGCACCACGGGCCGGGGTCCGCCCGCGCCGTCCGAGCGGAGCTGGAGGACTTCGCCCCCGACGCGGTCCTCGTCGAGGGGCCGAGCGACGCCGACCCGCTGCTGTCTCTGGTGGGCGGCCTCGAAGCGCCGGTCGCACTGCTCGCGCACGCTCCCGCCGCACGCAGCGCGCGCGGCGCACGCGGCGGGCACGGTGGGCGGCGCCGGTCGGCCTTCTGGCCGTTCGCCTCCTTCTCCCCCGAATGGCAGGCCCTGCTCTACGCCCACGCGCACGGCTGCGACGTCCGATTCTGCGACCTCCCGGCCTCGGTCTCGCTCGCCGTCGAGGACGGCGGGGGGCTCGGCGCGGTCGATGGCGGGGACACACCGCCCGCCCGCCCCGCCGACCCGCTCGCCGAACTCGCCGCCGCGGCCGGATACGGCGACGCGGAGCGCTGGTGGGACGACACCGTCGAACACCGCGGGCGGGAGCGCGGCGGTGTCCCCGCCCCGCCCTCGGGCCGCGGCTCACGCACATCGGCCGGGGAGTCGGCCCCGCCGTCGCCGTTCGCCGCGATCGCCGAAGCCATGGCCGAGGTCCGCGCGCGCACCGCCCCCGGCCCGCCGCCGCTCCACGAGGCCCGCCGCGAGGCGCACATGCGCCGGGTCGTGCGCTCGGCCCTGCGCGCCGGGCACGCCAGGATCGCCGTCGTCTGCGGCGCCTGGCACGTCCCGGCCCTCCTGGAGCGCCCCAAGGCCGCAGAGGACGCCGCTCTCCTGCGCCGCCTGCCCCGCGTCGCCGCCGAGACGACGTGGATCCCCTGGAGCCACGGCCGCCTCCGTACCTCCTCCGGCTACGGCGCGGGCGTGCGCGCCCCCGGCTGGTACCACCACCTGTTCTCCGCCCCCGACCGCCCGCTGGAGCGGTGGCTGTCCGATGCCGCGCGCCTCCTGCGCGCCGAAGGCGAGCACGTCTCCACGGCCCATGTCATCGAAGGCGTGCGGCTGTGCGAGGCGCTGGCCGCGCTGCGCGGCCGCCCCCTCCCCGGGCTCGACGAGGCCGGGGAGGCCGTCGTGTCGGTCCTGTGCGAGGGATCCGCCCTCAAGGCCGAACGCGTGCGCACGGCCATGGAGACCGCCGAGCGCCTGGGCCGCGTCCCGCCGTCGGTGCCCAAGGTTCCGCTCCAGCGGGACCTCGAAGCGCAGCAGCGCCGCTTGCGCCTGCCCCCCGAGGCCGAGGCGCGCGACCTCGACCTCGACCTGCGCGAGGAGAACGGCCGCGCGCGCAGCGCCCTGCTGCACCGGCTGCGCGCGCTGGACGTGGACTGGGGCGTTCCCGTCGCCGACCCGGCGCGTGTGCTCGGCTCCTTCCATGAGCGCTGGCGCCTGGCCTGGCTCCCGGAGATGGAGGCGGCGCTCGTCGACGCCTCCGTGTGGGGGGCGGATGTCGTCTCGGCGGCCGACGCGCGCACACGCGAACGCGCGGCGCACGCAGGGCTGACCGAGCTGACCTCGCTGGCGGAGCACTGCCTGAAGGCCGGTCTCGACGGTGCTCTGGGGGCGGTGCTGGAGCGTGCCTCAGCGCGCGCGGCGCACGCGTCCGACACGGCCACGCTCATGGAGGCCGTGCCGCCGCTGGCCCGCGCCGCCCGGTACGGGGAGGTGCGCGGTACCGGGAGCGCCCCTCTGCGGCGCGTGGCGGCGATGCTGCTGGACCGGGTGTGCGCCGGGGTGGGGGCCGCAGTCTCGGGGCTGTCGGAGGAGGCCGCCGAGGGGATGTGCGGTGCGGTGGAGTCGGTTCACCGGTCGGCGGCGCTGATCGGGGGCGCCTCCGAGCGGTCCTGGTGGGACGCGCTGGCCCGGGTGTCGACGCGCTCGGGTGTTCCCGGCCTCGTGGCGGGCCGGGTGCACCGGCTGCTGCGCGACGGCGGCCGCTTGGACGATGAGGTGCTGCTCACGCGGTTGACCCGGGTCGCCTCGCGCGGTTCGGACCCGCAGCGCGCGGCGGCGTGGATCGCGGGCTTCCTCGGGGGCGAGGGCCTGGTGCTGGTGCACGATGAGGGGCTGCTGCGCCTTGTCGACGCCTGGTTGTGCGGTCTGGACGGTGAGTCGTTCACTGCGGTGCTGCCGCTGCTGCGCCGCACGTTCGGCGGGTTCTCCAACGGTGAGCGCCGGGCGATCGCCCGGAAGGTGCGCATGATCGGCGCAGGCCCTCGGGGGGTGTCCCGGTCCTCCGGGGGCCCAGAAGGGACCGAGGCCCTCGACCTCGACCGTGCCGCGGCGGCGGTGGCCACCGCCGCCCTGCTCCTGGGCGGACGGGAGGAGGGAGACGAGTGAACGGAGAACAGGCGGCTGCGCCTCGGCGCTTCATGCCGATCGACGGGCCGGGGGCAGGAGGATTGACGCCGCTCCAGCGGACACCGTCCCGGGTGACGATCCCCCCGCCCCCGACGAACACCGCCCCCTTCGCTCCGACCGCCCCACCCCGCTAGGAGAACCATGGCACCCCCCGACAGCCCTCCGTCCGGCGGCACCTCCGCTCCCGCTTGCGCCGACGGCGTCTGCGACGAGCGGTCCCGGCGGTGGCGTCTGGTCCTCGGCGAACCGTCCGGATTCGGCCCGCTGTACGGGCGCGATGCGCGGATCGACTCCGCCCTCGCCGCCCTGTACGACGGCGGCCCCGGCGCCTCTGACCGCGCCCCGGACACATCCGCCCCGCGCGGGGCGACGCTCGGCGACTCCTCTCCCCGCGTCGCGCGCTGGCTCGGCGAGGTCCGCGACCTCTTCCCCTCCCGTGTCGTGCGCGTGCTCCAGGCCGACGCCCTCGACCGTCTCGGGCTGCGCCGCATGCTCCTCGATCCCGGCCTGGCCGAGGCGGTCCGCCCGGACGTCCACCTGGCCGCGGCGGTGCTGGCCCTTGCCGACTCCCTGCCCGAGGAGGCCCGCGCCCCCGCCCGCGCCCTCGTCCGGCGGGTCACCGGCGAGCTGGAGGAGCGCCTGGCGCACCGGATGCGCTCAGAGGTGCGCGGCGCCCTGGACCGCTCCGCCCGCACCCGCCGCCCCCGCTCGGCAGCCGACGTGGACTGGCACGCCACCATCCGCCGCAACCTGCGCCACTACGTGCCCGAGCGCGGCGTGCTGGTCCCCGCCTCGGTCGTGGGCCGGGCCCGCAGCGGTCCGGGCGTGCGCGGCCAGGTGGTGCTCGCCGTCGATCAGAGCGGGTCCATGGCCGCCTCCCTGGTGTACGCGGGGGTGTTCGCCTCGGTCCTGGCCTCGCTGCGCTCCCTGCGCACGCGCCTGGTGGCCTTCGGCACCGGCGTGGCCGACCTGACCGACCGCCTGTCCGACCCGGTCGACGCGCTGTTCGGGGCCTCCATCGGCGGCGGGACCGACGTCGGCCGCGCCCTGGCCTACTGCGAGCGCCTCATCACCAGCCCCGCGGAGACGGTGCTGGTCCTCATCTCCGACCTGCACGAGGGAGGCTCCCCCGAGGAGATGCTGCGCCGCCTGGCCGCGCTGCGCGCCGCCGGGGTGCGGGTGGTCGTCCTGCCCGCGCTCTCCGACGACGGCACGCCCGCCTACGACCAGGAGAACGCCTCCGCCGTGGCCTCCCTGGGCATCCCGGCCTTCGCCTGCTCCCCCGACGACTTCCCCGACCTCATGGCCGCCGCCGTCGAAGGGCGCTCCCTGTCGGCCTGGGCCGAAGAACGGGGCATCGGCGTTCATTGATCACCGCCGGGGTCAGAGGACCGCCAGGGGTGGTGTCAACTGGTGAGTGCAACTATGCCCC
>NZ_ANBH01000135.1 GCF_000341185.1 Nocardiopsis chromatogenes YIM 90109
TTCTTTGGGCACCGCGCCTCTGACTACCAATGCGCTGGAGGGGCTGCCGGAGCGGCGCGCGGAGGCGGTCCGGGCGCGGCTGGACGGGCCGGTGTTCACTTTCGGCGCCTTGGGGCGAGGCGCGGCCGAAGGGGTCGCGCACATGACCGCGCGCTGGGAGGCATCCGGGTTGTCGGCCGCTGACGCCCACGTGATCTGGGCGAGCGCCGGCTACGAGGGATGGCCGGTGGTCGTCTCCGGTGGGGCCGATGCGTGGAAGTCGTGGCTGCCCGATACCCCGGTCGAGCTGGTCCCCTAGAGGCCCGCGCTCGGCGGCCTGGGTCGGCGGGGCCGCAGATCACTCTGCGGCCC
>NZ_ANBH01000136.1 GCF_000341185.1 Nocardiopsis chromatogenes YIM 90109
TGGGGGCCGCGTGCAGGTGCCCGTCCGGGGGCGCGCAGGCGTCACTGGAGTGAACCCTGTGGTCCCGGGCGTGGAAAAGTCGCCGGGATTGGCCGAAACGGCCCCGTGTAGGGCCCGGGTGTCGCTACTTTCGGTTCTGGCGGGGGCACGGTGCGTCCGCACCCCGGCCGGGACGCTGTCGGTGACGACGGGGCGGTGATGAGGCCTTGAGCGCACGCGAGGATCTTCTGTCGGCTTTGGACCAGGGGCGGTTGAGCGATGCCCACGCCTATCTGGCGCTCAAGCCGCTGTGGCGGGGGGGGGGGG
>NZ_ANBH01000137.1 GCF_000341185.1 Nocardiopsis chromatogenes YIM 90109
CACGCGGCCCGGCGGCAGGTCGCGCCAGCACATCCTGCTGGCCAAGGAGACGCTGCGCACGGCGGCGCGCAGCGGGCTTCTGACCGAGGAGGAGGCCGAGCACGCGCTGCGGCCGCTGCGGCCGGACGGCGAGGGGGCCGGGGGCGCGGCGGGGTGAGCACCGGCCCGCCGCGGGCCGCCGCCCGGGCATGATCATGGCCACTTCCGGGGGCGGGGGCGGGCGCATCGGGGCCCCCGCGGGGTGCCCGGCCGGTGGCACGGCGTAGCCTTGTGGGCTGTGACCTCGCACGATGAATCCCCCGACCAGGGGGCGACGACGACCTCTTCCGCTGACGGCAAGGGCAGGCCGGGCCTGGCGCACACGCTGCGCCGCCGCCACATGGCGATGATCGCCATCGGCGGCTCGGTGGGCGCGGGCCTGTTCATCGGCTCGGGCGCGGTGATCCACGCCGCCGGGCCGGCGGCCGTGGTCTCCTACGCCATCGCCGGTGCGCTGGTGCTGCTGACGCTGCGCGCGCTGGGCGAGATGGTGGTGGCGCGGCCGGCGTCGGGCTCCTTCTCCGACTACGCGCGCCTGGCCCTGGGCCCGCGCGCCGGTTTCGCCATCGGGTGGCTGTACTGGTGGATGTACTCGGTGCTGGTGGCGGCCGAGGCGGTGGCCGGAGCGGCGATGCTGTCGGGGTGGATCCCGCTGCCGGGGTGGCTGCTGTCGCTGCTGCTGCTGGTGGTGATGACCGGGGCCAACCTGATCTCGGTGCGGGTGTTCGGCGAGACCGAGTCGCTGTTCTCGCTGGTGAAGGTGGCCACGATCGTGGGCTTCTTGGTGCTGGGCGGGCTGTACGCGCTGGGGCTGTGGCCCGGCGGCCAGGGGGTGGTGCTGTCCAACCTGTGGGCGCACGGCGGTTTCGCGCCCAACGGGTGGGCGGCGGTGCTGGCCGCCGTGGTGGTCGTGCTGTTCTCCTTCGGGGGTGTGGAGATCGTGACGATCGCCGCCGGGGAGAGCGACGAGCCCGAGCAGGGGGTGGCGCGGGCCACGACCAACGTGCTGTGGCGGATCGCGCTGTTCTACATCGCCTCGATCCTGGTGGTGGTGGCGGTGGTGCCCTGGGACACCGCCGAGCTGCTCAAGAGCCCCTTCGTGTCGGTGATGGAGACGGTGGGGGTGCCCGCGGCGCCGCTGGTGATGGAGGTGGTGGTCTTCATCGCGGTGCTGAGCGTGCTGAACGCGGCGCTGTACACCTCCTCGCGGATGCTGCACGTGCTGACCCGGCAGGGGGACGCCCCGCGGGCGCTGGCGTCGGTCACGCGGCGCGGGGTGCCGGCGCGGGCGATCCTCCTGGGCACGTGCGTGGGGTATGCCTCGGTGGTGGGCAACTACCTGTGGGGCGATGCGGTGTTCGGGTTCCTGGTGGCCTCGATCGGCGCGATCCTGCTGGTGCTGTTCCTGGTGATCGTGGCCTCCCAGCTGGTGATGGGGGCGCGGCTGCGGCGCGAGGAGCCCGAGCGGCTGCGGTTCCGCATGTGGGGGTTCCCGTATGTGTCGTGGGCGGTGCTGGTGGCGCTGCTGGCGGTGCTGGGGGCGATGGCGGTGCTGCCGGACCAGCGCACTCCCCTGCTTGCGACGCTGGTGTCGGTCGCGGCGGTGCTGGCCGCCTATGAGGCGCGGCGCCGGTGGGGTGCCACGCCGGTGAGCTCTGAGCCGCTGTACACCCGGGCCGACGGGCGCGACCTGGCGTCGGGGGCCGGTGGCGAGGGCGGCCGGGGGGCTGCGGGCGAGCGGCCGCCGGAGTAGGGGCGGCCGGCCCGGTGGGCGGCCCGGAACTCTCAGGGGGCGGCGCGCGGCGCCGCCCCCTGTCCGTCTTTGAGGGCCCCTGCCGCGGTTCCGGGGCGGCCTGCGGCGCCCTGTTGGGCCTTCAGCCCTGCGGGCCCTCGTCGAACAGGTCCAGCAACTCCTGCCTGTCGAACATGCGCGCCGCCTGCACGGCCGAGGGGGTGCCCGCGGCCGGGTCGGCGCCGTGGCGGACCAGGATCCGCACGACCTGCTCCTCGCCCTTGAAGACCGCTCCGGCCAGGGGCGACTGGCCGCGGTCGTTGAGGCGGCCGGGGTCGGCGCCCCTGTCGCACAGGGCCTGCACCGCTTCGGGGCGGCCGTGGTAGGCGGCCAGCATCACCAGGGTGTCGCCCTTGTCGTTGGTCAGGTCCGCCGGCACGCCCGCGTCCAGGTAGGCGCACAGGGCGGCGGTGTCGCCGGTGCGCGCGCAGGTGAACACGCGGGTGGCCAGTTCGATCACGTCGGGGTCCTCGGCGGGGTCCGGGCCGGGCCGCTGCTGGTTGTCGCTCACGCCCGCCACCCTAAGGGCGGCGGGGCCGGGAGGCGGGTCGGCGGGGCCAGGGGGCGGGGCGGCCGTGTTCGAGGTAGACGGTGGTCCCGGTGTCCTGGGCGTGCAGCGCGTGGGCGGTGCGGCGGGCCAGGTCGGCGGGCAGGCGGTGGGCGGCCCGGCCGGGGGTGAGGAGTTCGGCGGCGGCGATCTCGCCGGGGGCCGGGCGGAGGCGGTCCAGGGCGCCGGGCGGGAGCAGGCCGCCGAAGACGTGGATGAGGGCGGGGCGGCGGTTGGGTGCGGCGTGCGGGGGGATCCAGTCGACGGCGACCAGGGCGTGCAGGTGCGGGTGCAGGCCCAGTTCCTCCTCGCATTCGCGCAGGCAGGCGGCCAGGGGGGATTCGCCTTCTTCGACGACGCCGCCGGGCAGGCCCCAGGCGGGGCGGTAGACGGGGTCGACGAGCAGGACGCGGCCGCCGGGTTCGTCCCGCAGCAGGGCGGTGGCGGCGCCGCGTACGCGCGGGAGGCGCTCGTAGAAGGCGGCCTCGGTCCGGGGGTCGGCTCCGGGCGGCGGGTCGGACTCCTGGGGCGGGGCATCGGCCATGGGGGCAGGCTACCGGGGCGCCTGGGCCGGTGGCGGGGGTGCGGTGTCCGGGTCGGGACCTTCGGCTGCTCAAGTGGGGACGTGTGGCCCGGGGTGGGGGCGACGGGCGGGGCGGGGCGGGCACCGCGCGGGGCGGCTACTGTGCGTGTTCTTCCCCGGGGCGGGGCCGGGGCCGTCGGCGGCGGCCCGGCGGGCGATGGGGGTGCGCGCGGGGGCGCGGGCGGCGGGCGCACCGGTCACTCCGGGTGTCCGAGATGCCCAGGTGGCGGCAAATGTCGCTATGGTGCAGGCTCGACTTCGAGAGGAGCTGTTCGGTGCGACACGTCGTCGGATTCTTCGTCGGCCTCCTCCTCGCCCCCGTGGTCGTGCTCGGCATCGGGTGGGCACAGCCCCGCCTTGCCGCGCTCAACGGGGCCGGGGGGACCTTCGCCGATACCGCGGGCGCCGTCACCGTCGCGGGGCTGGGGGCCGTGGCCCTGGTCGTGGCGGTGACGCTGGTCGGCCCCCGCCTGACGCCCATGCTGCCCGGGATCGCCGGGCTGAGCCTGATGGCCGCCAGCGCCGTGGCGGTGCTGCGGCCCGGTCTGGCCGACCGGGTCCCCTCCTGGGCGCCGGGCCAGGAGGGGGCGGTGCAACTGCTGGGGCTGGGGGTGTACCTGCCGCTGGCGGTGCTGATGGTGGCGCCCATGCTGGTGCCCTCGCGGTGGGTGCGCGAGGAGCAGGGCGGCGTGAGCCCGGACGAGTACTTCGACGGCCTCTACGACGAGGACTACGAGGACGGGGAGGCCCCCCGCTCCAGGCGCCGCCACGAGGCCTGAGCGGCCCGGCGTGTGGACCCGCCCCGACGGGCGGCGGCGGGGAAGGGCCCCTCAGCGCCAGGTGGGGCCCCAGCCGGACTTCTTGGAGACCCCCGGCGGCAGCGGCGGCAGGATGCGCTTGCCCGGCGGCCCCTGCTCGGCCTCCTCCTCGGCCCGGGCGGCGCGCTCCTCGTCGTAGGCGCGCAGCATCTCCTCGGTCACCGCTGGGATCTGCTCGGTCGCCGCGCCCTGGGCTGCGGGGGCCCGCGCGGCCTCGTCTTCCGGCGCCTCCGGGGCGCTGGGGGCCTCGTCGGCCTCGGGGGCGTCCCCGTCCGGGGTCCGGGCGCCGTCCGCGCCGCCGTCGTCCCCGTGGGCGGCGGCGGGGCCCGAGGAGGGCACCGGCACCGGGTCGGGGACCCGGTCCCACCCGGTGGCCGCCGGGTCCTCCTGCGGGTCCTGGCCGTACCCGGGCCAGGGGCCCAGCCCCGACTCGATGGGGCCGGTCCCCGGAAGCCTCACCTCGGCCGCGGGCCAGGGCCCGGACTCCTCGGGCTCGGCATCGGCCCCGACGGCCCCGGCGGCCCCGGCGGGGGCGCGGTCGGTCTCGTCGGCCGGCCCGGTGGCGCCGTGCTCGGCCGCGGCCGGTTCGGCGGCGTCCGGGCCCGCCTCCGCGGCGGGNNTCCGCCGCACCCTCGGGGCGCGGCGGCGCGGCCGCGGCGGCGGCCGGGCGCTCGAAGGCCGAGAAGGAGCCCGAGGCGGTGTCGGTGGGCGCGGCGGCGCGGGCCCACCACTGCTCGGTCTCCTGGGCGCCGAGTTCGGCGTCGACCTCCAGCCACCCGTTCACCTGGGGGTGGCGCCTGCGTGCGTTCCACGTGCGCGGGAAGGGCTGGGCCTCCAGCACCAGCACGTGCTCGCCGTCGTGGGTGGGGATGTCGGCGGGAACGCCCTCGTTCCACACCCACGAGCCGTCCAGCGCCACCAGGTTCCACCAGCTCTTGACCGGGCCCGCCGCCGGGTCGGGTTCGGCGTCGCGGAAGGCGGCGGTCCAGCGCTCGTCGGGGCGGTGCCCGGCCAGCCCCTGGCCCTGCTCGCCCACCAGCGCGTCGGCGAGCAGGGTGTGCAGCTGGAAGTTGTCGCCGATGCCCTCGAAGAACACGCGGAAGCCGCGGCCGGAGGCCCGGTCCAGGACCAGTGCGGAGGTGGCGCCGGTCATGCGCAGCAGGGCGCGGATCTCGGCGAACTCCTCCAGGGGGGCCAGAAGCTGGTTGGAGATGGCGATCAGTTCGGCGCCCAGGGCGGTGTCGCCGCGCACGGCGGCGCGCACGCGGTGGTCGGCCAGCATGGTGGCCGCGGCCAGGGCGTGGCGGCGGATGGTCCACCAGCAGATGGTGGCGGTGGCGGCGGTCTCGCCCAGTTCTTCGGCGACGGTCTGCTCGGCCTGGGCGGTGACCTCGTCGGGGTCGGGTACCTCTCCGGCGCCCGCGGCGTTCCAGGCGTGCAGGAAGACGGCGGCGCCCTGGCCCATGGTGCGCAGCAGGCGCACGACGGTGGTGCCGGTCTCCCCGGGTATGGCGCCCGACTCCACCAGCGCCCCGGCCACCACGCACAGGTCGGCGGTGATCCCGGGTCCGGTGTGGCCGCCGGACAGCAGGGTGCCCAGGGCCTCCAGCGCCAGTTCCCGCTCTTCGGCGGGGACGTGGTGGGCCAGGTTGTAGACGCGGTGCACCGCTTCGGGGAAGCGTTCGGTGTCCGAGGCGACGGAGGCGTCGATCAGCTCCTGGAATGCCGCGCGAAACTCATCGATCACCCGCAAATGGTCGCACATATCGGACACGGTCACATCACAGCCCGAGGCGGGTCACGGCGTTGTCTTCCAGCGGATTCGCGGTGCGGATGTAGGTGTGGACGGTGCGCGGGTTGGTCCAGCGGCCCTGGCGCATGATCTCGCGGTCGGCGGCGCCGGACAGGGCCGCCTGGGTGGCGAATCCGGCGCGCAGGGAGTGGCCGCCGAAGGCGTCGGGGTCGAGTCCGGCGCGCTGGGCGTAGCGCTTGACGAGTTCGGCGACGGCGCGTCCGGAGACGGGGCGGTCGCCGATGCGGCCGTGCCGGTCCACGGGCGGGAAGAGGGGGCGGGCGGTGCCGTCGGCCAGGTCGGTGCCGGTCCAGGTGTGGCAGCGGTGGGGGGTGCGGGGGTCCTGTTCGCGCTCGGCGGACCGGTCCAGGGCGGTGCGCAGGGCGCCGGTTCCGCCGTCGCGCAGGGCGGTGCGCAGGTCGGCCCAGTCGGCGAAGGCGCACACCGGGCAGGTGGGGCGGTGGCGTCCGCGGGGCAGGGCGACCTGGTGGTCGTGCCGGGCCTCCTGGTCGGTCTTGGTGGCGTGCAGGCGCAGCACGAGCAGGGGGTCGCCGGTGCGGGGGTCGGTGCCCACGGCGGTGTCGTCGAAGGTGAGGGCGGCCAGTTCGCTGCGGCGCAGGGCCCCGGCGAATCCGGTGAGCAGCAGGAGGGTGTCGCGGGCGCGGGCGGCGCCGGTGGGGTGGCCGGGGTCGGGGCGGTGGTCGAGCAGGGTGGTCAGGGTGTGCAGGAGGACGGGGCGTTTGCGGCGGGGGGCGGTGCGGCGCCGGCGGCGGATGCCGCGCAGGGTGAGGCGCACGACCTCGGCGCGGGTGGGTGAGGGCAGGCCGTGGGCGCCGTGGACGGCGGCGATGGCGGCGGCCTTGCGCTCCAGGGTGGAGGGGGACAGGGCCCAGCGGGCGGGGTCGTCGGCGCGGACGGTGTCGGCGGCGGCGGCGAGGTAGACGGCGACGTCGACGGGGTCGGCGGGCAGGCTGGTGCGGTGTTCGGCCAGGCACCAGGCGGTGAAGGCGACCCAGTCGGTGCGGTAGGCGCGCAGGGTGTTGGGCGACTGGGCGGAGGTGAGGTAGCGGGCCAGGGCTCCGGCCTGGTCGGCGTCGAAGCGGCGGCGGACCTCGGCCAGGGCGCGCTCGTCGACCAGGACGCTGTGGTCGACGTGGTGGAGGCGGGCGCGGACCTCGGCGGGGACGGGGAGCGCGTCGGCGGTGTCGGTGTGCTCGTCGTGTCCGGGGTCGCCGGTGCCGTGTGCGGGGTCGGTGCCGTCGTGGCCGCCGCCCGGGGCGGGGTGCCGGTGGTGGTCTGGTGTCGTTGGGCCCACGGTGGTCCATGATGGCGTATCCGGGGCGGCGCGCCGTACGGGCGCGCCGCCGGGGCGGGTGTCAGGCGCCGAGGCCTCCGCGCAGGGCGGCGAGGAGCTCGGTGGGGCCGGCCAGGGTGAACAGGGCGATGGCCGAGGCCGCGGTGGCCAGGGCGAACATGCCCGCGGCGATGCGGCGGCGCAGCACGGCGGCGGTGGCGGCGCCGGCGGCGGGCACGGCCAGGGCGCAGGTGAGCATGCCGAGCAGGTACCAGGCGGTGGTGCGCAGGGAGGGGTCGGCGGGGGTTCGGGCGTCCATCATGGCCAGGCCTTCGGCCAGGATGAGGATGAAGAACAGGGCGGTGCCGCCGAGCCAGGCGAGGGTGAGCAGGGTCCACAGCGCCAGGGGCCAGCGGGGCTTGGGCTCGTCGAGGGGGACGGGGGTGCGGCGGCGCGAGGGGGCCTCCGGGGTGCCGCCCGCCGGGGCGGGGCCGGGCGCGGTGCGCGTGGCGGCCGCCTTGTGCTTGTTCTTGTTCTTCTTCTTGGGTGACACGTCCCCTCCCCCGGTGCCCCTGGGTGTGCGCAGGTCGGCGCCCAGCCTAGGCGGTTGTGGGGCCTTCAGGCGCCGGGTGCCAGGTGCAGGGCGGTGATGAAGACGGGCGGCCAGGCCAGCAGGGCCAGGCACCACAGGGCGGCGCGGCGGTCGCCTGCGACGGTGGTGATGGCGGCGGCCAGCAGGGGCAGTCCGGCCGAGGCGGCGAAGCCCAGGGTGTACCACTCGGAGGCCGAGTCGGTGTCGGCCGATAGGCCGTTGGCGTAGCCGAGGGGGCCCAGGACCAGGGCGGCCACGGCCAGGGCGGCGGCGACGATGCGGATTCCGGCGGGGTGGCGGGTGTTGGTGCCGGCGGGCAGGCGGCGGGGGCGGTCGCCGTTGTCTGTGGGACGCACGGTGTCGCGGGTGCCTTTCAGGCGGTGCGGCGGGCGAGAGGGGGCGGGCGGAGGCGGGTTCGGGTGGGCCCGCCTGGCGCTGATAAGGCATGCTACCGCTGCCGGAAGACCCTTCGGCCCGGCGAAGGCGGCGGGGGCGGGCGGCCGTCCCCGCCGCAGCGCCGCCGAGTGCGCGGAGTGTGCGGGGAGGGGCCGATTTCGACGACCGTGTGCACCCCGAGGGGGCCGTCCCGGATGGTGAGGCGCTGGTCCCGCAATGCGGTCCCCGGCCGTGTCATCGGCGCCTCTCCCCCATGCTCTGGCGCCTGCTCTGGCGCCCCTGCATCCGATGGCGTCCGCCGGGGTGGTGGGGCCTTCGGCCGTCGGCAGGCTGGGCCCGGAGGGCAGGGCCCCGGCGCACAGGCGGGTCCGCCCGGAGGGCGTGACGGTGTCGTCGGCCGGGCGGATGGAGGTGGCACCGCCCCGGCGGACGTGGCCCGTCACCCGGCCGGGGCCCAGAGCCGGGTACCGGCCGAGCCGCCCGGACCGCGGGCGAGTCGGCGCCCGGGTGGTGGGGCTGGGGAACCGCCCGGTGTCGCCGTCGCAGCCGGGCGCGGCGGCCACCCGCGTTCCGGGCAGCCGACCGGGCTGTCGCAAGGGGCGCCGCCGTTCTTGGTCGCCGCTGCTGCGCACCCTCGTACTGCGGCGGCCCGCTGGCTACGGCTCCCGGCCGCCCCCCGGNAGAGGCCCCACCACTGCAGCGGACGCCGCCCCAGCCCCGGAAGGGAGCCGCACTGCTCGGCGCGCCCAACGACCGGCGGGGCCGCCTGGCGGCACGGATGCCGCGACGGTCCGGGACGGCGTCCGCTGGAGTGGTGAGACTTCCGTCCGGCCGGTTCGGCCCGTTGGCTACGGCTCCTGAGGGGACGGGGCCGCCCTCGAAACCCTGACCGGCGGCCGCCTTCGGCGGGCGGCCGGGGGCCCGGTCCGGGCCGACAGACGCGGCACCACGCACTGCAGCGGACGCCATCAGTGAGCGCACGTACGAGCCGGTCCCTCGCACGTGCCGGGAGGACATCCGCCGGACGGCGTCACCCACGAGGGGTCGGTGCGGGCGCCGACCGGCCCCGAGTGCGGTAGGCGGGCCTTTCGCTGCGGCGGGGCGTCGCCCGTGCGCCGCCGGTGGCGTGCGTTGCCGCGTGTCACGGGGTGTGCGGGCGTCCCGCCTTCGGCGCGGTCGGCGTGGTCACCCGGGGGGCGGGGGCTGTGGGGCCCGGGCGGCGGCGTTCGGATTCAGTGAAACGCCTATGGGTATTTGGGAAGTCACGTAGAGTGCGCATTGTGGGTGCCCGGGATGTCGACTCCCCCTCCATCCCGGGACCCGCTCCTTCGGCCGCGTCTGCGGCCCGTCCTCACCTTCTCTCCCGTCTCGTGGGCCTCGGGGTCGTGCGCGGGGACGGCGCGCCCGCCGTCCACGGGTATCGCGGACCCGGCGGTGAAGACCGCATCGGGCGGGAGCAGGGGGCGATGGCCGAGTCCGCCCCTCCGCCAGCAGGTGCCCGCCCGGCCCGGACATGCAGGCCTGGACGCGCCGGGCCGTGGCATAGGGGGTTCCAGACGGGAACGTCCCGGCGGGATGAGGCGTTGGGGATCGCCCCTGCCCCGGCCGTCGACATGCTCCGCACCGCCGCCGCGCACGCGGCCCCGGCCGGGGCCGGGTCGGCCCCCGCCAGGCCCCGTCACCGGGCGGTCCCGGGCCCGATACACGGAGGCGTCGCGCAAGACGGCGGCGTTGTCGCCCCATCCAGTCAGCAAAGCGCCCGCGGCGTTCTTGGCCGCATCGCAGGCCCCACCGGAATCGGCGGCCGAACACCCGGCGAGCGTGTTCCCAGCCTCGCCGGACACCACACCTGGGGCGGCCGCGGCCTGCGCCGGTGGCCACGTGGGCCCCGCGCCCCATGCACGGGCGGGGGTGTGCGGCCTTGGCCTCTATCGGGACTGCGGGGCGCGGAACAGGCGGTCGGCGGGCATGATGCGCACGCCGCGGGCGGCCAGGTCCTCCTCGACGGCGGCGGAGATGCCGCGGGCCGGGGCGTCCTCGTCGTAGGTGGCGTGCGCCCCGGAGGCCAGGACCGTGTCCAGGCCCTGGCCCAGAGCGCCGCGCGCGGTGGCGGCGACGCAGTACTGGCTCTGCATCCCGGCCAGGACGGCGGTGCGCACCCCGGCGCGGGCCAGTTCGTCGGCCAGGGCGGTCCCGGCGAAGGCGTCGGGGGCGGTCTTGCGCACCACGGGCTCGCCGGGCAGCGGTGGGTGCACCAGCTCCCAGCCGGGGGTGTGGGGTTCGTCGGGCTCGTCGGGGCCGCCGTCGTTCTGGATGTGGACGACCGTGGCCCCGGCGGCGCGGGCGCGGGCGAGCAGGTCGGCCAGGGCCGGTCCGACGCCGGGTGCGGCGGGTACGGGGTCGGGGCCCTGGAGCATGTTGCGCTGGGCGTCGATGAGCAGGAGTGCGGTCGTCACGGGTGCCTCCCGGCGGTGCGGTGCTGGGGGTGGGGTGCCGTTCCTATCACCGGGGGGCGACACGGCGGGCGGGGCAGTGCGCGAGCTGGGGTGTTAGCGGGCGGGAAGCCGAACGAAACCGGCGGGGGCGATGCTGGAGGCCGCCGGCGATCCAGAGGGTGGACGCGCCGGGGCGCGGATCGGGCGGGGGCCGAAGGGGGACCCCCGCCCTTTCATCCGCGCATCCGCGCCGGGCCGTGCGCGCGGCGGGTGGCGCGGCAGGGTTCTCCGGTGGGGCCGGTCCGCGGGGCCGGCAGGCAGGCGGGGCCCGCCCGCGCGGGGCCCCGCTCCCCTCCCCTGGCCGCTGCGGGACGGGCGGAGCCGGGCATCGCCGCCCCCGCGGCCGGCCGGGCGGGGGTGCTACCGGGCCGGGGGCGGCCAGGGGGCCGCCTGGGCGCACAGGCCCGAGAAGCCCGAGAGCACCCGCAGCTCCTCCACCGTGCGGGGTGCGGCCTGGGCCAGCTGCGGCGAGTAGACCAGTACGGCCACCACCTGGGCGCGCGAGAGCGCGACGTTGAGCCGGTTGCGCGAGAGCACGAAGTCCAGCCCGCGGGACAGGTCGGCGCCGCTGGAGGCGGTCATCGAGCAGATCACCGCAGGGGCCTCCTGGCCCTGGAAGCGGTCCACGGTGCCCACCCGCACCTGCTCCAGGCCCGCCTCGGCCAGGGCCCGGCGCAGCGCCCGCACCTGCAGGTTGTAGGGGGCCACCACCAGCACGTCCTCGCCGGTCAGTTCCCGTTCGGTGCTGGCGCCGGGCTCGTGCACGGTGCGCCCGACCAGGTGGGCGGCGGCCTGCACCACCGCTTCGACCTCCTCGGGGCTGTGGCTGGTGCGGCCCTGGTGCTCCACGGTGCGGGCGTACAGGCCGGGCCGGACCCCGGCCACGGCGCGCTCGGCGGCGCTGGGGTGGGCGTGCAGCAGGCCGCGGTAGGCCAGGCGGGAGACGGGGGCGCACACGGCGGGGTGCATGCGGCGGGTCTGGTCCAGGAAGTAGCCGCGCGAGGCGTCGATGATCTCGGCCTCGCCGACCAGGTGCTCCAGGGCCGAGGCGTCGGCGCCTTCGCCGTGGGAGCCCTGGACGACCTGCGGGAGCTGCTGGGGGTCGCCCAGCAGCACCAGGTTGCGGGCGGCTCCGGAGACGGCGAGGGTGTCGGCCAGGGCGAACTGTCCGGCCTCGTCGATGACCAGGACGTCGAAGGGGTCGGAGGCGACGGCCTCGTTGGCGAAGTTCCAGGCGGTGCCGCCGACCAGGTGGGCGCCGGGGTTGGCGGCGCGCCAGGCGGCCAGGGCCTTGACGGTGGCGGGCTGCTCCCAGCGGGCCCGGGGGTCGGGCTTGCCGGAGGGGCGTTTGGCGCAGGGCAGCTCCCGGCCCTGGGCGCGGGCGGTGTGCAGGGCGGCGGCCAGCACGTTCTCCACGGCCTTGTGGCTGGTGGAGCAGACCCCCACGGTGCGGCCCGAGGCGATGAGGTGGTCGATGAGGCGGGCGGCCAGGTAGGTCTTTCCGGCCCCGGGCGGGCCCTGCACGGCCAGGTAGGAGCGGTCCAGGGCGTCGACGGCGGCGATGGCGGCGGCCACGGTGTCGCCGCCGTGGTCGGCGGGGTCGGGCAGGGTGCCGCGGTGGGCCAGGCGGGGCGGGCGGCGCTGGAGCAGGTCCAGGCCGGGGCCTTCGGGCAGGTGGGGCAGGTCGGGCAGGACGCCTTCGGTGAGCGACCACAGGGCGGCGTCCTTGGGGGCCGAGCGCACGGGGGCGCCGGGCAGGACGGCGGCGGGGGCGCGGGAGTAGGTCTGCTGGGGGTCGCTGGTCTCCTCCAGGGTGAGGGTGTCGGCTGAGGCGGCGGTGACCTGGGCGTCGACGGCGTCGGCGGGGCGGCCGGGGGTGGCCGGGTAGAGCAGGCGGACGCGGTCGCCGGTGGTGAAGGGGTGGGGGCGGGCGGGGTCGGCGCGGGCCTGGATCTCGCGGCGGGACTTGCGCTGGCGGCCGGTGGGCTCGGCCCATTCGCCGGTGCGCACGCGCACGGGGACCAGGCAGTCGTTGTCGGCCTCCAGTTCCTCCATGGGGGCGTTGAGGCGGCGGAAGAAGTCCCACCAGGCGGGGTTCTCCTCGCGGCGGTAGTACCCGGCCAGGGAGGCGAGCAGGGCGCGGGCGTCCTGGCCGGGGTCGCGGCGGCGGGGGTCGTCGGCCACGCCTTCCAGGAGGGGGTCGGTCAGGGCGCGCAGGCGCGCTTCGGCCTCTTCGCGGCGGCGGCGGTTGTCCTCGGCGCGCTCGTCGGCGTCGTCGGGGGCCAGTTCGCCCTGGGCGGCGGGGCGGGTGTCGATGCCGTTGTCGCGGCGCAGGTCTTCGAGCCAGTCGCGCAGGCGGGCGGTGGAGGCGCAGTCGTCGTGGTTGTAGTCGGCGATGTCGGACAGGATCTGTCGGGCGCGGCCGGTGTCGCCGTCGGCGGCGGCGCGGGCGTATTGGGCGTAGGCGTCGATGCTGGAGACGGCGGTGGTGACGTCGCCGCTGCGGGCCTGGGGCAGGTAGAGGGGTTCGAGGTACTTGATGGAGTAGGAGCGCTGGGAGACGCGCAGGCTCTTTTTGACGACGGTGTACAGGTCGACCAGTCGGCGGTGGCGCAGGAGTTCGTCGACCTGGGCCTCGCGGGTGCCGAAGGCGGCGGCCAGGAGTTTGAGGCGGTCGGCCTCGTAGGAGGCGTAGTGGTAGACGTGGGCGCCGGGGTCGCGGTCGATGCGTTCGCACACGAAGTCGACGAAGTCCTCGAAGGCGCGTTTCTCCTGGGCGCGGTCGTGGGCCCAGAAGGCGTGGAAGCGCTCGGAGGTGTCGGCGGGGGTGCGGGGGTCGGCGGGCAGGTCGCGGGCGACGGCGCCGAAGAGGTATTCCAGGCCGCGCCCCTGGGGGCCTTCGTAGTAGGGGTAGCCCTCCATGTCGAAGAAGACGTCGCCGGGGCTGGGGGCGGGCAGGGAGGCCAGGCCCTCGGGTGAGTGGACTTCGGCCAGGACGGTGCCGCGGGGGTCGGTGTCGGTGCGGGTGGCGTCCTGGCGGACCTGCAGGGCGGCTTGGGCGCGCAGCCGGTCGAAGGTGTGCGGGGGGAGTGTGGGCGGGCGCTGGGCGGTGTCGGCGGCGGCCAGGGCGTCGATGGTGGTGATGCCGGTGTCGGCGAGTTTGCGGGTCTGGTCGGTGCGGATTCCGGCGACCAGGGTCAGGTGGCGGGCGCGGGCGCGGCCGTCGGCGCACAGGGCGGCGTATCCGCAGGAGTCGCAGGCGGGCTGGGGCGGGCCCCACAGGGGGTCGGGCAGGGTGAGGGCGGCCGGGTCGAGGGGGCCGCCTCCGGGGGCGGTGAGGCGGTCGGCCAGGCGGGTGCGGACCTGGTGCAGGACCGGCAGGAACTCGGGGGCGCGGTGGGTGTGGGCGGTGCCGTCGCCGGTGAGCAGGTGCATGTGCCGGGGGGCGGGTGCGCCGGCTTCGGTGACGGAGGCGGCGTAGGCGGCCAGCTGCAGGACGGCGCCGGGGCCGGGGTGGCGGGCGAGCTTGGTGTCCCAGGGCTCGTAGGTGTGTGGGCCCTCGTCGGGGCGGGTGCGGCCGGTGGCCGGGTCCACGGCGGTGCTGACGAGGAAGTCGGCGCGGCCGTGGAAGGCGACGCCGGGGCGCAGGGGGTGGTAGAAGGCGGCCTGGTAGAGGACGGGGGCGCCGTCGTCCATGGCTTTGCGGGTGGCCTGGGCGGCGCGGAGCATGTCGGCGTGGGTGGGGCGGGGGTCGTCGATGGCGACGAGGGCCTCGCCGAACAGCTCGCGCAGGCGCTGGAGTTCGGCGCGTTCGTGCTCGTGGCCCTGGCGGGCGACGAGGGGGTCGATGTCGGCGGGGGCGGGTGCGCCGGGGACGTGGGCGGCCAGGGCGGCCTTGAGGCGGCTGCGGTGGTCGCACTCCATGGAGTCGACCAGGTCGGTGGGCGAGATGACCCATCCGGTCTCGTTGCGGAACACCTGGCCGCTCCCTCCCCGGCTGCTGCTTCGCGGGGAATTGTGCCACGGTGGTGCGCCGTTTGAGCTCTGTTCACACGCGCGGCGGGGCGGATGGGGGGGCGGGGCCGCCGCGGGGCGGGTGCGCGGGGGTGGGGGCGGACACGGTGCGGGGCGTCGGGCGTCACGGCGGTGTGACGGTGGGCGGCGGGGTTCTCACCCGGCGGAGCGGACGAGAGTGAATTGTGGCACAAACCCGGGTTTTCGGTTCTCGTTACCCGACCGTGATGGTTAGGGTCGGTCCCCGTTGGTCCCCACCCCCTTTGCACACACGTGACCAGCTCTTTCCCGCCGCCCCTTGGATCCCGGGCGGCACTGCTGCGCCGGCGCGCCCCTCGGTTCCGGGAGGCGCCGGGCACCAGGTCCCGGCGGTTCCGGGCCCCGCGCAGCCGCATCTTCGTGTCCCCGTTCAAAGGACGATCAGCCGTGGGCAGTCATCAGCCCGACCGCGTTTCCGTGCTCCAGCGCCTCAAGGGCAAGCGCGCCCTGGTGGCCACCGCCGCCTCGGGCGCGGTGCTGGCCGCCGGCGGTGTCGCCGGCGCCGCTGTCGTGGGGGGCGCCCAGCCCCAGGACCTGAGCAGCGCCGCCGAGGTCCCGGCGGCCCAGACCTCCGAGCAGGGCGCCCAGGGGCGGCAGGCGCCCCAGGTCGACCAGGAGCAGGTCGACAAGGAGCGCGACCAGGCCAAGGAGCAGCGCGAGGAGGCCGCCTCGCAGGCCGAGGGGGCGGCCAGCGCGACCGCGGCCCAGGCCGAGGAGGAGAAGGAGGAGGAGCCCGCGCAGCAGGAGTCCTCCGGCGGCGGCTCCCAGCAGGACTCCGGCTCCTCCCAGGGGCTGGAGCCCACCGGCGAGGGCGGCGCCTGCCAGGCCTCGATGTACAGCGACCCCCAGCCCACCGCCAGCGGGGGCACCTTCGACCCCTCGGCGATGACGGCGGCGCACAAGTCGCTGCCGTTCGGCACCCAGGTGGAGGTGACCAACCCCGCCAACGGCAAGTCGGTGGTGGTGTCCATCAACGACCGCGGCCCGTACGTGGCCGGGCGGTGCCTGGACCTGTCCACGGCCTCCTTCGAGACGATCGCCAGCGCCAGCCAGGGCGTGGTGGACGTGGAGTGGCAGGTCGTCGGCTAGGGCCCCTTGCGCCGGGGCCCGTCCCCGGCGGAGCCCCTCGCGGCGTGTGCGGACCCCCGGCAGGGGGCCGCACACGCCTTTTTCGTCGTGTGCGGGCCGGTCGGCCTCACAGCGGCGGGTGCTGGCGGGGCGGGGGCGTGCCCTCGGGGAACAGGGCGGCGGCCGGGTCGGGCATGTCCACGCCGTTGAGGGCGGCCGCGGCCTGGGCCAGGGCCGGGGTGTGCAGGTGGCCGCCGGTGGCCTCGATGTTCTGGCGCAGCGCCTGCACCACGTCGGCGCCGCAGGCCAGGGTGGCGTAGTGGGCGGCCACGGCCGGGGTGCGGGACTGCCCGGCGGCGCAGTGCAGCAGTACCCGCTTGCCCTCGGCGCGCAGGGCCGCGACGGCGCCGGCGGCCTCGTCGAGCACGAAGTGCAGGTTGGGGTTGACGCCGGGGCCCTGGGCGTCGGCGAGCCAGACCTCGACCCGGTCGCGGGCGGGCAGGCGGGCGGGGGCGTCGGCGGGGCCGATGCGGTTGAGCGAGACGACCGCGTCCACGTCGGGGCCGGTGCGCAGGTGGGCGATGTTGCCCAGCAGCACCCCGGGGTCGTGGGGGTGGGGGGTGCAGAAGGGGGTGCTGACCGAGCGGGCCTCCCCGGTGGGCTGGGCGGCGGCCTGGGGCCAGGTGTCGGGTTCGCTGCCGCGGGCCAGGACGATGGCGCGCTCGATGAGGGAGCGGGGGGCGACGATGTCGGCCAGGCGGCGCTGGGCCTCCAGGGGGATGCCCGAGGCCCCCCACCGCGCCCCGGCCATGGCCCCTGCGTACATGGCCGCTTCGTCGCCCCCCGCGGCATAGGCCCGCCAGATGGCCTCCACCAGCTGGGAGCAGGGGAAGACCGCGCGGGCGGGCTCCAGCGGCGGGGCGGGGGCTCGGGCGGCGGCGCGCCAGCCCACGCCCATGGGGCTGTGCGGGGGCACCACCGGTTCGGGGTCGGGGATGCGGCCCTCGGCGGCGGTGGAGCGCAGCGCCAGGGCCCAGGCGCGGTCGGCGGCGGCGTCGACGGCCTTGTGGACGGTGGCGGGGTCGGCCAGGCCCTCCAGGGCGGTGGCGATGAGCCAGGACAGCAGGGCGGGCCCGGCGCCGTCGCCGTCGGGGTGGGTGGCCTCCTGGGCCATTGCGGGAGGGGCGCCCACGATGCACGCGGCGGCCGCGGCGCCGACCCAGGCTCCGGCGCAGCGGTCGTAGCGGGGGTCGTCGCGGTGCCAGGGGGCGTGCTCGTTGCGGTCGTCGGCGGGCATGGAGGGGCTCCTCGTGGTCACTGCCGCGGCACGTTGTGTCTATGCCCTCTAGAGAGGCGCCCACCAGCCGATAGCCGCATCCGGCCACGAAACCCCTCTCACCCCCCGAATCCGGATATCCGGGGCGCCCGAAAGCGGCAGGAACAGGACACCCGGAACCCGCGGCGGGGCGGGCGGGGCGTGTGTGCGGGCCTTCAGCCCGCCTGCGGGACCAGGGCCCTCTCCCCCGCCTCGGCGCACGCGGTGGCGTACCGGTCGGCCAGGACCCGGGCCACCGCCGGGTCCGGGCACAGCGGGCCCGCCACCGTGTCGGCCCCGGACCGGCTCAGGCGCTCTTGGAACAGGCCCGGGGCCAGCAGCCACGAGGCCACCGCCACCCGCCCCGCCCCGCGTGCGCGCAGGCCGCGGACCGCCTCGGCGACGGTCGGCGCGGCCGTGGCCGCATAGCCCGGCTCCACCGGCGCCCCCGCCAGCACCGACAGTGCGCGGGCCGCGCGTTCGACCTCGGCCAGCGCCCCGGGGTCCGAGGACCCGGCCGCCGCCAGCACCACCGGCTCCCCCCTGCGGTGCCCGGCCCGGGCCAGGCGCCGCGCCGCGGCCGCCACCAGGCGCGGGTCGGCGCCCAGCGCCGGGGCGACGGGCGCCTCGGACCGCCCGGCCCTGGCGAGCTGTTCGGGGATGTCCACCCGCACGTGGTAGCCGGAGGCCAGGAAGGCCGGGACCACCACCAGCGGCCCGTCGACGGCGGCGGCGACCTGGCCCACGTCGGGATCGCGCACGTCGGCGAAGGCCAGGCGCACCCGCGCCCCGGAGGCCGCCGCGGTGGCGGCGGCCAGGCGGCGGGCGGTGCGCGCCCCCTCGGGGTCGCGGGTGCCGTGGACGGCCAGCAGCAGGGTTGGGGCGCTCATGGGGGCCTCCTGAACGGGGACGTGGGTCCGTGGTCGGGTTGGGCCGGGCCCCATTGCCCGGGAGGCGTCGGATGTTCGGCGGGCCGTGGCGGGTCAGGCACAGGGCGGGGCGCCCGGCGCCGTCGCCGGGTGCGCCGACCGCCCGTCGGCGGGGGTGTCCGGATCGTGTCCCTCGGAGTAGGGCGGGTACGGATGCGCGGTCACCGCGGTCGAGGGGCCCCGCGCCCGCCGGATCCGCCGGATCCGCCGGAGCGGCGCGGGACGGGTGCGCCGTCACCGCGGTTGCGGCTGGCCGTACCCGCCGGGGGNTCGGCTCCTGGCGGGCGCAGGCCGTGGACCGTTCGTCTCCTGCCGTGCCCGTCGCCGGTACCGGGGCCAGGGGCCTGCCGCCGCGTTCCCGGCGCCCTTCCCTCCGCCCGGGCCGGTGCGCTCCGATTGCACTCCGGTGCGGGACCGCCCTCCTCCGGCCGGCCCCGCCCCCTGGCGCGCGCGCCGCCTCACTCGCACGGCGGCGCGTCCAGGGCCAGGCGGTAGCCGCGCTTGACCACTGTCTGGATCATCCTCGGGTCGCCCAGCGCCGCCCGCAGGCGGGCCACGGCCGTCTCCACCGCGTGGGCGTCGGCCTCCGGGCCCAGCGCCGCCAGCAGCTCCGAGCGGTGGCGCACCCGGCCCGGCCGGTCGGCCAGCTCGCGCAGCAGCCGCATCGGCGCCGGGGTGAGGGGCCGCAGGACCCCGTCGACCTCGGCGGCGCGGCCGCGCACCCGCAGCACGCGCCCGGCCACCGGGAGCTCCGGGCAGGTGCGCGGCAGCTCCTCGGCCAGGCGCCGCACCAGGGCGCCGATGCGCCCGCGCGCGGGCCAGTGCACCGGCACGTCCTCGGCGGCCAGCGGCGCCGCGGTCACCGTCCCCACGCACATGGCCATCGGCCGCCCCGCGCGCAGCGCCCGCAGCAGCGCCCGGTCGGCGCCGGTGGCGCGCGCCCGCTGCAGCAGCCCGGCGGCCGCCGGGGCGCTGGTGAAGGTCAGCGCGTCCAGGCCGCCGCCGGCGGCGGCCTCGATGAGCCGGTCCAGCGCCGCGGGGTCCTCGGGCCCGGTCCACCGGTACACCGGCACCTGCACCACCTCGGCCCCGGCCATGCGCAGCGCCGCGCAGAAGTCGGGCAGCGGCTCGCCGTGCAGCTGCACCGCCACGCGCAGACCGGCCACGCCGCGCTCCAGCAGGTGGTCCAGGACCTCGGCCGAGGACTCCGAGGGCGGCGACCACTCCTCGGTGAGCCCGGCCGCGCGGATGGCGCCCTTGGCCTTGGGGCCGCGGGCCAGCAGCCGCGACGAGCGCAGGGCCGCGGTCAGCGGCTCGGCCAGCCCCCAGGTCTCGCAGGCCTCCAGCCAGCCGCGGAACCCGATGCCGGTGGTGGCCACCACCGCGTCGGCGGGCTGCTCGATCAGGGCGCGCGACACGTCGGCCAGGCGCTCGTCGTCGCTGAGCGGCACGATGCGCAGCGCCGGGGCGCACACCACTTCGGCGCCCTTGCGGGCCAGCATGGCCGCGAGCTCTTCGGCGCGGCGGTTGGCGGTCACCCCCACGGTGAAGCCCTCCAGCGGGGCGGGGGCCGGGCCCTGGTGCGGGTCGTGCGGCGGGGCGTGGGGGTCCTGCTCGGCGGCCGCCGCGGGCGGCGTCACAGGCGGCCTCCGCCCGTGCCGTCCGCGGTGCCGTCCGCGGTGCCGACCTCCACCTGTCCGTCGCGCTCGCGCACCGGGTAGGTGGCCAGCCCCGGCCCTTCCCCGTCCAGGGGAAGCCCGGTGCGCAGGCTGAACACGTGCTTGAGCAGCGGTGAGGCGACGGTGGGCTCCCCGGCGCGGTCGCCGGTGATGCCGCGGGCGATGACGGCGGCCCCGGTGAAGGGGTCGATGTTGGAGACCGCGTACAGCTCCCCGGCCGCCGTGCGGAACACGGCGGCCTGCTCGCCTCCGGGCAGCAGCGCGGCCGTGCCGCGCTCGGCGGCCAGCAGCGCGCTGGGGCACACGGCGGTCCAGGCGTCGGCGGCGGCCGGGGTCTGGGTGGTCAGTACGGACATGGTCAGGCCTCCACAGCGGTCGCGGCGGGAGCGGCGTTCGCGGGGCGGGGCATCCCCAGCGGCACGGGCGCCGAGGGCACCGGCTGGTCGCGCACGGTGTCGAAGGAGATGGTCGGGTCGGGGGTGTCGGGGGCGTTGGCGAAGGACACGAACCGGGCGAGCTTGTCGGGGTCCTCCAGCACCCCGCGCCACTCGTCGGCGTAGCCGTCGATGTGGGCGGCCATGTCGGCCTCCAGGTCGGCGGCGATGCCCAGGGCGTCGTCGACGACCACCTCGCGCAGCCGCTCCAGCCCGCCGTCCAGGGACTCGATCCAGGCGGCGGTGCGCTGCAGCCGGTCGGCGGTGCGGATGTAGTACATGAGGAACCGGTCCAGGTAGCGCACCAGGGTGGCCGAGTCCAGGTCGGAGGCCAGGAGTTCGGCGTGGCGCGGGGTGAAGCCGCCGTTGCCGCCCACGTAGAGGTTCCAGCCCTTGTCGGTGGCGATGACCCCGAAGTCCTTGCCGCGGGCCTCGGCGCATTCGCGGGCGCACCCCGAGACCGCCCCCTTGAGCTTGTGCGGGGAGCGCAGGCCCCGGTAGCGCAGCTCCAGGTCGATGGCCATGGTGACCGAGTCCTGCACCCCGTAGCGGCACCAGGTCGAGCCCACGCAGGACTTGACGGTGCGCAGCGCCTTGCCGTAGGCGTGGCCGGATTCGAACCCGGCGTCGACCAGGCGGGCCCACACGGCCGGGAGCTGTTCGACGCGCGCCCCCAGCAGGTCGATGCGCTGGGCGCCGGTGATCTTGGTGTAGAGGCCGAACTCGCGGGCGACCTCGCCGATGACGATGAGCCGTTCGGGGGTGATCTCCCCGCCGGGGATGCGCGGCACCACCGAGTAGGTGCCGTTGCGCTGCATGTTGGCCAGGAAGTGGTCGTTGGTGTCCTGCAGCCCGGCCTGCTCCCCGGCCAGGATGTGCCCGTTGCCCAGGGAGGCGAGGATGGAGGCGACGGCGGGCTTGCACACGTCGCAGCCGCGGCCGGTGCCGTGGCGGGCGATGAGCTCGGAGAAGGTGGTGGTGCCGGTGGCGCGCACGATCTCCATCAGGTCGGCGCGCGAGTGGGCGAAGTGCTCGCACAGGGCCTTGGACTGCTCGACGCCGGCGTCGGCCAGCAGGGTCTTGAGCATGGGCACGCAGCTGCCGCAGCTGGTCCCGGCGCAGGTGGCCTTCTTCAGGCCGGGCACGTCGCAGGCGCCCTCGCCGATGGCGGCGCCGATGTCGCCCTTGGTGACGGCGTTGCACGAGCAGATCTGGGCGTCCTCGGGCAGCGCCGCGGCCCCGGCCCCGGCGCCGGAGGACGCCGGGGAGATCAGCTCCAGGGGGTCGCCGGGCAGCTCGCGCCCGACCAGGGCGCGCAGGGTGCCGTAGGCCGAGGCGTCGCCGACCAGGACCCCGCCCAGCAGGCGGGTGGCGTCGTCGGAGACGACGAGCTTGGCGTAGCGGCGGGAGGCGGCGTCGTTGACGACCACGTCCAGGGCGCCGGGTTCGGAGCGGCCGTGGGCGTCGCCGAAGCTGGCCACGTCCACGCCCATGAGCTTGAGCTTGGTGGAGGTGTCGGCGCCGGTGAAGGAGGCGGTGCCGCCCAGCAGCCGGTCGGCGGCGGTGTCGGCCATGGCGTTGGCGGGGGCGACCAGGCCGTAGACGGTGCCGTCGTGGCTGGCGCACTCGCCCACGGCGTAGATGTGCGGGTCGCTGGTGCGGCAGGCGTCGTCGACGGCGGCGCCGCCGCGCGGGCCCAGCTCCAGCCCGGCCCGGCGGGCCAGGTCGTCGCGGGGGCGGATGCCCGCGGAGAAGACGACGACGTCGGCGGGCAGCACCTTGTCGCCCAGGTCCAGGCCGGATGCGCGGCCGTCGGGGCCGGCGGTCACGGCGGAGGTGGCGGTGCCGGTGTGGGCGGTGACACCCAGGTCGGCGACCATGCGGGCGAGCAGCGCCCCGGCGCCCTGGTCGACCTGGGCGGGCATCAGGTGCCCGGCGAGTTCGACGACGTGGGTGTCCAGTCCGAGCAGGCGCAGGGCGTTGGCGGCCTCCAGGCCGAGCAGGCCGCCGCCGATGACGGCGCCGGTGGCGGCGCCCCGGGCCGAGGCGGTGATGGCCTCCAGGTCCTCGATGGTGCGGTAGGGGTGGCAGCCGGGCAGGTCGGCGCCGGGCACCGGGGGGATGAAGGGGGTGGAGCCGGTGGCCAGGACCAGGGCGTCGTAGCCCAGGGTGGTCCCGGCGTCGGTGGTGACGGTGCGCCGCTCGCGGTCGATGGCCCTGACGCGCTCGGCCAGGCGCTGGTCGGCGCGGTCGGACAGGTCGCCCAGCAGCAGGTCGTCCTCGCTCGCGCCGTCGAAGTAGCTGGAGAGGGCGACCCGGTCGTAGGCGGGGCGGGGCTCCTCGCCGATGACGGTGACCTGCCAGGCTCGGCCGGTGTCGGCGCGGGTGAGGGTGTCGACCAGGCGGTGGCCGGCCATGCCGTTGCCGATGACGATGAGTCGTGCCATGGCTCGTGGGTCCCCTTCCTGTCGGTGGCGGACCGGGTGGGTGGTTCGCCCTCCAGGTAACCCAGGCCGCGTTTCTGGGCGGTCAGCCGTTTGTGACCGGGGTGTTTCGTTGTCCTGTCACCGCAGGCCGGGGGCGGGTGAACGGGGGCCGGGTGTGGGCGACATGACATGGACCGTCGGCCGGCCCTGGCTGTGGCCCGGCCGATGGCTTTCGCGCGCCGTTCCGGTCTGTACTGCGGACTCCGAACACCGACTCACGGAAGGCTGACGCCGTGCGGAAACTGACCTTCGGCATGAACCTGAGCCTGGACGGCTACATCGCCGCGCCCGGCGGCGACCTCGGCTGGGGCGTGCCGAGCGACGAGCTGTTCCAGTGGTGGTCCGACCGGGTGGAGGCCACGGGCCTGGCGCTGTACGGGCGCAGGCTGTGGGAGGCGATGAGCTCCCACTGGCCGACCGCCGACGAGCATCCGGGCGCCGCACCGGAGGCGGCCGAGTTCGCCCGCCGCTGGCGGGACATGCCGAAGGTGGTGTTCTCCTCGACGATCGGCACGGTCGACGGGAACACCCGTCTGGTCACCGGCGACGCGGTCACCGAGATCACCCGGCTCAAGGCCGGGGACGGCGGCCCCATGGACATCGGTGGTGCCACGCTCGCCGGTGCGGCCATGCGGGCCGGGCTGATCGACGAGTACGTGCTCGTCACCCATCCGGTCCTGGTGGGCGGCGGCACGCCGTTCTTCACCGCCCTGGACGACCGGGTGAACCTGAACCTGCTGGAGACCCGGACGTTTCCCGGCGGCGTGGTGCTGACCCGGTACGAGACCAGGCGCTGAGTGCCCGGCGGCGGGTCGGCGCGGGACGGCCCCGCGGCGCCGTGTTCCGGGGCGGCCGTGGTATCGGCCGGCCCTGATCGCGGACACTTCGGGGATTCCGCTGCGGGGTCGAACACGGGTTCGCCAAACTGGCCGCCATGGACTCGAGGAGGCAAGATGAGTGTCATGAGCATTGGCGAGTGGACGCCGCCGGACCGGCCGCTGACCGTGGACGACCTGCCGGACATGCCCGACGACGGCAGGCGCTTCGAGCTGGTCGACGGGCGGCTTGACGTGTCGCCCGCGCCTGTCGGCGACCACTCGACGGTCGAGCACCGCCTGAGTTGGTGGCTTCAAACGAACGCCCCGGATGATGTGCGGGTATTCGGCACAGTGGGAATCAACTTCAATGCTGAGCGGACGCACCATCGGATCCCCGATGCGGCGGTCTTCCGCTGGAAGGATTACGAGCGCCCCTACCAGACACGCCCTCCGCTTCTGGCGGTGGAAGTCCTCTCCCCTGAGAGCGCTCTGCGCGATTTCAATACGAAGTGGGCCGAATACGCCAAATTCGGCATCGAGGCGTACTGGGTGATCAGCCCGACCCGGGACCGGCCCGGAATCGTCGAATATCGGCTTGATGGGGAGAACTACGCTGAGAAGGAGATGGTCTACGGCACTGACGTGTTCACCACCGACTTCCCCTTCCCTGTCTCGTTCGTCCCCCACTGGCTGATCGCGGACGACCCCGCATGGCGCAAGCACATCGGCGGCCCCGCCGGGTGACGCCGTGGGGCCTGGTACCGGACGTCCCGGGGCGCGGCTATCCCACCTTGGCCGCGCCCTTGGTGCTGTCCATCGCCTTGAGGATGGCGTCCACGTCCCGGGTGCAGCCCCCGCAGCCGGTGGTGGCCCGTGTGGCCTGGGCGACCGCCGGGCGGGTGCGTGCCCCGTCCAGCCACGCCTGCTCGATGTCGGTGCGGGTCACGGCGTTGCACCGGCACACGTGCGCCTCGCCGCGCCCGCTCTCGGCCCCGCCGCCGTCCTCCCCCGCCGCCGCGGGCAGGCCCTGCAGCAGCGCCAGCCGGTCCTCGGGCACCGCCGCCGCCCGGTCGAACAGGCGCGACACCTCCGGCGCGGCCTCGGGAAAGCCCAGCAGCACCGCCCCGGTCACCCGTCCCTCGGCCACGTCGAGGCGGGCGTAGCGCCGCTTGGCCGGGTCGCTGACCACCACCGACTCGGTGCCGTGTGCGGCCTTGTCCTCGTCGGTGGCGCCCATGGCGGTCAGGTCGATGCCGGTGGCCTTGAGCCGGGTGACCGGGCGCGCCCCGGTGTAGCGGGCCGCCGGATCGGTGCCGGTGAGCAGGTCGGCCAGCACCCGCGCCTGCTCGTAGCCGGGCTGCACCAGCCCCGCGCCGCCGCCGGGGTGGGCGGCGCAGTCGCCGATGGCGTGCACGCGCGGGTCGCTGGTGGACAGCCGGTCGTCGACCTGCACCCCGTGGGCGGTGGCCAGCCCGGCCTTCTCGGCCAGGTCCGCGGCCGGGCGCACCCCGGCGGTGACCACGACGGCGTCGCCGGGCAGCACAGTGCCGTCGTCGAGCACCAGCCCGGTGCCCGGGGCCCACCGGTCGGCCACCCGCCAGGCGTGCACCCGCACCCCCAGGTCCTCGTAGGCGGCGGCGAGCACGCCCGCGCAGGCCCGGTCGATCTGGCGGCGCATGATCCAGGGGGCGGCCTCGACCACGGTGACCCGCACCCCCGAGGCGGCCAGGGCCCGGGCGGTCTCCAGGCCCAGCACGCCCCCGCCCAGGACGACGGCCGGGGCGCCGGGGCGCACCAGGTTCTCCAGGCGGCGGTGGTCGGCCAGGTCGCGCAGGGCGGTGACGCCCTCGGCGGGGGTGCCGTCGGGGGCGGTCAGGCCGGGCAGCGGAGGCAGGGCGGCGCGGGCGCCGGTGGCCAGCACCAGGTCGTCGTAGTCCAGGCGCTCGCCGGTGTCCAGGTGCACGGTGCGCGAGGCCGGGTCCAGGCCGGTGGCGGCGGTGCCGCGCAGCCGGGTGATGCCGGGGCCCTCGGGCTCGGGCAGGGCGATGTCGCCGGGGGTGTAGGCGCCTTCGAGCAGGCCCGGCAGCAGGACGCGGTTGTAGGCCGGTCCGGGTTCGGCCCCCACGACGGTCAGGTGGACGCGGTGCCCGTCGGGGTCGCGGCGGGCGACCTCCTCGGCGAAGCGCGCCCCGGTCATGCCGTTTCCGACCACGACGATGCGGCGGGCGGGGCGGGTGCTGCGGCGGGTCACGGGTGGAACCTCCAGGTGCGGGGGCTTCGGGCGGGGTCGGGGGGCTCGGGGTGCTGTGCGGGGTCAGCCGGGGGCGGCCACGACGGTGTCGTCGGCGGCATCGGCGGCCGTGTCGGTGCCGGGGGCGGTCGCCGGTTCGACGCGCACGGCGGCGACCTTGAACTCGGGCATCCGGCTGACCGGGTCCAGGGCGGGGTTGGTCAGGTCGTTGGCGGTCTGGGCGCCTCCGAAGTGGAAGGGCACGAACACCGTGTCGCGGCGGGCCGTGGCCTCCAGGCGCACCCGGGCGCGCATGGTGCCGCGGCGGCCGGTCAGCAGCGCCCACTCCCCCGCGGCCAGGCCGTGCTCGGCGGCGGTGTCGGGGTGGACCTCCACCCACGCGGCCGGGGCCGCCTGCGCCAGCTCGCCGATGCGCCGGGTCTGGGCGCCGGACTGGTAGTGGCCCATGGTGCGCCCGGTGGTGGCCACCAGCGGGAACTCCGCGTCGGTGGCCTCGTCGGCCGGGGTGTGGCCCACCGGGTGGAAGCGGGCGCACCCGTCGGGGTGGGCGAAGCCGTCCAGGAACAGGCGCGGCGTGGAGGAGGTGGGCCCCGGCGCGGGCCAGTGCACCTCCTCCCCGGCCTCGATGCGCTCCGGGGCGGCGCCGGAGTAGTCGGCCGCACCGCCGGCGCTGGCCCGGCCCAGCTCGGCCAGGACGGTGTCGGCGTCGGCGGGGAACCGGTCGGGGTCCTGGCCGAGCCGGGCGGCCAGGTCGGCCAGGACCTGCAGGTCGGTGCGGACCCCGGGCGGGGGGTCCACCGCGCGGCGGCGCCGCAGGACGCGGCCCTCCAGGTTGGTCATGGTGCCCTCCTCCTCGGCCCACTGGGCCACCGGCAGCACCACGTCGGCGCGCTCGGCGGTCTCGGAGAGCACGAAGTCGGCGACCACCAGCAGGTCCAGGGCGCCCAGCCGGTCGCGCACCAGGGAGGCGTGGGGGGCCGAGACGGCCGGGTTGGAGCCGAACACCAGCATCGCCTTGGGGCCGTCCCCGGTGCCCAGGGACTCCAGCAGCTCGAATGCGCTCACCCCGGCGCCGGGGATGTCCTCGGCGTCCACGCCCCACACGGCGGCCACGTGCTCGCGGGCGGCCGCGTCGGTGATCATCCGGTAGCCGGGGAGCTGGTCGGCCTTCTGGCCGTGCTCGCGGCCGCCCTGGCCGTTGCCCTGCCCGGTCAGGCACCCCCACCCCGAGCCGTCGCGGCCGGGCAGCCCCAGGGCCAGGGCCAGGTTGATCCAGGCCGAGGCCGACTCGGTGCCCTTGGCGTGCTGTTCGGTGCCGCGGCCGGTGAGCACGTAGGCGCCCTGCTCGCGGGCGGCGGTGCCGAGCAGGCGGGCGGCCTCCCGGATCTGCTCGGCGGGCACGCCGGTCTCCAGTTCGCACCGCTCGGGCCACCAGGCGGCGGCCTGGCGCCAGGCGGCCTCGAAGCCGGTGGTGCGCTCGGCGATGTAGCCGGTGTCGAGCAGGCCCTCCAGCTTGGCGGCGTGCAGCAGGCCCAGCGCCAGCGCGGTGTCGGTGCCGGGGCGGGGGGCCAGGTGCAGGCCGCCGCCGTCGAGGGCGACGCGGGCGGTGGGGGTGCGGCGCGGGTCGACCACGACCAGGGCCGGCGCCGTCAGGTGGCCCATCAGCGGGGGCATGGTCTCGGCGGGGTTGGCCCCGGCCAGCAGGACGGCCCCGGCCCCGCCCAGGTCGGTGACGGGGAAGGGCAGGCCGCGGTCCAGGCCGAAGGCGCGGCGGGAGGCCGCGGCGGCCGAGGACATGCAGAACCGGCCGTTGTAGTCGATCATGCGGGTGCCAAGGGCCAGGCGGGCGAACTTGCCCA
The DNA here is from genome assembly GCF_000341185.1 of Nocardiopsis chromatogenes YIM 90109. GTDB lineage: Bacteria > Actinomycetota > Actinomycetes > Streptosporangiales > Streptosporangiaceae > Nocardiopsis_A > Nocardiopsis_A chromatogenes. The sequence goes on from NZ_ANBH01000137.1 coordinate 27,241, forward strand.
GTTGGTAGGACTTCTCGTTGGTCAGGCCGCCCGAGCCGAAGACGGCCACGGCGTCGGGGCCGTGCTGGGCCTGCAGCGCCGTGATGCGGTCGGCGACCAGGTCCAGGGCCTGGTCCCAGGTGGCCTCCACGAGGCGCCCGCCCCGGCGGATCAGCGGCGAGGTGAGGCGCTCGGGGGAGGCGAGCAGCTCGCCCGCGGTCCAGCCCTTGCGGCATAGCCCGCCCCGGTTGACCGGGAAGTCGCGGGGGCGGGTGGCCCAGCCGCCGCCGTCGGCAGGCCCGACGTACATGGCGCACTGCAGGGCGCAGTAGGGGCAGTGGGTGGCGGTACCGGCCTGCGGGTCCGGGGGCGGGGTGCGGGTGGGGCTCACCGGGCCACCTCCTGGTCGGCGGCCCCGGCATCGGCCTTGGCGGAGGCGCCCGCGGCGCGCGCCGCGGTGGGGCGGCGCAGGTACACCGCCCAGGTGATGGCCAGGCACACCAGGTAGTAGGCCAGGAAGGCGGCGTAGGCGGGCACCGCTCCCCCGGTGGCGTCGAAGGACTGGCGGAAGACGAGGTTGATGCCCACCCCGCCCATCGCGCCCACCGCGCCGACCAGGCCCAGGGCCGCTCCGGAGACGCGGCGGAAGTGCTCCTCGGCGCCTCGGCGGTCGGCCCCGGACGAGGCGCGGTCGGCCGCGCGGGCGGCGTAGATGGCCGGGATCATCTTGTAGGTGGAGCCGTTGCCGATGCCGGTGAGCACGAACAGCACGATGAAGGCGGAGGTGAACACCGCCAGCGACCCCGAGGCCGAGGCGGCGATGATCAGGCCGGTCCCGCCCGCCATTGCGGCGAAGTTCCACAGGGTGATGCGGGCGCCGCCGAAGCGGTCGGCCAGCAGCCCGCCCACGGGGCGGATGAGCGAGCCGATGAGCGGTCCGATGAAGGTGACCGCGGCGGCCTCCAGGGGGGTGCGGCCGAACTGGTTCTGCAGCAGGAGCCCGAAGGCGAAGGAGTAGCCGATGAAGGAGCCGAAGGTGCCGATGTACAGCAGCGACATGATCCAGAAGTCGCGGTCCTTGGCGGCGGCGACCTGGGCGCCGATGTCGGCGCGGGCGGTGTTGAGGTTGTCCATCCTGCGGGCCGAGACCAGGGCGGCCACCAGCAGCAGGGGGATGTACAGGGCGGCCAGGAGCCAGCCCCCGGCCACGCCGACGGCGGCGATGACGGCCAGCCCGGCCAGCTGGACCACGGCCACACCGACGTTGCCGCCTCCGGCGTTGATGCCCAGGGCCAGGCCCTTCTCCCGCTCGGGGAAGAAGGCGTTGATGTTGGCCATGGAGGAGGAGAAGTTGCCGCCGCCGACCCCGGCGGTGGCGGCCAGCAGCGCGAAGAGCCAGAAGGGGGTGTCAGGGCTCTGGATGAGGTAGACGGCCAGGCCGGTGGGCACGAGCAGGGTCAGCACCGAGATGACGGTCCAGTTGCGCCCGCCCAGCATCGGCACGGCCAGGGTGTAGGGCACCCGCAGCACGGCTCCCACCAGGGAGACCAGGGACACCAGCAGGAACTTCTGGGCGGGGGTGAAGTCGAATCCGGTCTCGGGGACCATGAACAGGGTCAGCACCGACCACAGGCTCCATACGCAAAAGCCCAGGTGCTCGGCGAAGACCGAGGCCCACAGGTTGCGGCGGGCGATGCGGCGCCCGTCGGCCTCCCAGAAATCGCGGTCCTCGGGGTCCCAGCGGGCGATCCAGCGCCCGCCGGGGCGGTGCGCGGTGTCTCGGCTCGTCACGGCGCTGCCTTCCGGTCGGTCTCGGAAAATCGTCGGATTCGCCGTTGACGCTAGGAAGCCGCCGTTGCCGGGAAATGTCATGTCGTAACGCAGGCGAAACAGTGACCTCACCGCCGCACGCCCCCGCTGGTGAGGACCGGGGGCCCACCCTCACCAGCGGGGGCGTGCGGCGGGTGCGGTGCGGCGCCAGATCCGCTCTTGCTGCTGGTGTTCTGCGGTGGGGGCCATGCCGCAGGAGCGCGCCACGCGCTCGGAGTCGAGGTGGCCGGGGGCGATGGCGGCGGTGAGGTATCTCACGCCGTTGCGGGCCAGCCAGGCGGCCATGGCGCGGGCGGCCTCGGAGGCCAGGCCGCGGCCCTGCCAGGGGGTGCCCACCACCCAGGCCAGGGCGGCCGAGGGCGGGTCGGCGGCGGGTGCGGCCGTGTCGGGGGTGGTGTGCACGGTGGCCTGGACCGTGCCCGCGGGTTCGGGGGCGGAGATGATCCAATTCAGCCAGGCCTCGTTCGGGTCGGGCGGCCCGGCGAGCATGGCCCTGTAGCGGCGGCGCAGGTCGGCCGGGGTGGGCGGGGCGCCGCCGATGCGGGTGTAGAGGGCGGGGTCGGCCAGGACGGCGGCCATGGGCTCGGCGTGGTCGGTGCGCAGCGGCTCCAGCAGCAGCCGCGCGGTGGCGATGGGTTCGGCGCGAAGGTCCATGGCCGCAGAGCCTCGCGAGGGCGCCCGGCGGCGGCAACCGGTTTTCGGTGCGGCCGCCTGACTTCCCGATTGATGATCGCCGAGTGGTATGCATCGAGATGCATACCGATGTACGCTGCGTTCATGGCTTCTGCGAGAGTGACGATCACCGTTCCCCAGGTCATTGCCGACAAGGTGAAGATTGTGGCCGCTGAGCAGGGAGTCAGCGTGTCCTCCTACATCTGCAAAGCCATGATCGAGCAGATGGCGGCCGACACTGCGGACGTGCTGGCCGAGTACGGGGCCCGCCGAGAGGCCGAGGAACGAGAGGACCGCCGGCTCAGTGCATGAAGGGGACGCCTATCGGATCAATCGACGGCGCCGTAACGAGGTCGTCGTCCTCGGTGGCGGCGCCCTGAAATACGAGTCCTACCCCTTCATACCGGTCATCCCCGTCGTGGATGGTCTCGGCGAGAAGGAGACCTTTTTCGCCGCCCGCATCAGTGAGCCCGTCCGCGGAGTGGTCCTGGTGTTGGACATGGAGCCCGTCCACCGCAGGCTTTTGGAGGAGGGGGAACTGCTCGGGTCGATCTCCCGGTACGAGCTCGACGCCGTGAAGACGCTCCTTCGTATCGCGCACGACCTCGACAGCGGCTGAATCACCCGAGCCATCGCAGTGCATCCATGGCTGCCGTCTCCAGGGGCCAGGGCCGGGACCGGGGATGATGGCCGTTACCCGAAGTGCCTCCGCAGGTGTTCAGGTGGTGATGTCCTGCGCGAGGCGCGCTGCCGCACCGGCGGGTTCGCGGCCGAGGAGTTCGGCCATCAGCGGGGTGGTCTTCGCGAAGTATCCGGCCCGGGCGGCCCGGTGGAAGGCGAGCACGAGCCGGGCGGCCTGTTCCGGGAGGCCCTGTGCGGCCTGGTCGGCGACCCACTGTTCGTCGTCGACGACGACGCGGGTGATCGTGCGGCCGGTGAGCTGGGAGGCGGTCGCGGCGAGGTCGTCGAAGGTGAGGGCCCTCGGCGCGGTCAGGTCGACGGGGCCGTCGAAGGAGCGCTCGCCTGCGAGGAGGGCCGCCGTGGCCTCGGCGACCTCGTCGCGGTCGGTGTAGGGGACGGGGCCGTCCGCGGGCTGGGCGATCCGCCCGGTCTCCTGCCAGGGGCCGAGCACCTGGTCGAGCGGGCCGTAGGCCCCGTTGCGCAGCGCCGTCCAGGCGACCGGGGACGCGGAGAGGACCGCCTCGGTGGCGATGTGGATCCCCGTCGGCGTGTACGGGTTGCCGGGGGCGGCGCCGTGCTGGCTCGTGTAGAGGATCCGGCCCGCACCGGCCGCGACGGCCGCCTCGACGGCGTTGCGGTGCAGGGCGACCAGGTCGGCCGAGGGGTCGTTGCCCGAGACCAGGAGCACCTGTTCGGCGCCGGCGAACGATGCGCGCAGCGCGGCCGGGTCCTCGTAGGAGGCCTGCCACACGCGGACGCCGCGGTCGGCGAGGTGCCGCGCCTTGGCGGGATCGCGGACGCTGACGCCGATCCGGTCGCCGGGCACGCGCGCGAGGAGGTGTTCGACGGTGGCTGCGCCCAGTCCGCCGGTGGCGCCGGTGACGACGATCATGCTCGTGGCCCTTCCCCCTACCCCCGCATCCGGCCTGGCGGCGCGGGGCCCACACAAGTTGACCGACATGGTCAACTTATCTTTCGCGGGTCACCGTAGGTAAGCTGACCGGGCGAGTCAAATTTCCGGGGCGGCGAGACGGGGGACGGTGCGGACGATGGCCGATGCGGCACCTTCCGGATCCGGGCTGCGCGCCGACGCCAGGCGCAACACCGAGCAGATCCGCCGTGCGGCGATCGGGGCCTTCCAGGGCCGCGGCCTCTCGGTGCCGCTGGAGGAGGTCGCCGAGGCGGCCGGCGTGAGCAAGGGCACGGTCTTCAACCGCTTCGGCGGCCGGATCGGCCTCATCGAAGCCGTCATCGAAGAGGTCGTGGCCGCCGAGGTGCACGCCGTCATCGGCCGCGCCCGCTCCCTCGGCGGCGCATGGGAGCGGGTGGCCTACTACGTCACCGCGGTCCGGGACCTGCAGTACCGCCAGCCCGCGTTCGTCGACACCATGCTGCAGGCCTACCCCGACTCCCGCGGCCTCATGGAGATCTGCCGGGTCGGCGGCCGGATGAACGAGGAACTCGTCGCGCAGGGCCACTCCGCCGGCGCGCTGCGCCCCGAGCTGACCGCCGAGGACCTGCACGCGCTGCTCCACGACAACGCGCTCGCCCTCAAGCACGGGGCCCGCCCCCGGCGGGAGGACTACGACCGCCGGACCGCCTACCTCCTCGACGGCATACGCGCGCAGGCGCACGCACCCCGCGGGCGGTGACGCAGTGCGGCCGCCCTCGCGTCGGCGGCCGCGCCCCGGCGGGGCGTCTAGAAGAACTCGTCCAGCAGGCGGTAGAACGCCAGGCGGCCGGGGTCGATGCGGTCGTCGCCGTAGTGGTGGGCGAACGCGCGGGCGAAGCCGGGGCCCCAGGACCGGCCGTCCTCCAGTTCGCGCAGGGCCAGCGCCACATCCAGGTGGCGGTCGGCCACGCCCAGGCGGCCGGGGTCGACCACGCCCGTCCACTCCAGCGTCGCCGGGTCCACCAGCACGTTGTCCAGGGTCAGGTCCCCGTGGCAGACCACGCGGTCCTCCTCGGGCTCGTCGGGCACCGACCGCTCCAGCTCGGCCAGCGCCTCCCGCGCGCTCATCCCCCGCCGCTCCTCGTCGAAGTCGTCGGCGTCCACCCGGCCCGCGCGCACGTTCTCGCGCGCCTGGGCCAGGGCGCTCTCCAGCCCGCGCGGGAACGGGCACTCCCCCGTCGGCAGGTCGTGCAGCCGCCGCGCCAGGCGGGCCACGGCCGCCACCACCGGGGCGCGCAGGTGCGCGGGCCAGTCCCCCGACGCCGGGCGTCCGGGCACCTGCGCCGAGACCAGCCACCCCGTGCCGCCGTCCTCGCCGGACTCCAAGGGGTCGGGGGCGGCCACGCCCGCACCGATCAGCCACCGGGCGCGCTCGGCCTCGGCGCGCAGCGCCGCGGGGTCCATGCCGATCTTGACGTACAGCGCCGCGCGGCCGCGGCCCGTCAGGCGCCACACCCGGTCGCCGGAGTCCCCTTCGGCCACCGGGGTCCAGCGGTACAGCAGGTGGCGGCGGCGCAGGCGGCGGCGGACGGTCTCGATCACCCGCGCCACACTACCGGCCGCCGGAGATCCGGCCCCGCGGCGCCGATGAGTTCGGCGCGCGGGCCGGGTCTGAAGGGGTGAGAACGGCGCCCGGCCGGGGCGCCCGCTCACCGAAAGGACCCAGGGCCATGGACGCGACCCCCGCCACCGCCGCCCCCGGCGGCCGCATCACCGCCAACGGCGTGGACATGTACTACGAGGTCCACGGGCAGGGCGAGCCGCTGGTGCTGCTGCACGGCGCCCTGGTGGGCATCGGGTCCTGCTTCGGCGCGCTCCTGCCCGAGCTGGCCCGGGAGCGCCGCGTGGTCGCTGTGGAGATGCAGGCGCACGGGCGCACCCCCGACATCGACCGGCCCCTGCGGGTCGAGCACCTGGCCGAGGACATCGCCGCACTGGTGGAGGGCCTGGAGCTGGGCGAGGTGGACGTGCTCGGCTACAGCTTGGGTGCGGCCGTGGCCTTCCAGCTCGCGCTCACCCGGCCCCACCTGGTGCACCGCCTGGTGCTGGTGTCGATGTCCTTCCGCGCCGAGGGCATGTACCCCGAGGTGGCCGCGGGCATCGGCGAGCTGACGCCGCAGGACCTGGAGGGCACCCCCTTCCATGAGGAGTACGTGGCCGTGGCCCCCGACCCGGAGGGCTGGTCCGGGCTGGTCGAGCGCGTCAAGGACATGGACGCCCCCGGCAACACCCCCGAGTGGACGCCCGAGCAGGTGTCCTCGGTGGCCGCGCCGACGCTGCTGGCCCTGGGCGACTCCGACATCGTGCGCCCCGAGCACGCCGCCGCCATGTTCCGCCTGCTGGGTGGGGGCGTCCCCGGCGACCTGACCGGGCTGCCCTCGGCGCGCCTGGCGGTGCTGCCCGGCACGACCCACATCGGCGCCATGGAGCGCGAGGAGTACCTGGCCCCCATGGTCGCCGAGTTCCTGGCCGCCGACGCCGAGGACGCCGGGAAGGCCGGGGCCTCCTAGACCCCCGCAGCCCCCCCGGGGGCGCCGCAGAGGCCGCCCCCTCCCCCCTCCCGATACGAGCACCGACAGGAGAACACCGATGGACGTGGCCACCTCACGCGACGGCACCCGCATCGCCTACGACCGGCGCGGATCGGGCCCGGCGCTGATCCTGGTCGACGGCGCCCTGGGGCACCGGGCGTTCAATCCCCACGGGGCCGCCCTGGCCGACCTGTTGCAAGACGCCTTCACCGTGCACACCTACGACCGGCGGGGCCGCGGCGACAGCGGCGACAGCGGCCCCTACGCGGTCGAGCGCGAGATCGAGGACATCGAGGCGCTGATCCGCGCCGCGGGCGGGCGGGCCCACCTGTTCGGCATGTCCTCGGGGGCGGTGCTGGCGCTGGACGCGGCCGCGCACGGGCTGGCGGTGGAGGCGCTGGCGCTGTACGAGCCGCCGTTCATCGTGGACGGCTCCCGCCCGCCGCTGCCGCCGGACTACGCGGTGCGGGTGGGGGCGCTGGCCGCCGGGGGGCGGCGGGCCGAGGCGGTGGAGTACTTCATGACCGCCGCGGTGGGCCTGCCCGCCGAGCTGCTCGGGGGCATGCGCGAGGACCCCTCGTTCGCGCGGATGGAGCAGGTGGCGCACACCCTGGCCTACGACGCGGCGGTGATGGGCGGCACCATGTCCGGGGTTCCGCTGCCGCCGCACCGGTGGGCGTCGGTGACGGCGCCGGTGCTGGTGGCCGACGGCGGCAAGAGCGAGCACACCTTCGCCGACGCCGCCGACGCCCTGGCGGCGGTGCTGCGCGACGTGCGGCGGGTCACCCTGGACGGGCAGACCCACGACGTGGACCCCGAGGTGCTGGCGCCGGCGCTGCGGGACTTCTTCGCCCACTGAGGGCGCCGGGGCGCCGGGGTGCGGCTGCGGGCCCGGGGCCGCCGTCCCCGGGCCGCCCGGGGGTCAGGGGGCGGCGGCCGGGTCGCGGCCGGCCCGGCCGGCCCTGGCGGCGCGGGCCTGCCCGGCCCTGCGCAGCGCTCCGGCGGCCACCCCGTGGCGCGGGGCGAACAGGTAGGCCAGGGCGAAGGCGCAGGCCTGCACCGCCACCACCGCGCCGCCGGTGGCCGCGTCCAGGTGGAAGCTCAGGTAGGTGCCCAGCACCGAGGCGGTCACCGACACGGCCACCGCGATCACCAGCATCCGCTCGAACCGGTCGGTGAGCAGGTAGGCGGTGGCGCCGGGGACGATGACCATGGCCACCACCAGGATGATGCCCACCGCCTGCAGGGCGACCACCACGGTCACCGCCAGCAGGCCCAGCAGCAGCGCCTCCAGGCGGCGCGGGCTGAGGCCGATGGCGTGGGCGTGCACCCGGTCGAAGGCGTACAGGGTCAGGTCGCGGTGCTTGGCCAGGACCACCGCCAGCACCGCCGCCCCGGCCGCCAGCACTTGGACGATGTCGCCGTCGGAGACGCCCAGCACGTTGCCGAACAGGATGTGCATCAGGTCGGTCTGGCTGGGGATCTTGGACACCAGCAGCACCCCCACCGCGAACAGGGCGGTGAAGACCACCCCGATGACGGCGTCCTCCTTGACCCGGGAGGTCCGGTTGACCACGCCGATCAGGGCGACCGACCCGGCGCCGAAGACCAGCGCCCCCACGGCGAAGGGCAGCCCCAGCATGTAGGACAGCACGACGCCGGGCAGCACGGCGTGCGAAACCGCATCTCCCAGCAGCGACCAGCCGATCAGCGTCATCCAGCACGACAGCACGGCGCACACCGCCCCGGCGACCACGCTGACCAGCATGGCGCGCCACATGAAGTCGAACTGCAGCGGCACGGTGAACCACTGGACCAGCGCGTTCAGCGCGTCCACGGCGACTCCTCCTCCCGGTCGTCCCCGGCGGGCCGGTCGGGTCCGCCGGGCCCTGCGGCGCCGAGGCCGAAGGCGCGGGCCAGGCGCTCGGGTGTGAGGACCTGCTCGGGCGGCCCGTCGGCCAGGACGCGGCGCTGCAGCAGCACCGCCCGGTCGCAGAAGCCGCCCACCCCGGCCAGGTCGTGGGTGGACACCAGCAGGGTGCGGCCCTCGGCGCGCATGGCGCCCAGCACCCCGGTGATGGTGGCCTCCGAGCCCTTGTCGACGCCGGCGAAGGGCTCGTCGAGCAGGAACACGTCGGCGCCCTGGGCGATGCCGCGGGCCACGAAGGCGCGTTTGCGCTGGCCTCCGGACAGGGCGCCGATCTGGCGGTGGGCCAGGCCGGTCAGGCCGGTGCGCTCCAGGGCGGCGTCCACGGCGTCGCGGTCGGCGCGGCGGGGGCGGCGGGTGGGGCCCATGTGCCCGTAGCGGCCCATCATGACGACGTCGGCCACCCGCACGGGGAAGGCCTGGTCGATGCGCTCGCTCTGCGGGACGTAGGCGACCAGCCCCTGCTTGCGGGCCCGGTCGGGGGTGCGGCCGTGCAGGCGCACCTGCCCGGCGGCCAGCGGGACCAGGCCGATGAGGGCGGAGAAGAGGGTGGACTTGCCCGAGCCGTTGGCGCCCAGCAGGGCGCACACGGTGCCCGGGTCCAGGGTCAGGTCGGCGCCGTCCAGGGCGAGCACGTCGCCGTAGCGGACGGTCAGGCCGCGGGCGTCGATGGCCGGGGCGGCCACGGCGGCGGCCTCGGGGGCGCGGGCGGGTGCGGTCACGGGGTGTCGCCCCCTTCCTCTCGTTCGTCCTGCCGGGTGCCGTCGGGGCGGGAGGGCGGCGGGTCGGCGGGCTCGCCGGTCAGGCCCTCGACGATGGTCTGCGCGTCGTGGCCGAGCAGGTCCAGGTAGGTGGGCACGGGGCCGTCGGGGCCCGAGAGCGAGTCGACGTAGAGCTGTCCGGCGAAGCGGGCGCCGCTCTCCTCGGCGACCTGGCGCTGGGCCTTGTCGTTGACGGTGGTCTCGCAGAAGACGGCGGGGACCTCGTTGTCGCGGACGAACTCCACGGCCGAGGCGATCTGCCGCGGGGTGCCCTGGGAGTCGGCGTTGACGGCCCACAGGTACTTCTCGTCGAGGCCGGTGTCGCGGGCCAGGTAGGAGAAGGCGCCCTCGCAGGTGACCAGGGCGCGGGAGCCGACGGGCAGGCCCTGCAGCTCGGTCCGCAGGTAGTCGCCGACCTCGGAGACGCGGTCGGTGTAGGCGCGGGCGTTGGCGGCGTAGTCGTCGGCGTGGTCGGGGTCGAGCTCGGTGAGGGCGTCGCGGATGTTGGCGATGTACACGGCGGCGTTGTCGGGCGACATCCAGGCGTGGGGGTTGGCGCGGCCCTCGTACTCGCCCGCGGCGATGGGGATGGTCTCCACGCCCTCGGTGAGGGTGGCGGTGGGGGCGTCGATGCGGTCGGTGAACTGGGCGAACCAGCCCTCCAGGCCCAGGCCGTTGTCGAGGACGAGGGCGGCGTCCTGGGCGCGGACGAGGTCGTCGGGGGTGGGCTGGTAGCCGTGGATCTCGGCGCCGGGGCGGGTGATGGACTCCACCTGCACGTGGTCGCCGGCGACGTTGCGGACCATGTCGGCGATGACGGTGAAGGTGGTCAGGACCTTGGGGCGGTCGTCGCCGCCGTCGGCGGGTGCCGCGCAGGCGGCGCCGCCGAGCAGGGCGGCGGTGAGCGAGACCGCTCCCCACAGGCGGAGTGAGGAGGATCGACCGCGAATGTTCGGCATGCCCAACTTTTACCACAGGTGGGCTGAACTCGCTGTTTCGGGCCGTGGACGTCATGCGTTGCGGCGGCCCCGGCCGCCCTGTCGGCGCCTTCGGCCCTGGCCGCGGACGCCGTGCTCTGCCAGGATGCGGCCATGGACACCGACCGAAAGGCCGATGCCGCGTAGGCGGCCGGGACGAGTCCGTGCCGAGGAGCGCGTCCGCATGGAACTGCGCCGCCGGGCACGAAGTGGCGAACACGACACGATCGACGGGCTGTCGGCCGCGACCATGGCCCGGATCCGCCGCATCGAGGTCCTCCACCCGCGGATGTATCCGGGGTTCACAGGCGATCGGACCAGCTCCGCAGCGGACCGAAAGAGCCGGTCAGGGCGTTGAGGGCGGGGTGCGGAAGCACGTGGATAGCTTTACGCCTCTCCGTCGACCCTCGAAGATGCGGCTATGGATCCAGGTGTCGCGGCCTTGCTAGGGGCCCTTCTCGCTTTAATCGGCACAACGATTACGGCTGTTCTGACCAGTTGGTCAGCGCATCGCCAGACTCGAGCCCAGGCTCTCGTTCAGCACGAACAGCGACAACGGGAACAACAGGAAGAAGCACACGCGACGTTCCTCGCAACTGCAGCACAGAGCCGTGATGAGTTGGGCGACCTACTGCGCCTCCTGCGGTCGCAGCCCAGCCATCCGCGTATCGGGCAGCAGCTTGAACAGGCCCGATCACACGTCCGCGCCGTCCACCATGCTGGGGCGACGGTCGCTCTCAAGGGGCCCCCTGAAGTGCTGGAAGCTCGCCATCACGTGGAGAGCGGCGTGGCGATGTTCTTCGCCAGTCTGGCTGCCGCTCATGACGAGATCGCCGTCGGCGCCACCGGCTCCGAATACTTGCGCTCATGCGCACGCCAACAGTTGCAACTGCGCGGTGCGATGGAGCAGTTCGCGCATGCCGCTCGTCTTGCGACAGCACCACCCCCGGCAACAGTCGAGGACCAGGTCAACAGAGCAGAGCGAACTGCCATCGAAGCTGCTGATGGTGCGACCTTGTCCTGGTTGGTCGGCATGACCGCAGATCTACTTCATGAAGCCCCGCAGCAGGTTGACCCGACGGAGTCCCCGTTGTCTCTCGGGCTGGACTCCATCCAATACATGCAACTTACGCGAGCAGCCAAGGAGCAGTTCGAGGTTCCGCTGGAGGAACTCTGGGATCTGCGCTCAGCTTCTCTTGCTCGGATCGCAAACCACCTGGAGGAGTCGCACCGCTCTGTGTGACAGGGAATGACATATTTTCTGTCACACAGGCTGACTCGTGCCCCGAGCGGCCTGGGCCGCGGCCTCCGGGCTCGAGGGCGGCTCCGTAACGTTCTCTGCCACATGTCTGGGAAGAGCCGCGACCGTCCACCCCCTCCCCCGGCCCGGCGCGCTCACCCTGGCCCTGGCCAGCGCCGACTTCCTGGACCGGTTCCGCGCCCAGGCGCACAACCACCGCGCCTACCCCCAGACCCGTGCCGCTGATGGCACTTCAGCGCGAGCACCACCGCGAACAGCGCCCCGGGGGTGCTGGTCAGCTTGGTCGCCCACGTGGTCTCGTCGGGGTTGGGGGGAAGGACACGTGCAGCATCCGCGCTGAGGTCAACTTCTTGAACCGCGGGTAGGCCGTGCGCTCGATCGAGGTCACCGGCAGCCCTCTCCGGATGGGGGCAACGACCGCCGAACACGGTACGGCGGCCGGACACGGCGTCCCCGGCACTTCACCGAACCGCAACGGAACAGGCGCGCAACGGCCTTGCGCGCCTGCTCCACGACGTCGGTGCAACCCCGCAGGTAGTCCTCCCTGTCTTCGGGGTCCACGGTGATGTGTCCGGCGATGATGAGCATGGTGCCTCCCGTGTCGGCTCTGCGGTGCCCCACCGGCCGCAGGGGCGCCACCGGTAGGCCTCGGAGAGCCGTGCATACTCATCGGTGCCCGGCCCTGCTCGAACCGGCGGCGCCGCCGCAAGGCACGGGGGAGAGTCGGGGCGCCGCCAGGCCTTCGATCTAGGCTGGCCTTGCCGGGCGGGGCGCCCGGGGTAGCGACGACGGGAGGGCGATCGATGGCCGTGGCCGCCGGACGGTCGGGGCTGGACCGTGTGCTGGACGAGGCTGCCCGGATCAACGCCTTCTTCGCGGTCGAGCGCTCCCCCGCCGGGCGTGTGCGGCCCATGGAGGACCTCTGGGCCGACGGCGCGTTCCTGTCCGCCCGCATCGACGCGGTCCGCGAACGCCTGGCCTCGCGTGCCGGGCGCCCGCTCGGCGACGTCGAACCGCGCGTGGCCGCCTCGATCTTCTTCCAGGGCATCGCCTCGCGGCTGCTCTCACCCGCCGTGGCCGCGGTGCTCATCGGCGGCGTGCTCCCCGACCGGCGGGCCCTCGGCTGGCACGCCGACGGCCCCACCCTGGCCCTGGCGCGCACAGGGGAGCCCGGGGCGCGGGTCGCCCCCGGGGACGAGGCCGAAGCCCTGGCCGGAGCCGCGCTGGAGGGCATGCTCGCCCCGCTGCTGGAGGCCGTGCGCGGCCGGGTCAAGGTGGCGCCGCGGCTGCTATGGGGCAACGCCGCATCCTCCCTGGCGGGCACGGTGGCCGCCCTGGCCGCCGCCCGCCCCGCACTGGCCGGTCCGGCCGTCGGGCTCGGGGAAGCGCTGATGGGCCGACCGCCCCTGCACGGCCTGGGCGGGCCCGGACCCGGGGGAACGATGGCCGACTCCTTCGTCCGCCGGACCTGCTGCCTGTACTACCGCATCCCCGGGTGCGGCAAGTGCGGCGACTGCGCCTTGCTGGAGCGGTGAGCGGCGGCCCCGGCGCCGGGGCCCTCACCCCTTCAGCGCCCCGGCCATCAGACCGCGCATGAAGTAGCGGCCCAGCACCAGGTAGATCACCAGCGTCGGCAGCGACGCCAGAACCGCGGCGGCCATCTGCTGGTTGTAGGGCACCACCATCGATCCGGCCACGTTGTTCAGCTGCACCGTCACCGGCCAGCTCCCCGGGCCCGTCAGGAACACCGCGAACAGGAAGTCGTTCCACGCCGAGGTGACCTGCCAGATCAGCGCCACCGCGAACGCCGGTGCCGACACCGGCAGCACCACGTGGGCGTAGGTCCGCAGCAGCCCGGCGCCGTCCACCCGCGCCGCCTCGATCAGGGTCTGGGGCAGCGAGGAGTAGTAGTTGCGGAAGATCAGCGTGCAGATCGGGATGCCGTAGACGGTGTGCGCCAGGATCAGCGGGAACAGCCCGCCCATCAGCCCGGCCCCCACCAGCATCTGCTGCAGCGGGATCATCACCGCCTGGTAGGGGATGAACATCCCGAACAGGAACAGTGTGAACACGGTGTCGGCGCCCGGGAAGCGCCACTTGGACAGCACGTACCCGTTCAGCGACCCCAGCAGCGCCGCGGCCGCCGCGCTGGGCACCACCAGCCTGACGCTGTTCCACAGCCCCGCCCCCAGCGCCTCCCAGGCCGCCGACCACCCCTCCAGGCTCCAGGTCTGCGGCGGCAGCCAGGCCCGGTCGGCCCCGGCCTCGGCGAAAGGCTTGAACCCGGTGACCACCAGCACGTACAGCGGCATCAGGAACACCGCCGCCAGCAGCACCAGCACGGTGAACCGCACCGCCGGGCCGACCCGGCCGCCGCCCGGCGCCCGCCCCGATCCGCCTCGCCGCCGCTCGGCCGCCGCGCCCGCACCGCGCACGGCCCCGGCGGCCGCCGTCCCGCCCCCTGCGCGGCTCATCGGCCCTCGCTCCGTTCCTTGCGCACGGTCCACACCAGGTAGGGCAGCACGAGCACGGCCACCGCCAGCAGCATGTAGGCGGCGATCGCCGCCCCCTTGGCCGGGTCGCGCACCTCGAAGACGGTCGTCCACATGTACACCGCCGGGACATCGGCCACGATCTGCTGGCCCGCGATCGCGATGACCAGGTCGAACACCTTCAGGGACATGTGCCCCAGGATGATCACCGCGGTCAGGGTGACCGGGCGCAGCTGCGGCAGCACCACGTGCCGGTACACGCCCCACTCCGAGCAGCCGTCCACCCGCGCCGCCTCGCGCAGCTCCTCGGGCACCCCGCGGAACCCGGCCAGGTACAGCGCCATGATGTAGCCGGACAGCTGCCAGACGGCGGGCAGCGCCATCGCCGCCATCCCCAGGTTCGGCGCGGTCCACCACTCGTTGACCAGGAAGTCCAGCCCGAGGTGGACGAACAGGGCGTTGAGGCCGGTGGCGCGCTCGGCCGGGGCCGGGTTCATCAGCCAGCGCCACACCACTCCGGTCGCGATGAACGACACCGCCATCGGCGCCAGGAACAGGGTCCTGAAAACCGATTCGCCGGCGATTCCCTTTTCGAGCAGCAGGCCCAGCAGCCACCCCAGCACCAGCGCGCCGCCCACGAACACCACGGTGAACACCGCGGCGTTGGCCACCGCGCCGGGCCACCGGGCCTCCTGCCACAGCGCGGCCATGTTCTCCAGGCCGACGAAGGAGGCGTCGTCGATGGGCTTGTGCTTGTCGCTGAGGGCCAGGCGGGCGTTCCAGCCGATCATCCCGTAGACGAACACGGCGATGAGCAGGATGGACGGGGAGATCAGCAGCAGGCCCGGCAGCCAGGCGCGCACGCGGTCGCGCCCGGCCGCCGGGCGGCGCCGGGCGGTCGCGCCCGCCCGGCCGGGCACGCGCGCGCTCATTCGTCCTGCGCGGCCTGGGAGGCCTCGTCCAGGGCGTCCTGGAGCGCTTCGGTGTCGCCGTCCTGCAGGTACAGGCCCACGGCGGTGTCGACGGAGTTCTTCCACCGGTTGTCGGCGGCCACCCCGTGCCAGAAGGACCCGGCCAGCTCGGGGCCGGACTGCCACTCCCCGAGCGCCTCGGACAGGTAGGGGCTGTCGGCGTACATCTCGGGGTCGGCGTCCTCACGGGCGGGGATGGAGCCCTTGAGGGGGTTGAACGCGTCCTGGCCCTCCCGGCTCGCGGCCAGCTCCAGCCAGGCGGTGGCGCCCTCGGGGTTGGGCGCGCCCACCGGCAGGGTGAAGCTGTCGGACAGCCACAGGTAGGTGCCCTCGGTGCCGGGCGAGGGCGCCCAGTCGTAGTCCTCTCCGGCGGTCATGCCCAGCTCGTCGAAGTACCCGGCGGCCCAGTCGCCCATGACGGTGAAGGCGGCCTCGCCCTCGGCGACGCGCCGGGAGGCCTCCTGCCAGTCCTCGGAGGCCGACTCCTCCTGGGTGTGGGCCAGGATGGCCTCGAAGTCGGCCAGTGCGTCGGCGACCTCGGGGGTGCCCCAGTCGGCGCCGGGCTCCCACAGGGCGTTGTAGCCCTCGGTGCCCAGGGAGCCGAGCAGGACGCTCTCCAGCAGGTGGTCGACGGTCCACTGGGCGCCCACGGCCATGGGGACGGCGCCGGTCTCCTCCTCGACGGCCTCCAGGTCGGCGATGAGGTCGTCCAGGGTCTGGGGCGGCTCCTCGATCCCGGCCTCCTCCAGCACCGAGGGGTTGTACCACAGCACGTTGGAGCGGTGGATGTTGACGGGGACCGAGTAGACGCTGCCGTCGTAGCTGATCTGTTCGAGGAGCTGGTCGGGCATGGCCTCGCGCAGGCCGTGCTCGTCGTAGAAGTCGTCGAGGGGTTCGAGGTACCCGGCCTCGATGTAGTCCTGGAGCTCGGCCCCGGCGTGGCCCTGGAAGGAGTCGGGCGGGTCCTGGCTCTGCAGCCGCCCCTCCAGCACGGCCTGGGCGTTGGTGCCCGAACCCCCGGCCACGGCGGCGTTGACGAACTCGGTGTCGGGGTGCTGCTCCTCGAACATCTCGATGAGGGCGTCGAGGCCGGCCTCCTCGCCGCCGCCGGTCCACCAGGAGAAGACCTCGACCTGGGCGGCGTCCCCGCCGCCTGTGCCCCCGCCGCAGCCGGTGGCCGCCAGGCCCATTGCCAGGGCCGCCGCGGGGGCCGTCGTCCAGCGTCTGTGCATGCCGCTCCCTCCCCGGGCGGCGCCCCCTGCACCGAACCACCCGGAAAATGTGCCGTGGATCACTGCGATGCGTCCGCAATCCATTCACTCGCGGGGATCAGTTGTCAATAGTCCAGATTTGAACCTCACGCGGCGTGAGGACCTAGCGTCGTCGCCACGGCACCGCGAAGGGGCGCCTGAGGCGCTCCGGGATGCGGGCACCGGCGGATACGGGACAGGAGGCGGAGCGGGCATGGACGGCGCGGACCGCACGTGGAAGGTGGGCGAGCTGGCCCGGTCGACCGGGCTGACGGTGCGCACGCTGCACCACTACGACGCCATCGGCCTGGTGCGGCCCTCGGCGCGCACCGCCTCCGGGCACCGGCTCTACACCGGGGCGGACGTGCGCCTGCTCTACCGCACGCTGGCCCTGCGCGATCTGGGGCTGTCCCTGGACGAGGTGCGCTCGGTGCTCGAAGGGGGCGGGCCGCGCCTTGGTGAGCTGCTCGCCGACCAGTTGGAGCAGGTCGAGCGGCGCATCGCCGCGCTGCACGCCCTACGCGGGCGCCTGTCGGCGGTGGTGAGCGCCTCGCGCGGCGGCCCGGCTCCGGAGCCGGAACGCTTGATGCGCGTGATCGAAGGGATGAGCGGAGTGGACGAGACGATGCGGACCTACTTCAGCGAGGAGCAGATGCGGACTCTGCACCGGCGGCGCGAGGAGCGCGGCGAGGAGGCGGTGGCCGCCGACGTGGCCGCCTGGCCGGAGCTGATCGCGGCCGTGGGCCGGGCCGTGGAGGAGGGCGCCGACCCCGCCTCGGAGCGGGGTCGGGAGCTGGCCGAGCGGTGGATGCGGCTGCTGGAGTCCTTCCACGGCGGCGACGAGGGGCTGAAGGCGTCGCTGTACCGGATGCGGGAGGACAACAGCGAGGAGATCGCCGCCGAGCACGGCGGCCCCACGCAGGAGATGATCGACTTCATCACCCGCGCGAACGCGGCGCGCGAGGCCGGGTAGGCGCTGTCGCGGGGTCGGGGGCGGGGCGCGTGCCCTGTCCCCGGGCCCTGCGCGGCCCGCCGACCGGGCGCGCCGCCCTGCGTCAGGGGCGGCGGCCCGCCAGGACGCAGAACTCGTTGTCCTCCGGGTCGACCAGGACCACCCAGCTGTCGTCGGCGCCCTGGCCCACGTCGGCGCGGCGCGCGCCCAGGCCGATGAGCCGCTCGACCTCTGCGGCCTGGTCCCGGTCGGAGGGGCTGACGTCGATGTGCAGCCGGTTCTTGACGGTCTTGTCCTCGGGAACCTGCGCGAACGTGATCACCGGCGGCACCGGGCCGCCGCGGCTCCCGTCGTCGGGGATCGCCTTCGGGCCGATCATGACGACCCCCTCGTGCTTGTCGAGCACCTCATAGTCCAGGACCGCGCACCAGAACCCGGCGAGGCCGTCGGGGTCGGCGCAGTCGACGGCGAGCTCGGTGAACCTGCTGGTCATGTCGGTGGCCTTCCCGGTCGGAGATGGATCCGGGGGGCGGGGCGCCCCGCCCCCCGGTATCAGGAGTCGCCGAACATTACCTCGACGGAGTCGGCCACCGCGGCGTGCTGGAGCCAGGAGGTGAGGGTGTCGCGGTCGGTGCAGGAGGCGATGCGCTCGCGGGCCGAGCTGGGAATGTCGATACCCCGACTCTCCAGCACGGTCACGACGGCCTCCGCCAAGCCGTTGGCCTTTCCGTCCGCGAAGCTGCGGCGGAAGAGCTTGGTCTGATACTCGTAGGTGCCGGTGCCCATGATCTCCTCCAAGTACTCACGCGCCTCGCGCGGCAGCGCCGCAAGCACGTAATCAGAATACAGACTCGTCATCGACTGATCGATGGCCTCGAACGCCGCCAGCAACGCGTGCAGGGCGGCCTGCCCCTCCTCGCTCCTGGGGCTCTTCGTGTTGTGGGCGGCCGCGATGATGGCCAGCTCTGGGTGGGCCCGGGCCTTTTCGGGGTCCGTGACCGGCGGGAGGGTCCCCATCAGCAGCGGCAGCGGGCGGATCTCCCCGCACCCCAGGTCGATCGGGGTGCCGCTCCACTGGGACACCCCCTCCTTCGGGACCAGCACCACCAGCCGGACCGGGCAGCGCAGCCGGGCCCGCAGGTTGGCGACGTAAACGGGCCAGCTGTACTCCTTATTTTCGTCTTTTTTGAGTTGGTTCTCGATGATGATCGCCATTTTCGGCACATCGTCGTCTTCGCAGACCACGGCGGAGTCGATCCGGTACTCCACCGCCGCGGTCGTCGTCGCATCACCCGATTCGCACCGTACGCGGCCGAATTTCGGTACCGGCACCCGCTGGGCGGATTCGAGCAGTTCCACGGCCGCCTCGGGGTTGTGCCGGATGATGTCGAGGGGGAACTCGTGTTCGAGGGAAGGCATGGGGAGAAATTACAAGGCGGCGCAGGGCGCCTTCACGGAAAAGAGGAAAGTCATCGATTCCTCCGGAAATGCGCCCTGTCGCCGCCTTCTCGGCCCCAGGACGGGTCAGCGCACCAGTTCCTCCGCCAGCAGGTCCATCAGCAGGCCGTCGTGGAAGGTGCCGTCGGCGCCGCGCTCGTAGCGGCGCATCACGCCCACCGGGCGGAACCCGGCCTTGATGTAGCTGCGGATGGCCGCGGTGTTGTCGGCCGCCGGGTCGATGGTCAGGCGGTGGTGGCCCTCCTCGTCGACCAGGTGGGCGGCCAGGGTGCGCACCGCGTCGGTGCCCAGCCCCATCCCGTGCACGGCGGGGTCCAGGTAGATGTCCATCCCGGCGTGCCGGTACTCGGGGTCCTCCTCGGCCCACCACTGGATCGCGCCGATCGTGCGGCCCTCGTGCTCGACGGCCAGCGTGCGCGATTCGGGGTCGGCCAGCTCCTGGGAGACCTTGGCGTCCAGGTCCTCGCCCGCGCGCCACCATGCCTGCACCTCGGGGGCGCGGCGGATGGCGGCCAGTGCGGGGACGTCGTCGTCGGTGGCGGGTCGCAGGGTGACGTAGGTACCACGCAGCACGGTCATGATCACCGAACCTATAGGGGCCCAGACGCGCGGGCCAGGGCCGGGGCCGCCCGCCCCGGCCCGCCCCCGGCCGCTGCCGGGGTCCGGGCACGTTCCCCCGCGCGGGGCGCGCTCTCCCCCGCGCGAGGGATCACCGGGCCGGGCGCCGGGCGCCAGGCTGGTCCCCATGAGCACTTCAGCGCGTCTCACCGTCGCAGGGGGTTGGAGCATGGCGGCCATCGCCCTGCTGCACACCCTCTTCTTCCTCCCCCACCCCTATTGGGGGGAATGGTTCTCGGGCGAGCTGTGGAGCCACGGGGCGGCCACGGAGTCGATGCTGGGCTTCTGGGCGCTGCCGGGCGGCTTCGTGGTCCCCTTGGCCGTACTCGGCCTCCTCGTGGCCAGGACGGGGCGCCGCGGCGAAGCGGTGCCGGCCTACGCGGGATGGGCGATCGGCCTGTGGGCCCTGGGCTGCGCGGCACTGGTCGGGCCCAGCGGGTTCCTGCTGGGCCTGGTTCCGGCCGGGCTGCTCATCGGGGCCGACGTGGCGCGGCGCTCGGGCGAGCGGCGCCGGGCCGCGTCGGCGTCCCACACCTAGCGGGGCGCCCTGGCCGCCCCGCACGGGGGCGTGCGGTCCGCCCTTCCCGCCGGGAGGGCGGACCGCACCCGTGCGGCAGGCGGGCCGAGGGGGTCTCAGTCCGGGGCGATCCACAGCGCCTCGGCGGCCACCAGCCCCAGGGAGCGCTCCTCGGCTCCGTCACCCGTGCCGATGCGCACGATGAGCGATCCGCCGTAGGGCTGGCGCTCGACGACCTCCACGCGCATGCCGATGCCGATGTCCTGCTCGGCCAGGTAGCGCAGCAGCTCGGGGTCGGAGTCGTTGACCCGGACGATGGTGCCCACCGCGCCGCTCTCGGCGTCCGAGAGCAGGCCGGTGGCGCGGTTGACCACCCGCCCGTCGCGGGTGGGGATGGGGTCGCCGTGCGGGTCGGCCACCGGGTCGCCCAGGTGGGCGGCGATGCGCTCGACGAACTTGTCGGAGACCGCGTGCTCCAGCTCCTCGGCCTCGTCGTGCACCTCGTCCCAGGAATAGCCCAGCGCCTCCACCAGGTAGGTCTCCAGCAGGCGGTGGCGGCGCAGCACCGCCAGGGCGGCCTTGGTGCCGGTCTCGGTCAGGCGCACCGACCCGTACCGGCGGTGGTCGACCAGCCCCAGGTCGCCGAGCTTGCGCAGCATCCCCGACACCGAGGAGTTGGACACCGACAGCCGCTCGGCCATCGCCGAGATGGTGACCGGGCCGCTCCCCCTCTCCTGCAGGTCGTAGATGACCTTCACGTAGTCCTCGACCGAGGTGGACGGCCGCTCCGCCGGTGCTGACTCCATGCCTCCAA
The DNA here is from genome assembly GCF_000341185.1 of Nocardiopsis chromatogenes YIM 90109. Lineage (GTDB taxonomy): Bacteria > Actinomycetota > Actinomycetes > Streptosporangiales > Streptosporangiaceae > Nocardiopsis_A > Nocardiopsis_A chromatogenes. Next base: position 47,884 of record NZ_ANBH01000137.1, read on the forward strand.
CGCTACCGTGAAACCCCTGTGTTCCCTGTTCGAGCGGCATGGGCCGGGGACGGCGCCGGGCGGGCTCAGCCCGGCCCGGCCCCCTCCCGGTGCCCGGCGGGCTCCGCGCGCAGCAGCACCAGCGCGACCACCGTGGTCCAGCCCAGCAGGGCCGCGATGGTGGCGCGCTGGTAGATCCCGGCCACCTCGACCAGGCCGGGGTCCTGCTGGAACCCCAGGCTGGACAGCTGGAGCAGGACGATCCCCGCGACCGCGCTCAGCAGGGAGTAGGCGCCCAGCAGCGGGCGGCGTGTGCGCAGCGCCCACACGGCGAGGACCACGCAGGCGGCGGGGATCCCGAGGAAGACCGGCAGCGCGGCGACGTCGTGGACGACCCCGACCGGCGTGTACTCGATGGTGCCGGGGGCGCCGGGCGGGTAGCCGCTGACCGGGTCGGTGACGAAGGCCCCGGAGCCGAGCAGGCCCACCCCCGCGGCCCCCACCAGCCAGGCGGCGGCGCGGGCGCGCCCGGCGAGCAGGGCCGAGCGGCGCATGCCCACGGCCAGGGCCAGCATCAGGACCCCGGCGATGAGGAAGTTGGCGATCTGGACCCACCCGGCCCCGGTGAGCGCCAGCGAGCTGACCGGGTGCCGGATCTGGTCGTAGTCGGGGCGCAGGCTCCCTGCGATCGTGAACACGGCGACGAACAGCGGCCCGGCGAGCGCGCCGGCGGTCAGGAGTCGGCGCGTGAGGGCGCGGGGGGCTGCCATGGCGGCCTTCCTTCTCGCGGTCAGGGGGTGTCCGCCCGGCCTGTCGGCCTCCCGGGGCCCGCACGTCCGGCGGTGTGCCCGTCGAACGAACCGCTAGCGGCGGCCGTTCCTCCCGCCCTTCCCGTCTTCGCCGCCGCCGTGGCCGTTCTCGGCCCTGCCGCGGAGCAGGTCCTCGATGCGGGCCAGGCGCTCCTCCAGGGCGTCGACCTGGCCGACCGTCGCGGCGCGTTTGCCGCGGCGCAGCTCGACCAGCAGTGTGCCGTCCGGCTCCAGCATCACGCGCTTGGCGTCGCCCACGTCCGAGCCGCCGTCGCGGCGCACCACCTGTTCGACGTCGGCCTTGCGCACCCCCAGGCGCCACATGGTGCGCCGGTCGTAGTGGCCGTCGCGCACCAGCACGCTGGTGCGGCCCTCGAACAGCCGCCAGGCCCAGTACCAGCGGGTGCGCACCCGCACCATGGCCCAGTCGGCGGCCATGAGCACCGCCGCGCCGATCACGCCGCCGGTGACCGAGTAGTCCTGGCCGATGATGGCGTTCTGCACCACGTTGGACAGCAGCAGTACCACGACCAGGTCCATGGTGTTGAGCTGGGCGAGGTCGCGGCGGCCCACCAGGCGCAGCATCAGGTAGACGGCCAGGTAGACCAGGACGGTCCGGATGGTCTTCTCGGCCGTGGGGATGTCGGGGACGAACATCTCGTGCCACACGGGGGTGTCCTTCCGTTCCTCCTGGTCGTGCCCGCCGGGTGGGCGGGCCGCGGCGGGCCCTCCCGCCGCGTCCGGCCCCATGCTGCCCGGGCGCGGGGTACCGGTCCGGGCGGACGCGCCGGGGAGGGGCGCCTCGGCCGGAGCGGCGCGGTTTCCGTCCGAGCAGGTCAGCGCGATCGCCACGGCCTCGGGGCGGGCCCGGACCGCTTTCGGGGCCCGGACCGGCGCCCCTCCCGTCGTCGGCGGTCGCGATCACGTCCGCGGAACTTCCGTCCGACCAGGTGAGCGTGATCGCCACGGCCTCGGGGCAGCCCTGCCCCCGCGTCGGCGACTCGATCGGCGCCCGGCCTGTGGGCGGGCCGCATCGGGCCGCCCGCCCACCGCGGCCGCGACGGCCGAAGGTTCCACCACTCCAGTCGGCGCCGCCCTGGGGTGTTTGGGTCCGGCTCGCCCCGGGCCGGTCTCAGGCCGGTCCCGGCACGTATGCGGCGGCCCGCACCGCCCGCGCCCCCGGGGGCGCGGGCGTTCCGAAGGTCCCTTCCGTGCCTGCGCCGCGCCGACCGGAACCGGTGCCCGTGGGTCTTCTGTGACTCCTGAAACCCCTGTGGCTGCGGGCCTCCCGGCGCCCCGGGAGGTGTGCCCCCCTCCTTCTCCCCAGGTCACAGGTGCATCCTCCGCACCACCTGCGTTAGTATTCGTACAGAAGTTCGATTTCGGCCTGTCTTCCCCGTCGTGTGCCGGTCTGCGTGCTCTGGGCGGTTCACCGTCCGGCCCCGCGCCGCGCCCCCCGGGCCGTGCGCCCGTCCCGGGCGCCGATCCGCGAAGGGGAGGAACGCGATGCCGGTGGGTCCGCGGACGGGCCGGGCACGAGGGGCGCGCCCATGACCCCTGCCGCGCCCGCGCCCTTCGCCCACCTGGACGTGTCCTCCTCGGCCTCCATGCGCCACGGCACCTCCCACCCCGCCGCGCTGGCCGAACGCGCCGCCGAACTGGGCATGGACATGCTCGGGCTGACCGACCGCGACGGCGTGTACGGCGCCGTGGCCCACCTCAAGGCCTGCCGCGACGCCGGGATCCGCCCCGTCCTGGGGGTGAACCTGGCCGTTGCGGCCCCCGGGGGCGGCCGCCTGACCCTGCTGGCCCGCGGCGCCCGCGGCTGGGCCTCCCTGTGCCGCCTGGTCACCGGCGCCCACGCCGCCGCCGGAGCCGACCCCGGCGCCGTGCCCGCCGTCTCCCCCGAGGCCCTCGCCGCCCGCTCCGAAGGCCTGGTGGTGCTGCTGGGCCCCGACTCCGACGCCGGCCTGGCCGCCGCCCGGGGCCACCGCGAGCGCGCCCGCCGCCTGCTGGAGCGCTGGCGCGCCGCCGCCGAGACCGCGGTGGAGGTCGTCGACCACCTGGGCCCGGGACAGCGCCGCCACGCCGCCGCCCTGCTGTCCCTGGCACGGGAGAGCCGCACCCTGGCCGTGCTCGGCAACGCCGTGCGCTACCCCCGCCCCCGGGACGCCGAGGTCGCCCAGGTCATCGACGAGGCGCGGCGGTGGCTGCCCGGCGGCGCGCCGCCGCAGGGCCCGGCCACCTCGCAGGCCTACCTCAAGGGCACCGAGGAGATGCTCCAGGTCGCCGAGCGGGTCTGCGGGCCCGACCCGGCCGAGGCGCGCCGCCTGCTCGCGCACACCCGCGCCCTGGCCGCCTCCTGCGCCCTGGACCCCGAGGCCGACCTGGGCCTGGGGCGCCCGCACATGCCGCACGTGGCCGACGCCCGCGACCGGCTCTGGCGCGCCTGCGAGGACGGCCTGGACCGGCGGGGCCTGCGCGGCGACGAGCGCGCCCGCTCCCGCCTGGCCGCCGAACTGGAGACCATCGAGAACAAGGGGTTCTCCGCCTACTTCCTGACCGTCGCCGACATCGCCGAGCGCATCCGCGCCCGCGGCATCCGCTGCTCCATCCGCGGCTCGGGCACCGGCAGCCTGGTCAACCACCTCATCGGCATCTCGGCGGTGGACCCCCTGGCCAACGGGCTGCTCATGGAGCGCTTCCTTTCGCCCGGCCGCAAGGGGCTGCCCGACATCGACCTGGACGTGGAGTCGGCCCGCCGCCTGGATGCCTACGAGGCGGTGTTCGAGGGCTACCCCGACGCCGCCTGCGTGTCGATGATGGAGACCTACCGGGCCCGCAGCGCCATCCGGGACGCGGGTGCGGCCATGGGGCTGCCGCCGCACGAGGTGGACGTGCTGGCCAAGGCCTTCCCCCGGATCCGGGCCCGGCAGATCCGCCAGGCCTGCGAGGACCTGCCCGAGCTGCGCACCGGGCGGCTGGGCGAGCACCCGGCCCGCGCGCTGTTCCGCCTGGCCGAGCGGCTCGACGGGCTGCCCCGGCACGCGGCCATGCACCCCTGCGGCATCGTCGTGTCGGACCCCTCCCTGCGCGACCGGGCGCCGCTGCAGCCCAGCCGCACCGGCTTCGACATGGTCCAGTTCGACAAGGACGACGTGGAGGAGATGGGCCTGATCAAGCTCGACGTGATCGGGGTGCGGCTGCAGTCGGCCATGGCGCACGCCCTGGACGAGATCGAGCGCACCGGCGGCGGGCGGGTCGACATCGACGCGCTGCCCGACGGCGACCCGGCCACCTACGCCATGATCGGCTCCTCGGCCACCCTGGGCTGCTTCCAGATCGAGTCGCCCGGGCAGCGGGAGCTGGTCGGCAAGCTCAGGCCGAAGGACATGGGCGACCTGATCATCGACATCTCGCTGTTCCGCCCCGGGCCGGTGGGCAGCGACATGGTCGCCCCGTTCCTGGCCGCCCGCCGCGAGGCCGCCGAGAGCGCGCCCGGGGGCCTCCCCCAGGGCCCCGACCTGGTCTCCCCCGTGCTGGCCGGCGTGCTGCGCGAGACCGGCGGGGTGGTCGTCTACCACGAGCAGGTGCTGATGATGCTGCACCTGATGACCGGGTGCGGGCTGGACCAGGCCGAGGTGATGCGCCGCCGCCTGGGCACCGAGGAGGGGCGCGAGCAGGTGCGGGGGCTGTTCACCCGGATGGCCCTGGAGTGCGGGCGGCCCGCGGAGGAGGTCGAGCGGGCCTGGGAGATCCTGGCCTCGTTCGGCTCGTTCGGGTTCTGCAAGGCCCACGCCGCGGCGTTCGCCCTGCCCACCTACCAGTCGGCCTGGCTCAAGCGGCACCATCCGGCGGCCTTCTACGCCGGGATCCTCACCCACGACCCGGGCATGTACCCCAAGCGGGCGATCATCGACGACGCGCGGCGCTTCGGGGTGCCGGTGCTGGGGGTGGACGTCGACCGGTCGGGGCGCGAGTGGCGGGCCGAGCGCACCCCGGAGGGGCGGTGGGGGGTGCGGGCCTCGCTGGCCGACGTCAAGGGGATCTCCTCGGCCGAGATCGACGCGGTCGCCGCCGGGGCGCCCTACGCCTCGCTGCGCGACTTCACGGCCCGGGCGGGCGTCTCGCGGGACGTGCTGGACCGGCTGATCGAGGTGGGGGCGCTGGACCGGGTGGGCGCCGGGCCCGGCGGGGAGCGGGTCGGCCGCCGCGACCTGCTGCTGCGCGCCGGGGAGCTGGAGCGTGTGGGCCGCTCGGGGCCGGGCGGGGGCCAGCTGGGGCTGGCGGTGGAGCCGGGGGCCGGGGCGCGGGCGGCGGGGCTGCCGGAGATGACCCCGGCCGAGGAGGTGCAGGCCGAGCTGCGGGTGCTGGGCTACGACGCGAGCCGCCACCTGCTGGACTGCTACGCCGAGGTGCTGGCGGCCCTGGCGGCCCGGCACGGGGCGGTGCGCGCCCGCGACCTGGCCCGCGCGCGGCACGGGGAGCAGGTGCTGGTGCTGGGGGTGAAGGTGGCCACCCAGACCCCGGCGGTGCGGTCGGGCCAGCGGATCATCTTCACGACCCTGGACGATGCCACGGGGCTGGTGGACCTGACGTTCTTCGAGTCGGTCCAGGACCGGTGCGCGGCCACGGTGTTCGGGTCCTGGCTGCTGGCGGTGCGCGGCCGGGTGCGCAGGGCGGGGTCGGGCCTGCCGACGGTGAACGCCACCGAGGCGTTCGACCTGGAGGAGCTGACCCGCCTGTGGCACGAGGAGGGCCCCGAGGCGATGGACGCCCACCTGTGCCGGGGGCCGGGCCGCGGCCGCCTGGCCGGGGTGGGCGGACGCCGGGTGCGCTACGCGAGCGGGTTCACGCTGACCCCGTACGCGGAGATCGGCCCGCCGGGCGGCGGCGCCGACTCGGCCCCGAGGAAGCTCTGGCACGCCAGCCCGGGCAGCACGGGGAGATAAAGGTGATGGAATATTCGGTTCGGCTGCAGTGTGCGTCTGCAATGTGCGATCATCTGGCAATGAGAAAGAAAAGTCGTTCTCGACGAACGACCTCTTTCAGTGTTGTTGCGGCGCTCCTTGCGTTGGCTCTCGTCGGTCTGCTGTTCGCCGTGCTTGTCTGGGGGGCCTGGGAGGCCCTTTCAGTATTGACGGTCGAGGTCTCTGCGACGCTGGTGACCGCGTTCGCGACCGTTTTCGCCGCCACGGTTGCGGTTGTCCTCGGTCGGTACTTTGAGCGTAAACGTGAGATCGAGAATAAGCAGCGTGAAAAATGGGCGGCCGTCTATGACGAGTTCATCGCCGAGTTCCTGGGCACCATGGAGCTGGACAAAAAGAAAGACGAGCGGGGGGCTCCCGATGAAGGCGCCCTGATCAAATTCATTGCCAAATTCTCAAGCAAGTTCATGTCCTGGGGGCCCCAAGGGTGCTCACGGCTTGGCTGGGGTTTCGGTAGGCCGGAAAAGAGGATAACTCTGATCGCCCCCTTCGGAAAGGAATGTCAATGATGAACAAGTTTGAGGAATTGATCCTGGCCATGCGCAAAGACCTCGGGCACAAGGACGGCATCCTCGAAAAGGGGGATATCCTCCGGATGATCATCAATGACTACGGCGTCATGAACGCCGCGCGGGAAGAGGTATAGGTGTGTCGCCGCGGACCCGCCCTACGCGGTCGTTCCCCGTTTTGGGCCACTTCGCTCCCGCGGTCGGCGAGGAGAAAGGACGAATCCCCCGGTCCCGCACCTGATGTTCGGCACACGGCGCGCGCCGATCTCCTCCTCCGCCCCGAGGCAGGCGTCCAGATCGTGGCAGTCGCTTCGACCGCGCCGTGGATCGCCGAAGCAATCGTCGGATATGTGGCAGAAGATGCGCTCGGCACCTCCGGGGCCGCACCGGTTCTTGGGCGGATCGGCCCCGGACGGCGGAAACCCCTGCTCCCGTCAGTCGGCCGACGGGGGCAGCGGCTTCTTGAACCCCACATGGGTCGGCTCGTAGCCGAGGCGTTCGTAGAACCTGTGGGCGTCCTCGCGGGTGCGGGCGGAGGTGAGCTGGACCAGCGGGCACCCCCGCTCACGGGCCTGGGACTCGGCCCACTCCATCATCCGGGCGCCGATGCCCTTGCCCCGCTCGTCGGTGCGCACGCGTACCGCCTCGACCAGGGCCCGCGTGGCGCCGCGCCGCGACAGGTAGGGGATGAACGTGATCTGCAGCGTCCCCACAATCCGCCCGTCCGCCTCGGCGACCGCGAGGAGCTGGCGGGGGTCGGCGTCGATCTCCTGGAACGCCTTGAGGTAGGGCGTCAGGTCCTCGGCGGTCTCCCGGCCCCGCCCGATCATGTCGTCGGCCAGCATCTCGACGATCTCGGCGACGTCCTCGGCCTGCGCCCGCCTCATCCGGATCGGTTCCGACATGCCTCTCCCCCGCTCGTCCCAGTGGGCCCGTGAACGGCGTGAAGCCTACCGCCCGCTCACCCGCCCGCCCCGAGCCCCCGGCGCGGAAAACGCCTGGAATCCCCGCTCCCGGCCGTGCTCGAATGGCCGGATGACCGACCCACACCTCCTCGCGGCGTTCGCCGTCGCCTCCGTGCTGATCATCCTGGCCCCCGGCCCCAGCGTGCTGTTCGTCGTGGGCCGCGCCCTGGCGCACGGGCGCCGCGTGGCCCTGGCCAGCGCCGTGGGCAACGCGATCGGAGCCTACGCGCTGGTCATGGCCGTCGCCTTCGGTCTGGGCCCGCTCGTGGAACGCTCCGTCGTGCTGTTCACCGTGCTGAAGCTGGCGGGTGCCGCCTATCTCGTCTACCTGGGCATCAAGGCCTGGCGCGAGCGCGGGGACCTGCAGGCCGAGGTCTCCGGCGCCGCCGCCGGAGGCGGCCTGCCGCGCCTGTTGTGGGAGGGGTTCGCCGTCGGCGCGGCCAACCCGAAGACCCTGGTCTTCTTCGCCGCCGTGCTCCCGCAGTTCGTCGACCGCGCCCAAGGGCACGTGGCACTGCAGATGCTCCTGCTCGGCCTGGTCTTCAGCGTCCTCGCGGCGGTCTGCGACAGCGGCTGGGCCCTGGGCGCCTCCGGTGCGCGGGCCTGGTTCGCCCGCTCGCCCCGCCGCCTGTCGGCGATCGGCGGCGCGGGCGGGCTGGCCATGATCGGCCTGGGCGTCACCGTCGCCGTGACGGGACGCAAAGACTGACGAGGGGCGGGGGCGCGCAGCCGCCTCCCCGAGCGGGTACGCCTTCCAGCGCCGCGAACCGCCGCGACGTGTGCCACGACGTGCCGCGGGCCGAGCGCGGGCCGACGGCTCAGAGCCGGTCCGCCCCGGTGATGCGCCCGGCCGTCTCGACGAAGGACCCCAGCGCCGGGTGGGCCGCGTCGCGGCGCCACACCAGGTGCACCTGCACGGCGGGGGCGTCCTCCAAGGGCACGTACACGATCTCGGCGTGCCTGCGGGTCAGCGCCACCGACCCCAGGGTCACCCCGATGCCCGCGCCCGCCGCGATCAGGTCGATCCAGTCGTCGACGTTGGCCGTGTCGCCCACGACGCGCGGGCGCGGCCCCTCACCCCACATGCCCGGGTCGGTGGTGCCGGTGCCCGTGTTGACCAGCAGCCCCTCCCCCGCCAGGTCGGCCAGGTGCAGCGCCCCCGCACCGGCCAGCCGGTGCCCGGAGGGCAGCGCCGCCCACCGCTCCTCGCGGTGCAGGCGTGCCCGGGCGTACCCGCGCCCGGGCGGCGTCGTTCCGCGCACCACGCACGCGTCCACCTCCCCGGCCTCCAGGCGGGCCGCCGCGTCGTCGCGGCGGACCAGTTCGAGCGGGTGGTCGGGGCGCTCCTCGCGCCAGGCGCGCAGCAGCGGGCTGGTGAAGGGGCCGAAGGCGCCCCAGGCGTGGCCGACCCGCAGCGGGCGACCGGCCGGGGCGCGGACCGCCTCCTCGAACGCGTCAAGGGCGCGCTGTGCCCGGTCCCGGAACGCCTCCCCTTCGGCGGTCGCCTCGACGCCCCGGGGCGAGCGTCGCAGCAGCGCGGCGCCCACCTGCTGCTCCAGCGCGGACAGGGTGCGCGAGAGGGCGGGCTGGGTGATGTGCAGGCGCTGTGCGGCCCGCGTGATGCTGCGCTCCTCGACCGCCGCCAGGAACGCCCGCAGGTGGCGGATCTCGACCCCCATGCCTGCAGAGCATACCCCCATCGGGAAACGGCATTTCCCGCCGCCACCGGTGAATGGCTAGAAAAGAAATCGGGCCGTGGAACGTCCAACGTCGGCCTTTTCCCCTTTTCCCCGGCCCCAACCGGATCGGAGTCCCCATGGCCTCCTCCGCTGCGCCCGTGCGGGCGGCGGCCGCCGCGGCCCCGGCCGTGTTCGTCCTGCTGTGGGCGAGCGGGCCGCTGGCCGTGCAGGCGGGCCTGCCGCACACCACCGTCCCGGCCTTCCTCTTCCTCCGCGCGGCGGGCGCCGCCGCGCTCGCGTGGGGCGTCTGGGCACTGGTGCGCGACCCCCTGCCCGCCGGTGCGCGCGCCTGGCTGCGCCTGGGGGCGGTCGCCCTGCTCATGCAGGTCGTCTACCAGGGGTTCTTCTTCCTGGCGCTGGCGGCCGGATCGCCCGCGGCGACGGTGATCGTGGTCGTCGCCCTGCAACCGGTGCTGACCGCCGCCGTCGCCGCGGGGGCGGCCGGGGCCCGCGGCCCGGCGCTGTGGGCCGGGCTGGCCCTGGGGGTGTCGGGGGCGGCGCTGACGGCCGGGGCCGGTCTGGGCGAGCTGTCCGGCGGCGACGGCGGTGCGCTGGGGGTGGCGTGCGCGTTCGCCGCGCTGCTGGGCATCACGGCCGGGACACTGGTCCAGGGGCGCGCCTCGGGGACGGGCCTGTGGGCGTCGCTGGCGCTGCAGAGCACGGTCAGCGCGGCCGTGTTCGCGGCGGTCGCGCTGGCGGGCGGCCGGATGCGGTTCGATTGGGAGCCGGGCCTGCTGGCCGGTGCCGGGTGGATGGCGGCCGTGGTGTCGGTGGGGGCGACGGCGCTGCTGTACGCGATGGTGGCGCGCGGCGAGGCGACCGGGGTGACGGCGCTCTTCTTCTGCGTGCCGCCGGTGACGGCGCTGCTGGAGTGGGCGGTGCACGGGCGCGTGCCGAGCCCGGTGGAGGCGGCGGGCATGGTGTGCGCGGCCGCCGCCATCGCCGCCGTGCGGCGGGGGCCGGTGGGGCGCCCTGCCCGCGCGGGGCGGCCGGCGGCGGACCGGAGGGCCGACGGCGCCGCCGCCGCACGGCGGAATGCGCACCCGGTTCGCCGAGGGTGACGCAATTCTCCATTGTTCCTCGCGGGTCGGCCCCTTTTCCGCTTGCCGCCGCCGCGGGGATGTCGTATATCTGCCTATAGGGACCCGGAGATCGGGCCCGCGGACGAGGGAGCCGTACCCGCTGGACGACAAGACGGCCATGGAATGAGGTCTGGGATTTCATGGCGTGGTTCGTTCTGGTCGTCTCCGGGGTCCTGGAGGCGGTGTGGGCCTCGGCCCTGTCGGCCTCCCAGGGCTTCCGCCGTCGGCGCCCGACGGTCCTGTTCTTCGTCGCCCTCACCCTGAGCATGGCCGGACTGGCCTGGGCCATGACGTCCCTGCCGACCGGGACCGCCTACGCGGTGTGGGTGGGCATCGGCGCCACGCTGACGGTGGTGTGGGGCTTCGTCACCCGGCAGGACCGGGCGTCGACGGCCAAGATCCTGCTGCTGGTGCTGCTGGTCGGCTCCATCATCGGCCTGAAGGCGGTGAGCTGAGCATGCCGTGGGTCATCCTTCTGGTCAGCGCCGTCTTCGAGGCCGTGTGGGCCACGGCCATGGGCATGTCGGAGGGGTTCACCGAGCCCGTCCCGACCGCCGTCTTCGCCGTCGCGCTCCTGGCGAGCATGGTCGGCCTGGGGTGGGCGGTCAAGCACATCCCGATCGGCACCGGGTACGCGGTCTGGGTCGGCGTCGGCGCGGCGCTGACGGTCGCCTATGCGATGGCCGCCGGCGCCGAACCGGTCTCGGCGGCCAAGATCGTGTTCATCGGCGGCATCATCCTGGCCGTCGCGGGCCTCAAGCTGGTTCCGGGCAAGGCGGAGCACCGGCCGGAGGCGGCCGCCGAACAGGACGCGGGCGCCTGAGCGCGGCGGCCGGGCCGCGGGAGGCGTCGGACCCGTCCGGCCTCATCCGCCCATCGACGCCAGATGCTCCTCCAGCCGCTCGCCGACCTGCTCAAGCGCGGCGATCCGCCGCCGGACGGCCCGCAGGCGGCCACGGTAGAGGTCGGCCGCCTCCTCGCACCCGGGTTCGTGGACCGGGGCACCCGGCCGAGTGCGGCGGCCCGCCGGGTGCGGGTGGTGGGCGGTGGCCGCTGTGTCAGGCCTGCCGGGAGCAGGTGTCAACGCCAAGCCGCCTGACGGACGCCCTCCGGCCGCCCGCCGCCACCGCGCCGATCCCCACGCGCGAATACGACCGGTGGGGCCCCGCCTCCTCGGGCGAAGGCCCCGGCGGCGGGGACAGTGGCTTGGAGGAGGCTGGGCTCAGTGCAGGACGGGGGCGGCCCAGACGGCGCCGCCCTTGATGCACTCGTGTGAGGTGGAGACCAGCTCCAAGCGCAGAACGCCCTCCACGTCGGCCTCCAGGTCCGCCGCCTCGCCCAGGCCCACGGTCTGCTGGGCCAGGCGCTCGCCGTCGCCCACGACCTCGAAGGTGATGCTGCCGTCGGCGTCCTCGGCGTCGTCGTCGATGCCCACGGTCCCGGTCCAGGTCTTCCAGTCCCGGCCGATGGTGAACTCGGTCGAGCGGTCGTCGTCGCAGTAGTGGTCGTGGATGAGGGCGCCGTTGCGGCGGGAGCCGTCCACGGACGCGTTTCCCCACATCCGGTCCCGGCCCTCCACCGACTCCCAGCCGGTCATGGGCTCACTGCCGGGCCGCGCGGCCGAGGGCCCGTCGGAGTCGTCCTGCGGTCCGCCGTCCCCGTCGGCGCCTTCGCCCGCGGAGGGCTGCGGCGCCGGGGACGGCGCCGGAGAGACGGTGACGGTGTGCGCGGCGGTCACCGTGGCCACCGGCCGGGGTGCGGCGTCCTGTGGTGCGTCGTCGCGTGTGGCGACGTAGACCACTGGGGCGGTGACCAGGGCGCCGACGGCGATGCCCGCGGCTCCGGTGATCAGGGCGGTGGGCACGGTGACGTTCCGGGGCAGCGGCACGGCGGGTCCTCAAGGGCGCGGGGAACGGGCGGCCAGTGGGTGCAGGCTAGCGACCCCGGGCCCTCCGTGATCGCCGATCAGTCCGGATTCTCCTGAGGCGGCCGGTGCGCTCAGCCGCGGCCCGCACCCGTCCCCGCGTCGGCCCTGCTCCCCGCCGCCGCTGGGGCCTCGTTCGCCGCCGCCGCGGCCTCGCGTTCGGCGATGGCCGTGTTCACCGCCTCCGGCGCCAGGATGTGGTCGAGCACCATGGCCGCCGCGCCGCGCAGTCCGGCCTCGCCGCCCGAGCGGTTCGGCACGATCCGCAGCTGCCGGGTCGCCAGCGCCGTCGCCCGGCGGAACACCGCCTCGCGCACACCGGCCGCCAGCGGGTCGAAGGCGGTGCCCAGGTGCCCGCCCAGCACGATGACCTCCGGGTTGAGCAGGTTCACCGCCCCGGCCAGCACCTCGCCGACGCGCCGCCCGGCCTCGCGCACCAGCGCCACCGCGTCGGCGTCGCCGTCGGAGGCCAGCGCCGCCAGCCCCTGCACGCCCGCCGCCTCGCGCCCTCCTTCGGCGAAGCGCGCCAGCAGAGCGGGGCCCCCGGCCACCGCCTCCAGGCAGTCGGTGTTGCCGCAGCGGCAGGCGGTCCCGCCCCCGTCGGGCACGGGGATGTGCCCGACCTCCCCGGCCGCCCCCAGGGTTCCGCGCACCAGCGCCCCGCCGGAGATGATCCCGGCGCCCACCCCGGTGGAGACCTTCACGAAGACCAGGTCGTCGGCGTCGGGGTAGTCGGCGGTGTGCGACCCCAGCGCCATCACGTTCACGTCGTTGTCCAGCAGCACCGGCACCGGGAAGCGCTCGGCGACCAGCGGGGCGATGTCCACGCCGCCCCAGCCGGGCAGCACCGGCGGCTCCTCGGCCCGGCCCAGCGCGAAGCGCACCGTGCCGGGCAGGCCGATGCCGACCCCGCGCGCCTCGTGCCCGGCGCGCCCGCACTCGGCCAGCAGGCGCTCCCAGGTGCCCAGCAGCCACGGCAGGGCGGTGTCGGGCCCCTGGGCGACCTCGGGCGAGCCCTCGGTGCGGGCCAGGACCCGGCCGGCCAGGTCGCACACGGCGGCCTGGCTGCGCGAGATGCCCAGGGCGGCGCTGAGCACGACGCCGCCGTCGGCGTCGAACTCCAGGCGCCCGGGCGGGCGGCCGCCGCTGGAGGGGCCGTGGTGGCCCTCGGTGACCAGCCCCAGGTCCATCAGCTCGGCCACCCGGGAGGCGACCGAGGGCCGGGAGAGCCGGGTGACCCGCGCGATCTCGGCGCGGGTGGCGGCCTCGCCGGTGCGGATCAGCCGCAGCACGTGGCCGGCGGTGGCGGCGGTCGCGGGCGGGCCGTGGCGTCGGGGCATGCCGCAATTCAACCACGCACGGACCGTCCGGGACGCCGAACCGGCGCACTTCTGTCAAAAAATCTTCAGAAGGATGACTTGTGGTGTGACTGAAGTTCCCGCTAGGTTTCAACCGGTCTGCCCGAAGTCCTGCTGAAAGGGACCACATGCCCGCCTCTGCCCCGGCCACCCCGCCCCCGGGGGCGGCGCGCTCCGCCGCGCCCACCGACCTCGTCGTCTTCGGCGGCACCGGCGACCTGGCGATGCGCAAGCTGCTGCCGGCGCTGCTGCTGTGCGAGAAGGACGGGCGCCTGGCGCCCACCACCCGCATCGTCGCCGTCTCCCGCGACGGCATCGGGGACGCCGACTACCGGGGCAAGGCCGAGGCGGCCGTGGCGGACAACCCCTCGGTGCTGCGGGCCGGGGCGGTGCCCGCCCCCGTGCTGCGGCGCTTCTTGGACCGCCTGCACCACGTCCCGCTCGACCTGGACGACCCCGGCGACGGCTGGGACCGGCTGCACGCCCTGCTGGAGGCGGCGCCCGACTACCCGGCCGGGGACGGCGCCGCCGGGGAGGCCGCCGCGGACGGTGCGCCCGGCGCGCCGGGCGGCCGCGGCCGGGTGTACTACCTGGCCATGCCGCCCATGCTCTTCGGGCGCATCTGCGCCGACCTGGAGGCCCACGGCCTGGCCGGAGGCGAGTCCCGCGTCGTGCTGGAGAAGCCCCTGGGCCGCGACCTGGAGTCGGCCCGCGAGATCAACGACGCCGTCGGCGCGGTCTTCAGCGAGCGCCGCACCTTCCGCATCGACCACTACCTCGGCAAGGAGACCGTCCAGAACCTGCTGGCGCTGCGCTTCGCCAACATGTTCCTGGAGCCGGTCTGGAACAGCCGGTGGATCGACCACGTCCAGATCACCGCCGCCGAGACCGTGGGCGTGGGCACCCGCCACGGCTACTACGACCGCTCCGGGGCCATGCGCGACATGGTCCAGAACCACCTGCTGCAGCTGCTGTGCCTGATCGCCATGGAGCCGCCCTCCAGCTTCGACCGCGAGGCCGTGCGCGACGAGAAGGTCAAGGTCCTCCAGTCCCTGGCCCCGCTGGCCGGGGACGGCGCCCTGCACAACACCGCACGCGGCCAGTACCGCGCCGGGACGCAGGGCGGCCGCGAGGTGACCGGCTACACCGGCGAGCCCGGGGCCGACGGCGCCAGCTCCACCGAGACGTTCGTGGCGCTGGAGGCCGCCGTGGCCAACTGGCGCTGGGCCGGGGTGCCCTTCTACCTGCGCACCGGCAAGCGCATGGCCCGGCGCTACTCCGAGATCGTGGTGCAGTTCCGCGACGTGCCGCACCCGATCTTCCCCGGGCAGGGAACGGCCCACGCGCCCAACCGGCTGGTCATCCGCCTGCAGCCGGAGGAGACCATCCGCCTGCACATGCTCGCCAAGGAGCCCGGCGCCGGGGAGCTGCGGCTGCGCCCGGCCCCGCTGGAGCTGAGCCTGTCCGACAGCTTCGCGGTGCGCTCCCCCGACGCCTACGAGCGCCTGCTCATGGACGTCATGAACGGCGACCCCACCCTGTTCATGCGCCGCGACGAGGTCGAGGCGGCCTGGCGCTGGGTGGACCCGATCATCGGCGCCTGGCAGGGCACCGACCCCGAGCCCTACGCCCCCGGCGGCACCGGCCCCCGGGGCGCCCACGACCTCCTCGCCCGCTCCGGCCGGGCCTGGCACGAAGGGGAAATGAACCGATGACCCTCCATCCGCGCATCCACGACGTCACCGAGCGCCTGCGCGAGCGCAGCGCCCCGACCCGCACCGCTTACCTGGAGCGGATCCGCGCCGCCGCCGACGCCGGGCCCGCCCGCGGCGCGCTGGGCTGCACCAACCTGGCGCACGGCTTCGCCGCCTGCCCCGCCGGGGACAAGCTGGAGCTCAGCCGCACCGTCCCCGAGGGCGCCAAGCCCAACATCGCCATCGTCTCCTCCTACAACGACATGCTCTCGGCCCACCAGCCGCTGCGGGACTACCCCGAGCTGCTCAAGGAGGCCGTGCGCGGGGCCGGGGGCGTCGCCCAGTTCGCCGGGGGCGTCCCGGCCATGTGCGACGGCATCACCCAGGGCCGCCCCGGCATGGAGCTGTCGCTGTTCAGCCGCGACGTCATCGCCATGGCCGCCGGGGTGGCGCTGTCCCACGAGATGTTCGACGGCGCCCTCATGCTGGGCGTGTGCGACAAGATCGTGCCCGGCCTGCTCATCGGCGCGCTGAGCTTCGGCCACCTGCCGGTGGCGTTCGTTCCCGCCGGGCCGATGGCCTCCGGAGTCGCCAACGCCGAGAAGGCCCGCATCCGCCAGCTGCACGCCGAGGGCAAGGTGGGCCGCGAGGAGCTGCTCAAGGCCGAGTCGAAGGCCTACCACTCCCCCGGCACCTGCACCTTCTACGGCACGGCCAACTCCAACCAGATGCTCATGGAGGTCATGGGCCTGCACCTGCCCGGCGCCAGCTTCGAGCAGCCCGGCACCGACCTGCGCCGCGCGCTGACCGAGGAGGCCGGGCGCCGCGTAGTGGGCCTGACCCGCCTGGCCGGGGACTACACCCCCGTCGGCGAGATGATCGACGAGCGCGCGATCGTCAACGCGGTGGCCGCGCTGCTGGCCACCGGCGGCTCCACCAACCACACGCTGCACCTGGTGGCCGTCGCCGAGGCCGCCGGCATCCAGCTGACCTGGGACGACTTCGCCGCGCTGTCGGAGGTGGTGCCGCTGCTGGCGCGCATGTACCCCAACGGGTCGGCCGATGTGAACCGGTTCCACGAGGTCGGCGGCATGCCCTTCCTCATCGGCCAGATGCTCGACGCCGGGCTGCTGCACGCGGACGTGGGCACCGTCGCCGGTCCCGGGCTGGACCGCTACCGCACCCGCCCCGAGCTGGTGGACGGGGCCCTGTCCTGGGGGGAGATCCCCTCCGAGAGCGGCGACACCGAGGTGCTGCGCCCGGCCAAGGACCCCTTCGCCGCCGACGGCGGGCTGCGCATGCTCGACGGCAACCTGGGCCGGTCGGTGATCAAGGTGTCGGCGGTGGCCCCCGAGCGGCGCGTGGTCGAGGCCCCGGCCCGGGTGTTCGACTCCCAGGCCGCCCTGCAGCAGGCCTTCGCCGACGGCGAGCTGGACGGCGACGTCGTCGCGGTCGTGCGCTTCCAGGGGCCGCGCGCCAACGGCATGCCCGAGCTGCACAAGCTCACCCCCGCCCTGGGGGTGCTGCAGGACCGCGGCCACAAGGTCGCCCTGGTCACCGACGGGCGCATGTCGGGGGCCTCGGGCAAGGTGCCCGCGGCCATCCACGTCTCCCCCGAGGCCGCCGCCGGGGGCCCGATCGCGCGTGTGCGCGACGGCGACACCGTCCGGGTCGACGCCGAATCCGGCACACTGGAGGTGCTCGCCGCCGACCTGGAGCAGCGCGCGCCCGCGGCGCCCACGGTGGACTCCTCGGTCGGCACCGGACGCGAGCTGTTCGCGGCCTTCCGCGCCTCGGTCGGCCCGGCCGAGCGCGGCGCAAGCGTCTTTGGAGGAGACCGGTGACACGTGTGCAGTCCGCCCCCACCGCCGAACGGCCCTGGCTCGTCGGCGACATCGGAGGGACCAACGCCCGGTTCGGTCTGGTGCAGGCCCCAGGGGGGCGGCCGGTGCACGTGGGCAAGGTGCCCAGTGCGCTGCACGGCGGGCTGGCCTCGGCCGCCGGGGCCTACCTGGACGGGCTCGCCGAGCCGGTGCGGCCCTCGGCGGCGTGCGTGGCCGTGGCCGGGCCCGTGCTGGAGGACCGGATCCGGCTGACCAACGTCGGCTGGGACTTCTCGGTCGAGCAGACCCGCACCGGCATGGGCATGGACCACCTGGAGGTGGTCAACGACTTCGCCGCGCTGGCCCAGTCGCTGCCGGTGCTGGGCGAGGACGACCTGCTGCCGCTGGGCGGCCCGGCCACCGACCCGGCCGAGCCGATGGCGGGGGTCGGCCCGGGCACCGGCCTGGGCGTGGCGGGGCTGGTACCGATGCCCGCGGGCGGGTGGCTGCCGCTGCCGGGCGAGGGCGGGCACGTCGACGCCCCGGTGGTGGAGGACATCGAGGCCGAGGTGGTGCGGGTGATCACCGCCGAGCGCGGCCGGGTGAGCGCCGAGGCGCTGCTCAGCGGCCCCGGGCTGCCCCGGCTGTACCGGGCGCTGGCCCAGGTGCGCGGCGAGTCGGCGCGGCAGCTGTCCCCGCAGGAGATCACCGCCGCCGGAGTGCACCCCGAGGGGGCCGAGCCGCTCTGCCGGGAGACCCTGGAGGTGTTCGGCGCCCTGCTCGGCGGCTTCGCCGGGAACGTCGCCCTGACCCTCGGGGCCACCGGCGGGGTGTTCCTCGGCGGCGGCGTGCTGCCCCGCATCCCCGAGGTGCTGCGCAACGGCCGGTTCCGGCTGCGCTTCGAGGCCAAGGGGCGGATGACCGATTATCTGAAGAACATCGCCACCGTGCTGATCACCGCCGAGAACCCGGCGCTGCTCGGTGCGGCCGCGCGACTGGACCACCGACTGGAGCGCCTGTGAAACCCCAGACCAGCCACGACCTGTTCGCCCTCGCCCCGGTCGTGCCGGTGGTGGTGCTCGACGACGCCGACACCGCGGTGCCGCTGGCCCGCGCGCTGGTGCGCGGCGGCCTGCCCGCCATCGAGGTGACGCTGCGCACCGAGGCCGGGCTCGCGGCCATCGAGCGCATCGCCGCCGAGGTGCCCGAGGCCGTGGTGGGCGCGGGCACCGTGACCACGCCCGAGCAGGCGGCCGCGGCGGCCAAGGCGGGCTCGGCCTTCCTGGTCAGCCCGGGGTGCACCGACCGGCTGCGCGGGGCCATGGCCGACACCGGCGTGCCGTTCCTGCCGGGGGTGGCGACCGCCTCGGAGGCGATGGCGCTGCTGGAGCAGGGCGTGAGCGCGCTGAAGTTCTTCCCGGCCGAGGCGGCCGGGGGGCGGGCGTACCTGAAGTCGCTGTCGGGGCCGCTGCCGCAGGCGCGGTTCTGCCCGACCGGCGGCGTGACCCCGGCCAACGCGCCGGAGTACCTGGCCCTGCCCAACGTGGGCTGCGTGGGCGGCACCTGGCTGACCCCGCGCGAGGCCGTGGAAGCGGGCGACTGGGACCGCATCGAGTCCCTGGCGAGGGAGGCCGCCGCCCTGCGCGGGTAGGGGCGCGTCCTTGAAGCTGCGCGAGAGGCCCACCGGGAGTCCCGGTGGGCCTTTCCCGCGCCCGGAACCGGACTCCCGAGCGGAGAGCCAGAAGGGGGAGCGACACAGGAGGCCGGATGTCCCCCCCCAGGAGCCCGCGCGCCCGGACACCGACGCCACCGACGGCGGAGCTGTAGCGCCCTTGGTCTTTACCGACCCGGCCTGGAAGCGCCTGATGTCCCGGGCCTTGCCGCCGCTGGACCCCATCATCGCCCGGCACGGAGGGGTGCAGGAGGCCCGCGCCGCTCTCGGACGGACCGCTCGTTCCCGGATTTCTCTTCGGGCCTCTCGGGCGATGATGCTCGCGGCGAAGCTGGAGCGCAGGGAAGGCGATATCGAAGCAGCGCGCTCATGGTTTCGGCGCGCGGCTGTGACCGGTCCTCGACAGCTCCGGCAGAACGCCGTCTACAGGCTCGGCCACCTCGAAGAGGAGCAGGGCCGGACGGCCGAGGCCGAGGAGCTGTACCGACAGGTCGCAGCGGACGGGAGTGCGCTGTTTGCTCCCCTTGCCAAGTACGACCTCTGTCACGCTCGCGCCCGCTCCACCACGACGCGGATGTGCTCGACGTAGAACGTCACTGCCGCTTCGGTGTGCTCGGTCAGCAGCACCCCGTCATAGGGGATCGGGCCGAGGCCTCCAGGCATGTACAGGTCGACCTCCAAGACGGTTCGGGCGAGTCGGCCGAGTGGAGCAGCGCTCCGCCGACCTCCTCCCGATTCCTCGTCGGAGAGCGCCTGGATCTGACTACGCGCCGGCGGCTCCAGAGTGATCGGCCGCACCGCTGCCGTCATCTCCGTCCTCGCCGTCGAACAGGGCGTGCCACTGGCGGCGGAGGTCGTCCGCGTCGGACGCCTCGATGGCCACGCTCCCCTCGGGGGGCGGAGCTCCCAGCACCATGCGGCCATAGCTGGCGTAGGCGGCCTGAATGGTCTCGGGGTCCGTATCGCGGTACGGCGTGCGCGGAGTGTCCACAGGCGGCCTCCTTGGCGTTCCGTCACCGCCATGGTAGGCGGTCCGACCTGTCGGAGGCGGTGGTCTCGCGCGGTGGGCGGATACCTCTGGGGGGTTGCGCCCCGCTCCGCTTTAGGGAATGATTTCCGTTTTCGGTAGAGACGGGGGGCGGACATGTCCGGAACGGGAGTCGGCGAGGTCTTCGACGCCGGGGCGCGGGAGTTCGACGCGTGGGGTGCCCGGCTCTGGGATCCGATCGGGGAGGCAACCGTCCTGGCCTCGGAGCCGCGGCCCGGGGAGCGGGTCCTGGACGCCTGCTGCGGGGCCGGGGCCTCCGCCCTGCCCGCCGCCTCGGCCGTGGCCCCCGGCGGGTCGGTCGACGCGGTGGACCTGTCCGATGCCCTGCTGGAGCAGGGGCGCGCGCGTGCCGCGCGCGCCGGGGCGGACAACGTCCGCTTCGTCCGCGCCGACGCCGCCGCCTGGCCCGAGCCCGGCGCCTACGACCTCGTCCAGGTCGTGCACGGCGTGGCCTTCTTCCCCGACATGGACGCCGGGACCTCCGCCCTGGTCCGTGCGCTGCGCCCCGGGGGGCGCCTGGCGGTCACCGTCTGGGCCGAGGGCGCCCTCGCCGACTTCATGACCCTGTACCTCGAGGCGATCGGCGCCGAGACCGGCACCCGCCCCGAGATGCCCGGCTTCCGGCAGGCCCGCGACCGCATCGCCGACTCCGACCGGCTGTCCTCCTGGCTGGAGGGCCTGGGGGCCGAGGTCGTCCGCGTCGCCCGCCACGACCACCGCGTCCCCCTCGACGGCGACTCGGCCTGGGAGTTCGTCCAGGGCAACGCCGCACGCGGGATGCTGGAGGGCCTCGATGCCACCGTGCAGGGGCGCGTCCGTGAACGCCTGGCCGCCCTGATGGCCGAGCGCGGCGTGGACACTCTGGACGCCTCGTTCACCGTCGCGGTGGCACGCCGCCCCGAGTAGCGGCACCGGGGCCCGCCCGACGGGGGGCCGCATCGTCATCGGCGGCCCCCGTCGGGCGGGTCAGGCCGGTGAGGGGAAGCGCCACCGCGTCTGGCTGCCCACCTCGCCGCGCCCGAAGCCGAACGCGGTCACCGGGTCGACCCGGAAGACCAGCGCCGTGCCGTTCTCGTGCGCGAATCCCCCCTCGCGCACCTCGAACCGCCACACCTCTCCGTACTTGGCGGCGAAGTCGTCGGCCAGCAGCGCCAGCACCGCCTCGTCGGTGACCGGCTCCGCCCCCCCCCCNGCCCCTCCACCACCACGTCCAGCCCCTTGTCCAGGTCGTTTCCGCCGGTGGTGAGCGTGCAGTGCGGGTTGTGGGCCAGGTTGCGGGCCTTGCGTTCCTCGGGCCCGGTGCAGAAGTGCAGGGCGCTGTCCCGCCACACCGCGATCAGCGGCGTCACGTGGGGCCGCCCGTTCGGGCGCACCGTGGACAGCCAGTACACCCCTGCCGCCTGCAGGGCGCGCCGGGCCTGCCGCCAGGGGGTCGCCTGGGCGCCCGGCCCGCTGTAGCGCGCGTCGAGTTCGCCCGTGGGGTCCGTCCGTTCCGTCATCGCCCTGTCCTCCGCTCCGTCGGCAATGCCCTGATGCCGTAGTGACGGCGCGGGCGGGCCGAACTCATCGCTCCCGGGGCGGTTCATCGGATTTTTTCGGCGGGGGTTGACACGGGCCGCCCCGAGGGAGATATTCAACCTAGAGGTTGAACAACGAGAAGGTTGAATACATGGCGGAGGACGGGCTCAGCAAGGTGTTCGCGGCCCTGGCCGACCCCACGCGCCGGGCGATCCTGGCCCGGCTGGCCCGGGGAGAGGCCACCGTCAACGAGCTGGCCGAGCCGTTCGAGATGAGCCTGCAGGCGGTCTCCAAGCACCTGAAGGTCCTGGAGCGGGCCGGGCTCATCTCCCGGGGGCGCGACGCCCAGTGGCGCCCCTGCCGCCTGGAGACCGGGCCGCTCGAAGGCGCCTCGACCTGGATCGAGCGCTACAAGGACGTACAGACCGACCGGATGGACCGGCTGGCGGCCGAGATCGACCGCATCCGCACCGGGACCGACCGGGATCAGGCCCCAGGGCCGGAGAGAGGGCAGTGACATGGGCAAGACCGAGTTCGTCATCGAGCCGGGACGCCAGGACATCGTGACCGAGCGGACCTTCGACGCCCCGCGCGAGACGGTGTTCCGCGCGATGACCGACCCCGACCTGATCCCCCGCTGGTGGGGCCCGGCCAAGTACGACGTCCGCGTCGAGGAGGGCGACATCCGCACCGGCGGCTCCTGGCGCTTCCTCACCTCGGGCGAGGACGGGGAGTTCAACTTCCACGGCGTCTTCCACGAGGTCAGCGCCCCCGACCGGATCGTGCAGACCTTCGAGTTCGAGGGCGCGCCCGGGCACGTCTGCCTGGAGACGGTCGTGCTGGAGGACCTGGGCGGCTCGACCCGCTACCGCGCGGTGAGCGTGTTCCAGTCGGTCGAGGACCGCGACGCCATGGTGGGCGAAGGCATGGAGGAGGGCTCGGACGAGGGCCTGGAGCGCCTGGACGCGCTCGCCTCCGAGCTCGCGCGCCGCGCGTGAGGGAATGAGGGAGGGGCGGCGGACGGGCGAGCCGCCGCCCCTCCCCGGCCCCGGCGCGCCGGGGCGCCTCCCCGGGAACGCGGCGTCATCGTCATGCGCCTGGCGCAGGCGGGCGGCGCATACCGGGCGGCCGCCCCGGCCGGACGGGAGGCACACCGTGCCGACGGAGGCCGGACCCGCCCGCGCCGGGCGCCACCGCCCAGTGGTGCCTGCACCACCCCCGGCAGAGGCATCCGGTGTATGGCCCCCGGCCTGCGCCGGTCCGTAGCGTTCGGGGTATGCGCAAGCTCATCCGGCGCCTGGGCGCCGACACCCGCTATGTCCTCATCGGCTTCCCCACGGCCGTCATCGCCTTCGCCGTCACCGTGGCCGGGCTGGCGGCCGGCGCCGGGGCCGCGGTCGTCGTCGTGGGGCTGTTCGTGCTCTCCGGGACCCTGCTGGCCGCCCGGATGGCCGCCGCCGTCGAACGCAACATGGTCCCCGAGGTCCTCGGCCGCTCCCTGGGCGCCCCGCGCTACCGCCGCGCCCCTCAGGGCGCGGGCTGGTTCCGCACCGCCCTGACCCCGCTCACCTGCGGCCAGAGCTGGATGGACGCGGGCCACGCGCTGATCCGCCTGCCCGTGGCCACCGCCACCTTCGCCGTGGTCGCCGCCTGCTGGGCCGCGGCCCTGGCCGGGGTCGCCTACCCCGTCTACGGGTGGGTGCTGTACAACACCGTCGGCAACGACGGCGGGCTGCCCGAGCTGATCGGCCTCGGCGACTCGCTGACGGTCTCGCTGCTGTTCCACACCGCCGTGGGGGTGCTGTTCGCGGTCAACCTGCCCTTCGTGGCGCGGGGAGCCGCAGGGCTCAACGCCGCGCTCGCGCAGGCCTTCCTGTCCCCCTACGCCCCCGCCTACGAGGAGCCCGAGCCCGCGCGGCCCGCCCCCGAGACCCCGGCCGCGGGTCCGGCCCCCGCGCCGAACACGCCCGCCGAGGCGGCGGCCCCCGGCGCCCCGCTGCACGCCGCGCGGTGAGCGGACCGGCTCAGCCCGGGCGGCGCCCGGGGACCACCAGCCCGGCCTCGTAGGCGGCGACGACGAGCTGGGCACGGTCCCGGGCGCCGAGCTTGTGCAGCAGCGCCCCGACATGGGTCTTGACGGTGGCCCGGCTGCGCTGCAGCCGTGCGGCGATCTCGTCGTTGGACAGCCCCCGGGCGATCAGCTCCAGGACCTCCCGCTCGCGCCCGGTCACCCCGTCCAGCGCCACGCGCGGCGCCTCAGCGGGGCGCGCTCCCCCGGCGAAGCGCTCGACCAGGCGCCGCGTGACCGACGGCGCCAGCAGCGCCTCGCCCCCGGCCACCACGCGCACCGCGCGCAACAGGTCCTCGGGCGGGGAGTTCTTCAGAAGGAACCCGGAGGCCCCGGCCTCCAGCGCGGCGTACACGTACTCGTCGAGGTCGAACGTGGTGAGGATCAGGACGCGCGCACCGGGCACGCCGTCGGGGGCGGTGATGGCGCGGGTGGCCTCGATCCCGTCCGTACCGGGCATGCGCACGTCCATCAGGACGATGTCGGGACGCTCGGCGCGCGCGAGCGCGACCGCCCGCGCACCGTCCAGCGCTCCCCCGACCGCCACCATGTCCGGCGCGCTGTCCACCAGCAGGCGGAAGCTCGCGCACACCAGGTCCTGGTCGTCGGCGACGAGTACGCGTAGCGGCTCGGCCATCCCGTCTCCCACTCCTCCCGCTTCCCCTCGCCCGGCCCCGTGAGCATCGACCGTGCCCTCCGGAGGGCGACGACGGTGGCGGTTCGGCCATTCCTTCGCCGCAAGGATGGCACCTTCTCTCCTGCGACTTCTCCCCTGCGACCGCCCTGTCGGCGGGACCGGGCACGTCACCGCCGCGATCCGGCTCCACCACTCCGCCGGACGCGACCGGTCCACCAGGCCGGATGGCCGCCGCCACCCGCATCGTCCACGGCCGCCCCCATCTCCGACGGGGTCCGGCGGCACCACGCTGAGGGCCGCACCGCCAAGGAGGTCCGAGGCCGCCGGAAGCGCCCCCGGCCCGGCGCGACGACCGGTACCTCCACGCCGCCCACCCATCTCCGCTCCCTGGACGGCGGGACCGGGAGGCGATCCCGCCACTCGGACGGCCCCCGCCGCGCCAGGGCCCGCCCCGCCCGGCCCTCCAGGCCCCCGTCGCCGACTCCGCTCAGCGGTCGCCGCCGCCGTCCCGCCCCAGGGACAGGCTCCCCCGCACCTCGAAACCGCCGTCCGGGTGCGGCCCCGCCTCCAGGACTCCCCCGTGGGCCTTCGCGCGCTCGCGCATTCCGATGATGCCGTGCCCCGGCGCCGCAGGCGCGCCCGTCCCGGCCCGCTGCCCGGTACCGCCGCCTCCCGCGTCGGTGACCGCGAACCGCACCGCTTCCCCCTCGGTGCGCACCCGGACCGTGCAGCGATCGGCGCCCGAATGGCGCACCGCGTTGGTGACGGCCTCGGCCACGATCCGGTACAGCGAGGCCCCCACGGCCTCCGGCAGCCCCTGCGCACCGTCGGCGTCCAACTCGACCCGCATCCCGGCGTCCCCGGCGGTGCGCACCAGCTCCTCCAGACGCGCCGACCCCGGCGGAGGAGAGCTCCCCTCCCCCGCTCTCACCGCGCCCAGCACCACCCGCATCTCGGCCAGCGCCTCCCGGCTGGCCCGCTCGATGACCTCCAGCGCCTCCTGGGCCTCCCGCGGCCGCTCCCCGGCAAGGTGGCGGGCCACCCCGGCCTTGACGCCGATCATGCTCAGCGTGTGCGAGACGATGTCGTGCACGTCCCGGGCCACCCGGAGCCGCTCCTCGGCGGCGACCCGGGCCGCCAGCTCCTCGGCCGCGAGCACCGCCTGGGCACGGCGCTCGCGCACCGCGCGCCCCGCCGCCCAGGAGGCGGCCAGCACCGCCGCCCCCGCCACCGCCTGCCCGACCGCCGCCAGCACGGCACCGGCCTGCGGAACCCCGGCGACCACCGCCAGGACCAGGACGCCTCCCGCGACTGCGCCGACGAGGACGACCGGGGCCCTCCTCGGCCGCGGCGCGTCCAGCGCCAGCGCGTAGAGCGTGAACCCGGCGGCCAGGAACGGGTCGGTGATCAGCCCGGCGGCCAGACCGAACAGCGTCGCGGCGGCGGCCGCGGCCGTGGCCGTCCGGGGCGCGGCCCGGCGCAGCGCCATGGGCAGCCCCGTTCCCAGGACCACTCCCGCCAGGGCCCAAACGGGCGCCCCCGGGGGGTCCGGTAACGCGGCGGCCGCCAGGTAGCCGGCGTAGCCCGCTCCGGCGAGGGCGTCGAGTGCGAGGAGGCCGCCGCGGCCCGCGGCCGGCCGCATCCGGCTGAACATGCCGGGAACGCTACCCCGCCCTGCGGGCGGCCGCCTCGTCCCGCGGTCCCTCGTCCCCGGGGATGAGGAACCGCCCCGCCCCCCGCCGTGCTCGGCCTGCGGGCCGAGCCGGAGATCCGGCCCCTGCTCCGATGCCCCGGTCCGCCCGCCCCCGGCACACTCACCGCCGTGATCGAGATAGAGGAACTCACCAAGAGGTACGGCCGCACCACGGCCGTGGACCGGCTCTCCTTCCGTGCCGAACCCGGTGTCGTCACCGGCTTCCTCGGCCCCAACGGCGCAGGGAAGTCGACCACCATGCGCGCCCTGCTCGGCCTGGACCGGCCCGACGGCGGCCGCGCCCACGTGCTCGGCGGCCCCTACACCCGGCTCCGCCACCCCCTGCGCAGGGTCGGGGCGCTGCTGGACGCCGGTGCCCTGGACCCGGGCCGCTCGCCCCGCGCGCACCTGCACTGGCTGGCACGGTCCAACCGCATCCCCAAGGCAAGGGCCGACCGGGCCCTGGAGTGGGCCGGGATCGCCGGGGCCGCCTCCCGCAGGGCGGGCGGGCTCTCCCTGGGCATGCGCCAGCGCCTGGGCGTGGCCGCCGCGCTGATGGGCGACCCGGAGGTGCTGGTGCTCGACGAACCGGTCAACGGCCTGGACCCCGACGGGGTGCGGTGGATGCGCGACCTGCTGCGGGCCGAGGCCGCCGAAGGCCGCACGGTGCTGCTGTCCAGCCACCTGATGGGCGAGGTCGCCCGGACCGCCGACCGGCTGGTGGTGATCGCCCGGGGCAGGCTCGTCGCCGACACCTCGGTGCGCGCGCTGGTCGAGGACGGCGCCGGGGTCCTCGTGCGCTCCCCGCGGCCGGGGGATCTGGCGCGGCTGCTGGCCGAGCGCGGCGCCGGGGTGGAGCCCGGCGACGACGGCGCACTCACCGTGACGGGCATGGACGTGCGCGAGGTGGGCGAGGCGGCCGCGTCGGCGGGCATCCCCCTGCACGGCTCAGCCCCGGTGGGCACCTCGCTGGAGGAGGCCTACATGCGCCTGACCGCCGACGCCGGGGAGGGGGCCCGATGAGGGACGCGGTGGCCGCCGAGTGGATCAAGCTGCGCACCTCCCCCGCCGCCCGGTACTGCCTGATGGCCGCGGCGGCGATGCTGCCGGTGGCCGTGCTGATCGCCTGGGCGGCCGCCCAGGCCTGGGACGCGCTCCCGGCCGGGGAGAAGGCGGGCTCCATCTCGTCGCTGCCCCGGTTCGCGGGCTGGGGCATGACGCTGGCCCTGGGGGTCATGGGTGCGCTGTCGGTCTCGCGCGAGTACGCCTCGGGGATGATTCGCACGACCTTCGCGGCCCTGCCCCGCCGGGGCCGGGTGCTGGCCGCCAAGGCCGTGGTGTGCGGCGCCGTCGCACCGGTGACGGCGCTGGCGGTGCTGGTGGCGGTGTGGTGGGCGACCCGCGCGGTGCTCGGCGACCGGGCGATGGAGGGGGTCCCCGGGCCGTTCTCGGAGGAGTGGTGGCCCATCGCGGCCATGGCCGCCGAGGCCGCGGTGTTCGCGCTGCTGGGCCTGGGGCTGGCGGCGCTGGCCCGGTCGGCGGTGGCGTCGGTCGCTGCGCTGGGCGCGCTCTGGTACCTGCTTCCGATGGTCGTGCAGTTCCTCCCCGAGCCGTGGAACGAGCGCGCGGGCTCGGTCCTGCCCGGAGGGCTGGCCGCCCAGATCGCCTCACCCGCGTCGGCGGCCGGGTCCGTCTACGGCGACCTGCTGCCCCCGTGGGGTGCGGCGCTGGCGATGGCGCTGTGGGCGCTGGTCCCCCTGGTGGCGGCCTGGCCCCTGTTGCGCGTCCGCGACGCCTGAACTGCGGCCGGGGAGAGGACCGGTGTCGGCCCCGGGCGCACGGGCGGCACCTCCGGCCCGCCCATCCCTCGGCGGTCACGTCCGCTGGAGCGGCGCCGCGGCCCCCGGCCCCGGCGCTCCCCCGTCGTCGGCCTCGGGGAGGACGGCCCGGAACCGCGGTTGCGGCGTCGCCTCCCCCGGGGCCGGTGCGGGCGGCGCCGCCCGCTCACACCGGGAGCCGGACGCCGTTCCACCCCTGCAGGGACCAGCCGGAGGCCAGGACCTCCTCCAGCGGGTGGAAGTCGCGGTCCGCGGGCATCGCCATCTCCTCGGGTGACGTCGTCGCCCACACGCACCAGCCCCGTTCGGCCACCTTGAAGGCCGCGTGCCGCAGCTCCTCGGGGACCTCCGCGGGCGCCTCGGCGTCCCAGTCCACGGCCACACCCCTGTGCTCGGCCTCGCGCCGCGCGATCTCGCGCGTGAACGTCCGGGGGGTGTGGCGCATGGTTCTCCTCAGAGGTGGTCACGGTCCGCAGGTCATGCTACTCCCCGTGACCGCGCGGGGATGCGGCGGTCACCCGCCCCACCCCCGGGGCCCCGGCGGCCGCCGGGCCGCTCAGGCCGGGCCCCGCGGGATGGACGTGTTCCACGTCCGCGCAGCCACGCGATCCCCGCCCTCGCAGGCGTCCAGGGTCGCGTTATCGGTGCGCGTCACTGTGCGCACCCGTCGGTCTCCGCGCGCGAACCCCGTCCGCCACTCGGTGCGCCCCACCGGCGCAGGGGACGCTTGAGGGCCTGGAACATGTCTGGGCCCTCGGTTGTTGTACGGGGTGTCCGGCGGAACCCCACCCGT
This sequence comes from Nocardiopsis chromatogenes YIM 90109, assembly GCF_000341185.1. Classification (GTDB taxonomy): domain Bacteria; phylum Actinomycetota; class Actinomycetes; order Streptosporangiales; family Streptosporangiaceae; genus Nocardiopsis_A; species Nocardiopsis_A chromatogenes. Next base: position 76,021 of record NZ_ANBH01000137.1, read on the forward strand.
CCTGCCGGACCGTGCCGGCCCGGCTCCGCGTCTGGGGGGATCGCGTCGAGCCGGACCGGCCTCTTCTTCTTCGGGCACCCGGGCGCCTGCCCCCATTTGCCCCCCCAGAAGGCCGCCGAGCGGCCTCCCAGGAGGCTTCAGAGGGCACTCGCCTGCTCACCGGCCCATCTCCTCCAGCGTCTTGCCCTTGGTCTCGGAGACGAACTTCCATACGAACAGGAACGACAGCACCGCGAAGGCCGTGTAGACCATGTACGTGCCGCTCAGGTCCCAGTCGCGCAGGGTGGGGAAGGTGACGGTGACCAGCCAGTTGGCGATCCACTGGGTGGCCGTGGCCACCGCCATCGCCGCCGCCCGGATCCGCAGCGGGAACATCTCCCCCAGCAGTACCCACGTCACCACGCCCCACGACAGGGCGAAGAACAGCACGAACGCGCTCGCCGACACCAGCGCCGCCGCGCCCCAGGCGAACGACAGGTGCGCCTGGTCGCCGACCACCGTGGCGTGGCTGAACGCGAACCCGGTCGAGGCCAGGGTCACAGCCATGCCCGCCGACCCGATCAGCAGCAGCGGCTTGCGCCCGATCCTGTCGACCAGGCCGATGGCGACGAAGGTGCCGACGATGTTCACGATCGAGGTGAACAGGCTCAGCAGCAGCGAGTCGCTCTCGTTCACCCCCACCGACTGCCACAGCGACGACGAGTAGTAGAAGATCACGTTGATGCCGACCAGCTGCTGGAACGCCGAGATCGCCATGCCGATCCACACGATCGGCAGCAGCAGGTAGGGGCCGCGCAGGTCGCTCAGCCTGGGCTTGACCTCCGAGCCCAGGGCCTCGTGGATCTCGGCGATGCGCGCGTCCGCGTCGCCGCCCTCGACCTCCTCCAGGATGCGGCGCGCCTTGGCGTCGCGCCCCACGCGCACCAGGTAGCGCGGCGACTCGGGGATGGTCAGCGACAGCAGGATGTACAGCGCCGCGGGGAACACCTCCACCCCCAGCATCCACTGCCAGGCCTGCAGCGGCCCCAGCTCGCCGAGGGAGCTGCCCCCGGCCAGCGACGCCAGCGCGTAGTTCACCAGCTGGGAGACGGCGATGCCGAGCACGATCGCCAGCTGCTGCAGTGAGGCCAGCCGCCCCCGGTAGGCCGCCGGGGACACCTCGGCGATGTAGGTGGGCGCGATCACCGAGGCGATGCCGATGGCGCAGCCGCCGACCACGCGCCACAGCGCCAGGTCCCACACGGTGAACGGCAGCGCCGAGCCGATGCCGCTGATCAGGAACAGCAGGCCGGCCAGCTGCATCACGCGGATGCGGCCGAACCGGTCGGCCAGGGTCCCGGCCACCGCCGCGCCCACCGCCGAGCCGAGCAGCGCCGCGGCCACGGTGAACCCGGTGACGCCCGGCCCCACCGCGAAGTGCTGCTGGATGGCCTCGACGGCGCCGTTGATGACCGAGCTGTCGTAGCCGAACAGGAAGCCGCCCATGGCCGCCGCCCCGGCGATCATGACGACATGGGCGAGGTTCCCGGCCTCCGCGTCGGAGGCCGAGGAGTGCGCTCTGGCCACGCTCCCCTCCTTACCGCGTCAACGGGGGGTGATGGACATGTTGCAGCTCACCATGGTCCCGCCGCCGCGGGTGTGCTCGGACACCGGACACGGTGAGTTGTCCTTCACAGGCGCGGAGATTGCCGTTTCGGGGGCACGGGTAGGGGCGGCATCCTCGGGTAGGGCCCCGCGAGCGGTAGCGGGGCCGCGACCGATCGGCGGAGGGAAGACCCATGTCCGACCTGCTGGACCTGCACGGCCAGGCGATGAAGGAGTTCGACCGCAGGGTGCGGGCCGTGGGCCCGGTGCAGTGGGCCGATCCCACCCCCTGCACCGAGTGGGACGTGCACGACCTGGTGGAGCACCTGGTGCGCGAGCAGCTCTGGGTGCCCTACCTGCTGGAGGGCGGCACCATCGAGGGCGCGGGCGGCCGCTTCGACGGCGACGCCATGGGCGAGGAGCCGGTGGCCACCTGGGAGCTGGCCTCCCGCGAGGCGCGCACGGCCTGGCTGCGGCCCGGGTCCCTGGAGAGCACCGTGCACCTGTCGTTCGGTGACGCCCCCGGGTCGCTGTACCTGTGGCAGATGACGTTCGACCTGGCCGTGCACGCCTGGGACCTGGCCCGCGCGATCGGCGCCGACGAGCGGCTGGACCCCTCGCTGGTGCGGGCCCTGCTGGAGTCCGAGCAGATCTCCGGCGACCTGGACGCCGACCAGGGGCAGGGCGGGCCGGGGATGTTCGCCCCGGCGCAGCCGGTCCCCGAGGGCGCCGACGACCAGACCGTGCTTCTGGCCCGGACCGGACGCGCGGCCTGAGCCCCGCCGGGGTCGGCGCTCGGGACGCCGGGCACCGCCCCCGGCCCCGCCGAGGGGCGGCCGGCCTGCGGCGACCCGGGACCGCCCGCTCCGTAAGGGCCGTGGTCCACAAACCCCGCGGGGCCGAATTTGGCTCCTCCGGCGCCTGCGCCCCACGCGCCCCCTCCACCAGGATCGGCCCCATGGCCCGATTCGACGTGCTCTCGGACAAGGCGCTGCGGCGCGAACCCCCGACCCGCGAGGAGCTGCTCGGTGTTCTGGGCAGCGACGACGACGTCCTGATGGACCTGGTGGCCGCCGCCGCGCGGCCCCGCCTGCGCGCCTTCGGCCGCACCGTCAAACTCAACTACCTGGTCAACCTCAAGAGCGGGCTGTGCCCGGAGGACTGCACCTACTGCTCCCAGCGCCTGGGCTCCACCGCAGACGTGGTGACCTACACCTGGCTCAAGCCCGACCAGACCGCCGAGGCGGTGCGCGCCGGGGTCGAGGCGGGCGCGGCGCGCGTGTGCCTGGTGGCCAGCGGCCGCGGCCCCACCGACCGCGATGTGGACCGGCTCCGCCCGGCCATCGAGGGCATCAAGGCCGACCATCCCGGGGTGGAGGTCTGCGCCTGCCTGGGGCTGCTCTCCGACGGCCAGGCCGAGCGGCTGCGCGCGTCGGGCGTGGACGCCTACAACCACAACCTCAACACCTCCGGCGAGCGCTACTCCGACATCTGCACCACCCACACCTTCGAGGACCGGGTGGAGACCGTGGGCAAGGCCAAGGCGGCGGGCCTGTCCCCCTGCTCGGGCCTGATCGCGGGCATGGGCGAGAGCGACGGCGACATCGCCGACGCCCTGCTGGCCCTGCGCGAGCTGGAGCCGGACTCGGTGCCGGTCAACTTCCTCATCCCCTTCGAGGGGACCCCGCTGGCCGGGCAGTGGAACCTGGACGCCCGGCAGTGCCTGCGCATCCTCGCGGCGGCCCGGCTGGTCTTCCCCGACACCGAGGTGCGCCTGGCCGCCGGTCGCGAGGTGCACTTGCGCGGGATGCAGTCCACGGCGCTGTACCTGGCCAACTCGATCTTCCTGGGCGACTACCTGACCAGCGAGGGCCAGCCGGGCCGGGCCGACCTGGAGATGATCCGCGACGCCGGGTTCACGGTGCTGGGCACCGACGAGGGGGACGGAGGGCAGGACGGCGGCCGGGAGCGCCCCGATCTGGTGCGCCCCCGCCACCGGGGTGCGGGCACCGCCCTGCCGCCCAACGCCTGAGCCGCCCGCGGCCGGCCGTGTCGGCCGTGTCGGCCGAGCGCGAGACGGGGCCGCCCGCCCGCAGGAGAGCGGGCGGCCCCGTCCCCGTCACCGCCGGTCGGTCGGCCGCGCGGGTCCCACCGTCGTCGCCCGCCGGATGGGGCCCGGGCGTGCGCTCGTGGGCCGCGTTGGGCTTGATCCTCGTCCGCCGTGCCCGCGCACCGGGCCCGGTGCGGGCGGTGGGGCCCCGTCGTGCCGACTGCGCCGACGGAAGGCGATGCCCTGAGCGTTCGGTGACACAACCGGTGGGCAGGGGCGCCCCGGGGGTCGGCGAGCGGATGTGACCGGCGCATCACCCCCGGTCGCCCGGGTGGCGCGCGGGGGTGTCGCCGTCGGCCGCTACGATCCGACCGTGCGCATCATCGTTCAGGACGTCCCCTGGGACCACCCGACCGGATCCGCCCTGCGCCTCGCACAGGAGCGGGAGACCATCGAGCGCTACGGCGGGGACACCGAAGCCGGGCCGAAACCCTCCGGCGAGGACACCGCCGCCTTCCTGCTCGCCACCGACGAGGCCACCGGGGCGAGCGTGGGCTGCGGCGGCCTGCGCCGCCTCGACGAGTGCACCTACGAGATCAAGCGGATGTACGTGGTCCCCGAGTGGCGGGGGCGCCGGATCGGCGGCCTGCTCGTGCGCGCGCTGGAGGAGCATGCGCGCGGGATGGGGGCGCGGCGCATGCGCCTGGAGACCGGCGCCGAGCAGCCCGAGGCGATGCGCCTGTACGAGCGGTGCGGCTACACCCGCATCGACCGCTACGGCCACTACGCCGACTGCGAGCTGAGCGTCTGCTACGAGCGCGCCCTGGACGGCGCGCCCTCGCTGGTCTGACGCACCCGGCCCGAACCGACCGAGGAGGCGCCCCGTGGACCGGGTCTGGTACGTCAGCTACGGCGCCAACATGGACGCCGGGCGCCTCGACTGCTATGTGCGCGGCGGCGCCCCCGGCGGCGGGGCGCGGGCCAACCCGGGGTGCAGGGACCGCACCCCGCCCCGCGCCGACAGGGCGGTGTGGCTGGCGGGAGGGGTCTACTTCGGGCTGGCGTCGCGCATGTGGGGCGGCGGCCTGGCCATGCTGGACGCGGGCCTGCCGGGGGCGGCGCCCGCCCGCGCCTACCTGGTCTCGTCCGAGCAGTTCTCCGACATCGCCGCCCAGGAGATGTACCGCTCTCCGGGCCAGGGGCCCGACCCGGCCGAGGCGGTGGCCCGCGGACGCGCGGTGCTGGGTGACGGGCGCTATGAGACGCTGCTGCACTGCGGCGACATGGACGGGGTGCCGATGCTGACCTTCACGGCGCACTGGTCGAGCGCACAGGTGGAGCACACGGCGCCCGCGGCGGCCTATCTGCGGGTCATCGGCGCGGGGCTGGGGGCCGCCCACCGGTGGGATCCGAGGCGGACGGCCGCCTACCTGGCCGCCCGCCCGGGCGCCGCGGGCGTGTGGTCCCCTGGGCGGGTGCAGGCGCTATTGGCGCCTTCGTCCGCCGCGCCCCCGGTCCCGGCGGACGGAAAATGAGTTGCCCCGCAGCAGGGGGCGCGGGTCTAATGCGCATGCGGGCCGCGTGGTCCGCGCACGTCCTGCCGCCGTGTCACAGATAGCGAGTGTGTGGCCTCTATGTCCAGCCAGGTGAGGTCCGTTCCCCGGTCGAGCGCCGTCGCGACCCTGCGGAGGGCTTCGGGCTCCTGACCGGTCGGAGGCCCTTCGCGGGGGCTGCGGACGGCGCCATGTGAGCGACCGCCCGTTCCTTCTCCGCGAGGAGTCACCTCCGTGTCACGACGACGCGAACAACGACACCGCTCCCGTCAGGGGAGCGACAGCTTCCGCTGCGCCAACTGCAGCCTCGACGTCCCGTTGAGCGCTCCGGGCACGCGGCACCGCAACCACTGCCCGAACTGCCTGTTCAGCAAGCACGTGGACGACCGCGTTCCGGGCGATCGGGCGAGCGGGTGCGGGGCCCGCATGGAGCCCATCGCGGTCACGGTGCGCGGCGACGGCGAGTGGGTGCTGATCCACCGGTGCACCGGCTGCGACACCCTGGTCGCCAACCGGAGCGCCGGGGACGACAACCCGCTGCTGCTGATGCGCACGGCGACCCGCCCGCTGGCGACTCCGCCGTTCCCGCTGGAGCGGCTGGGCCCCCCGTG
>NZ_ANBH01000138.1 GCF_000341185.1 Nocardiopsis chromatogenes YIM 90109
TCGTACTCGGCGGCCTCGGCGAGTTTCCGAATGTCTCCGGGGTCGGATGTCACGATGGCGGCGCCCGTCTCGATGGCGGCGATGACGACCGCGGCATCCACGATGTCGGCTTGCCCGGAGCGGCCGAGCAGCACACCGATCCGCTTGGCTGTCGGTTCTTCGAGAGGAACGATCTCACAGGCGTTGACCAGGCGGGAGAGGCCCGCCTGCCTCGGCCCGCCGCGCCATGTCTGAGCAAGGACACCGATCGGCAGTAGTGGGCGGCGCCCTTCGGAGACCCCGGCCTGGCACAGCGCCCAGACCTTCCCCCGGGGGGTCCTCTCCGCATGGCAAAGGGCTCCTGCGTCCAACACCAGGCGCCGACTCCGCAGGACCCTCACGTGTCGTCCTCCAACGCCAGGCGGTCGAGACGCTGCAGAGCCTCGCGCCGAGCGCTGACACTGTCCGCCGGTTCAGCATGTCCCACGCCTGCGGCGTCGAGCTGGTCGCGAGCCCACGCCCGGTCTTCCGCTGACGGCTCGCCGTGGTCGGAGAACTGCTTATGAAGCGCTGATTCCGCACGCTGAAGCTCGGCGGCCCGCTCGGCGGCCCGCCCCAACCAGGTGGACAGAGGGAGCCCGCACTGTGCGGCTGCCTCTCTGACCTTGTCGTAGACCTCTTTGTCCAATGAGACCGACAGCTTCTCAACACCCATGCGCCCAGCATAGCCGGGTGGTAGTACCAGCGGTAGTACTTTTGTGTTTTCTCGGATACTGAGAAATGAATATCAAAATATGATACATCGGTGTTACGGTGCGGGCATGCCGAACCAGACCTGGGACGCAGAGTTGTACGACACCCGCCATGCGTTCGTCGCCTCGCTCGGAGCCGATCTCATCGACCTGCTGGCGCTGGCCGCCAGCGAGCGTGTGCTCGACGCCGGGTGCGGGACCGGGGACCATGCCGCCGCCGTCGCCGAGCGCGGGGCCGAGGTCGTCGGCGTCGACGCCTCCCCCGAGATGGTCGAACGGGCCGCCGAGCGCTTCCCCGGCCTGGACGTGCGCGTGGGAGACCTGCGGGACCTGGGGCTGAGCGGCTTCGACGCCGTGCTCAGCAACGCCGTCCTGCACTGGGTCCCCGAGGCCGACGCGGCGGCCGCCTCGCTCGCGGCGGCGCTGCGCCCCGGCGGCCGTCTGGTCGCCGAGTTCGGGGGCCGGGGCAACATCGCCGCCATCGACTCCTCGGCCCGTGCCGTGCGCGCCGAGGCGGGGCTGCCCGACGCGGCCTCCCCCTGGTACTTCCCCGGCATCGCCGAATATGCGGGGGTTCTGGAGCGGGCCGGGTTCGAGGTGACCGCGGCCTGGTTGTTCGACCGCCCGACGCGTCTGGAGGGGGATGACGGCGTGGCGGTGTGGCTGCGGATGTTCGGCTCCCACCTGCTGGAAGGGGTCGCCGACACCGGGGCGTTCCTGGCCGACGCCCAGGAGCGCACCCGCGACCGGTTGTACCGCGACGGCGCCTGGTGGGCCGACTACCGGCGCCTGCGGGTGACGGCCGTCAAGCACTGACGCTCTCGAGGGGACGCTCCGGTTCGGCCTCGGCGGCCGGGGACGTCCGCCCCTGCCCCGCTGCCGTCCCGCCCTTCGCGCGCCTGCGGAGCACCGCGGCCCCTGCCCAGGACCCCACGACGACGGCGCCCATCACGATGCGCGATGTCATCAGGTGCTCGCGCGGGTAGAGGGTGCCGGTCAGGTAGTGGTCGATGAAGCCGTTCTCCATGACCGGGCGGCCGCCCGTGGCGCGCGCCCAGTTCTCCAGCTCGGTCAGCACGCAGGGCCAGTCGACGATGACGATCCCGAGGGCGTAGGCGGCCACGGCCAGGTGGACCCGGATGGCCCTGGGCCGCTTCCAGGCCAGGAAGCCGCCGAAGACGACGTAGCCGAGGAAGGCGAAGTGCAGGAGCGCCGCGGTGGTGCCGATGACCAGGTAACCCATGCCGTGAACCTACGGCCGCGGGCGGGGGCGCCACATCGGCTCCGCTGCTCAAGGCGGCTGAGTAGGGCTACCTAGAAGCAGGGGCGGACCCGGCCCGGGCCCGCCCCCGCACGTCGCGTCGCCGCCTCACCGGCTCTTGGAAGCCGCGTCCAGCGGGCTGCCTTCCCGTGTGCCGCCGGGTGCGGTCTGTGCGGCCGGGGCGGCCCTCCTGCGGGCCGCGCGCTGGGTCACGGCGATGCACGCCAGCACCACCAGGGCCGTCACCGGCGCCCAGGCGCTGACGGCCTCCCCCAGGACCAGGAGCGCCCACACCAGGGTCAGCAGCGGCTGGGCGAGCTGGAACTGGCTCGCGCGGGCGACCCCGATCAGCGCCATGCCCCGGTACCAGGCGGCGAACCCGCCGAACTGCGAGATCAGCGCCAGGTAGGCCAGTCCCGCGATCGGGACCGGGGCCAGGGCGACGGGCTCCAGGGCCAGCGCCACCGCCGCGGTGGGCACCATCACCGGCAGCGAGAGCACCAGCGCCCAGGCGATCACCTGCCAGCCGGGCATGTGGGCCGAAAGACGGCCGCCCGCCGCGTACCCGGCGGCGCACAGCACCAGGGCGGCGAACAGGTAGAGGTCGCCCGGGCCCGGGGCGCCGCCCGTCCGGACGGCGGTGAAGCCCGCGACGGCCGCGGCCCCGACCGCCGCCGCGGCCCAGAACACCCCCGGCGGCCAGGAGCGCGACCACAGCGAGGAGACGACGGCGGTGCTCATCGGCAGCAGCCCGATGATCACGGCGGCGTTGCCGGTGGAGGTGGTCTGCAGCGCCAGCGACGTCAGCAGCGGGAACGCCACGACGCAGCCCAGGGCCACCACGAGCAGCCCCGGGATGTGCCTTTTGCCGGGGAGGTGGGCCCCGGTGCCCTTGAGCACCGCGGCGGCGACCAGCCCGGCCAGGGCGCACCGCAGTGCGGTGGTCGTCCAGGGGCCGAAGCCCTCCAGCGCCCAGGAGGTCGCGGGGAAGGTGAAGGAGAACGAGGCGACGCCCAGGGCCGCCAGTACGGCGCCGCGCCGGGCCGCTACCCGCTCCGGGGCGATAGCGCTATCATCAGCTCTCATGAAAGAGAGTAGCAGTGTGGGGGAACTGGCCGCATCCCTGCGGCAGGAGGTCAACCGCTACTCACCCGGTGAGAAGCTCCCGCCGAGCAGGCGGCTGGTGGAGCGCTACGGCGTGAGCCCGGTGACCGTCTCGCGCGCGGTCGCGGTGCTGGCCGCCGAGGGGCTGGTCGTCACCCGTCCGGGCGCGGGCGCCTTCCGCGCCCCCACCGCCGCGGGCGCCCGCGCCCGGGGCGACACCTCCTGGCAGGAGGTGTCGCTGAGCACCGAGCCGACCCTCGGCGGCGCCGAGCCGGTGCCGCGCACCGTCGACGACGCCGGGATCCTGGCCACCCTGTCCTCCCCTCCCCCGGGCACGATCGCCTTCAACGGCGGCTACCTGCACCCGGGGCTGCAGCCGGAGCGGGCGCTGGCCACCGCCCTGGCCCGGGCCGGGCGCCGCCCGGAGGCCTGGGAGCGCCCGCCGGTGGAGGGGGTACCGGAGCTGCGCGGCTGGTTCGCCCGCGAGATCGGCGGGCACGACGGCGTACTCGACCTCTCGGACGTGCTGGTGACCGCGGGCGGGCAGAGCGCGCTCACCGCGGGGCTGCGCGCCCTGGCCCCGCCCGGCGCGCCGGTGCTGGTGGAGTCGCCGACCTACCCGGGCATGCTGGCGGCGGCCCGCGCCTCGGGCGTGCGGCCGCTGCCCGTCCCGCTGGACCGGGACGGGATCCGCCCCGAGCTGCTGGAGGAGGCGCTGCGCTCCTCGGGGGCGCGGGTGGTGGTGTGCCAGCCGCTGTTCCAGAACCCGACGGGGGCGGTGCTCTCCTCCGAGCGGCGCCGCGCGGTCCTGGAGATCGCCCGCGCGGCGGGGGCGTTCGTGCTGGAGGACGACTTCGCCCGGCACCTGGGGCACGCCGACGCGCCGCTGCAGCCGCCGCCGCTGGCGGCCGAGGACGAGCACGGCTGCGTGGTGCACGTGCGGTCGCTGACCAAGGTGACCTCCCCCAACCTGCGGGTGGGGGCGCTGGCGGCGCGGGGGCCGGTGATGCGCAGGCTGCGGGCCATCCAGGTGGTGGACAGCTTCTTCGTGCCGCGCCCGCTGCAGGAGGCGGCGCTGGAGCTGGTGGGCTCGCCGGTGTGGGGGCGCCACCTGCGCGCGGTCGCCGGGGGCCTGTCCGAGCGCCGGCGGGAGATGGCCGCCGCGCTGATGCACGAGCTGCCGGGCCTGCCCCCGCTGGAGCCGCCCCTGGGGGGACTGCACCTGTGGCTGCGCCTGCCGGAGGGGACCGACGAGCAGGCGCTGGAGGCCTCGGCCCTGCGGGCGGGTGTGGCGGTGGCCCCGGGCCACCACTACTTCCCCGCCGAACCGACCGCCCCGCACCTGCGCCTGAGCTTCGGAGGAACGGGCGGTGCCCCGGAGATCGGCGAAGGCGTGCGCCGCCTGCGCACGGCCTTCACCGAGTGCGGGGTGGCGTGACGGGCTCTCCGAGCCCGGCCGCGCCCCTGGCGGTTCAGCGATGGGGTCCGCGGAACCTTCGGCGGCCGTGGCCGCCCTGGACGGCCGGTCTTCGGCCGCCCGCCGACAGGTGGGGGGCGCCGGTCACGGCACCGACACTGGGGCGGGCCGCCCCAATGCCGCGACGCCCGCGCCGACCTGGTCGGACGGAGGTGACACACTCCAGCGGACGTGACCGGTTCAGCCGGGCGCCTCGTTCGCCGGGGTGATGTGCGTGTGCACGCAGACCCAGCGGCCCCGGCGCCGGACGAAGATGTCGGTGGTCCATTCGTCGGCGTCGTGGCGGGTCCCCCGGTAGTAGGCCGTGTTGACCACTCGGGCGGTGGAGACCGCCGTGCCGCCCGCCAGCAGGATGCGCGGCTCGCCCACCGGGGCCATGGCCGAGTGGGTCAGGTCCCCGGAGGCGACGTGCGCGAGGAAGTCGTCCTTGGCGGTGACCCCGGTCCCGGACACGATGGTCCACTCGTCGGCCATGTACACCGCGATCCGCTCGGCGTCGTTGGACACGATCGCCTCCGCCCAGGCCTCGGCGGTGCGCAGGACACCGGCGCGGGCCGCGGCCTCTTCGGCGGGGGTCGGCGGCGCGTTCTCGTCCTCCATGCCGGACCATTCCCCCGTCCGTTGCCCGATGACACCGGCGCCGGGAAAACGGTCGACGCCTTCGCTCCGGACCGCGGACCCCGGGGCAGCGGCATCCGGCGGGCCCGACCGGGGTCAGGGGGTTCCGGTCGGCCCCGGCCGCTGTGGCGGGACGTCCACCATGGCCTCGCCCAGGGGCTTGCGCCGCAGGTCGGGGACGTGCGCATCGGGTGCCGGGTAGCCGACCGGAAAAAGGATGTAGGGCCTTTCGCTGGATGGGCGCTCGCAGATCTCGGTGAGGAAGACCATCGGGTTGGGCGTGTGCGTGAGCGTGCTCAGGCCCATGGTGTGCAGGGCGGTGATGAACATGCCGCAGGCGATGCCCACGCTCTCGTTCACGTAGTAATGCTTTTGCCGTGTACCGTCCGGCCGCACGCCGTACTTCTGGGCGAAGCACACCACCAGCCACGGCGCCGTTTCCAGGTAGGGCTTGTCGGAGCCGGTGCCCAGCGGCGCGAGCGCGGCGCGCCAGTCCGGCGGCAGTCGGCCGCCCTCGTAGTTGATCCGCTCCTCGGCCTCGGCGGCCTCGCGGATGCGCTTCTTGGTCTGCGGGTCGCCCACGACGACGAAGGTCCAGGGCTGCTGGTGGGCGCCCGAGGGGGCCGTGTTGGCGGCGCGCACGGCCAGGTCGATGCACTCGCGCGGGACCGGGTCGCCGCTGAACGCGCGCACGCTGCGCCGCTGGTCGAGCAGTTCGGCGAACTCCCGGCCGCGGCGGATCATCTCCGGCTGGGGCAGGCGCGCAGGCCTGTAGGGGACGAAGGGGTGGGCGGGCTCGGCGGCCATGGGCGCTCCGTGGGGTGCTCTGGCCCTGCGCGTCCGGGCCGACCCGGGCCGCGGGGGCGGGCGTCCGTTCCGGAAGGTCTCCTTACCGTTGGTGCGGGGCGCAAACCGTCGGCGGAGCCGCCCCAGGAACGGCCTGGGACGCTCTTCGTCCCGCGCCCGCTCCAGGGCGGGAGTCCTGCGGCCGCTGGGCGAGATGCGGCCTCGGCGCCGATCGCTCCGCCCCGTATCCGCTTGCCCCTCGACACGGGCGGCAGGGAAACTGGCGCGCATGTGCCGACGCGCCCGCAACCCCGGTTCCCATCATGTGTGCCTGTCCTGCCGATTGGACTTCAAGATTCCCAGCCTCCCCGATCAGCAGCGGGTCTGCCCCAACTGCGCAGGTGGACTGATCGATGCGGGCCATGATCTGGAGGTGCCCCGCCGCGACGACGCGGCCGGGTGGTTCGTGCTGGACGTCCTGCTCCGCGCCGGGGTCACCTTCCACTCCTCGTGCTGCGACGGGCCCGGCTGGCGGCCGCGCACCGTGCGCCAGGTCAAAGAGCGGCTCCAGGCCGCCGAGCGAACCGGAACGCCCCTCGCCCAGGCGCTGACCACCCGCGACCCCGACGAGATCGGTCGAGGCGTCACGCGTGCCCCGTCCGGCTGAGGTGGGCCAGGTACTCCGTCCGGTCCAGGGGGTTGCCGTCGGTGCGCTCCCGCCGCGGCGGCGGCCCCTCGACCAGGCGGTCCCCGCCCGGCCGCGTGGACCAGGTGGCCTCTCCGCCCGTGAGCCCCGGCAGCCGCGCCGCCAGGGCGTGCACCTGGCGTGAGGGGACCTCGCCGGTGATCTGCCAAGAGCCGCGCCCGGTGTCGGCCTCCTCGATGTGCGCGCGGGCCGCCGACAGCGCCGCCAGTACCTCCCCGAGCGCCTCGGAGGGCCCCTCCACCTCGAAGGCCTGCAACGGCTCGTACACGCGCGTGCCCGCCCGCGCCAGCGCGCGCATCAGCACCAGCGGGGTCAGGCCCCGGAAATCGGCCGCCACGCTCGCCGGGGCCAAGAAGCCGTTGCGGACCAGCGTCACCGCGCAGTCGGGCACCGGCCACCCGTACAGGCCCTGCCCGAGCGCGGAGCGCACGGTCTCCTCGATCGCCCGGTCATAGGCCGCCGGGATGGCACCGACCTCCACCTCGCGCCGGAACCGCACCCCGCTGCCCTTGGCGCCCGGCTCGACACGCAGGCCGACCGTCGCCCAGAACTCGTCCGCGCCCGGCCCCATCTCCTCCACGGCCTCGCCGGTGCCCGCGAGCCGCTCGGTGTAGACCGTCGCGCTCTCCTCGAACACCGCCTCGACGCCGAACTCCTCGGCGAGGGTGGAGGCGATGACCTCCTTCTGGACCTCCCCGAACAGCAGCACCGAGACCGCGCCGCCGGGCAGTACGCGGGTGCGGATCAGCGGGTCCTGTTCGGCCAGTGCGGACAGCGCGGCGTGCAGCCGCCCCGCCTGGGCGGGGTCCGACGGGCGGACGGCGGACTCCAGGGACGGGCGGGCGAAGCGCGGGGCGGGGGCGCCGGGCCGCGGCGGTCCGAGGCGGTCGCCGACCCGTAAGCCGGGCAGGCCCCGCATGCGCGCGATCCCGCCCGCTTCGAGCGCGCGGGGACGGCCGGCCCCGGCGGTGACCACCTCCAGAGCGGTGATGCGCCCGGCGTGCCCCTCCTCCCCCGGGTCCGCGCGGACGAAGGAGACCTGGTCGCGGGGTTCCAGGCGCCCGGCGAACAGGCGCAGGTAGCCGGACGTGTCGCCGGAGGGCGACCGGTCGACGGCGAACACGGTGCCCGCCGGGCCGTCCGGTTCGGCCCCGGGCCAAGGGCGCGGCGCGAACAGGCGGGTGAGGGCGCGGGTGAGCTCGGCGACGCCCGCCCCGGTGATCGCCGAGCCGAACAGGACCGGCTGCACCCGGCCCGCGGCCACCTGCGCGCGCAGCCGCACGTGCAGGTCGGGGCCGGGCGGCGGCGGCCGGTCGTCGACCAGGGCGGCGAGCAGTTCATCGTCGTCGTCGGCCAGCGCCTCGGCCAGCCGGGTGCGGAAAGCGGCGTCGTCCTCCTCAGCCGCCCGGGTGCGCGCCTGCCGGGTGCCCGCCCCTTCGACGCGGTTCAGGGGCAGGAGCCGGGCGGGCGAGCGGCGGCGCAGCTCGTCGAGGACGCCGTCGGGGCGGGCGCCGCGCCGGTCGGCCTTGTTCACGAAGACGAGGACGGGCAGGCCGGCCTCGCGCAGGTGGCGCATGAGCAGGCGGGTGTGCGCCTGGACGCCTTCGACGGCCGACACGACGAGGACGGCCGCGTCCAGGACGGCCAGGGCGCGCTCGACCTCGGCCACGAAGTCGGCGTGGCCGGGGGTGTCGACGATGGTCACCTGGCGGCCGTGCGCGCTGAAGCAGGTGACCGCCGTGCGGACGGTGATGCCGCGCTCGCGCTCGATCCGGCCGGTGTCGGTGACGGTGTCGCCGGTGTCGACGCCGCCCATGCGGCCGATGGCGCCGGTGTCGTAGAGCAGGCGCTCGGTCAGGCTGGTCTTACCAGCGTCGACGTGGGCGACGATGCCGATCGTCAGAGGTGTCGGAGGCGAAGGAGGGGTCATCGGTGGCGACTTCCTGAGGATCCCGTGTCCGGAAGGTGGGCTCGAAGAATCCGCAGAGTCGCCGCATTCGGTCTCTCCCTCACGCTCGGTCGTGGTCGGCCACCGCATGCTCGCGCGGGAGTACCGCGATGCGCAACGGAATTTCGGGGAGGACGGGGCCGGTCGGCGAGGGCCGACCCGGCCGGGCTATGGCGTCCGCGCTGCGAAGCCGCGTCAGGCCCACACCAGTGCCGTGACCACCGTGTCGGCCTGGTCGGGACGGGTGGCCCGCACTCCGCCTCGGCCCCTCCTGCGGTGACCACACGCGTTCACCGGCTTGTTAGCCTCCCGGCATGACAACACAGGATCTGGAGGCCATCGTCGATGACCTCCTCGCTCTTCCCTTCCCGCGGGAGCAGGAGTGGGAAGGGGACCGGCGCGGCGGACCGGGCTACCACGTGCGCGTTCTACGGACCGGCCAGGACTTCTGGGAGGACGGTGGGGAGGAGGCCGTCGGGGCGGCCGAGGAGGAGGTCGACATCGCTTTCCAGGGGCTGGTGGAGGCGCTGACGACGCGCTGGGGTGAGCCCGAACCGGTCGATCTGACGCCGTACCTGGACAGGGAACCGGTCGAGCAACCGTTCATCGATCCGTTCGGTCTGCGGACGCCCCGTGCGGAGGATCCTGTTCCCGAGCCGATCAGCCAGTTGTGCATGCTCACGAGCACGATGCTCCTGTGGCGGCCGCCGGAATCGGGGCGATGGGTCTCCCTCGCCGTGGGGCAGAACGATCGGGAGTTCCCCATCGAGCTGCTGGCCGCGGCCGGCGATGCGCCGATCCCCCAGCGCGAGGATCGGAGCCGTCCGCTGTGATGTGGTCGGGCCGCCTTGAGCGCGGGCGGGCCGAATGCGTCACCGGACTCGGCGAATGTACGCGGCCATCGCACTAGCCGGGTTCGATCGGCAGGGTCAGGCCCGACTTGACCGCGCCGGACGACGGGAAGGTCTCGTACCGCCTGACCCCGAAGTCGCTGACGAACAGGCGCCGCGACAGCTCCCTGTTCTCGGCGATGTCCCGTGTCACCAGGAGCACCGCGTAGTCCCACTGGCCGACGATGGCGTAGCACTGCTGCACGCACGCCTCCGCGCGCATGCGCGCCCGGAAGGCCGCGTGGTGCTCGGGGTCGTCGTCGGCCAGCGCCACCAGCACGAGCGAGGTGAGCTCGGCCCCCACCGCCTCGGGCGCGACCACCGCCACCTCGGCGCGGATCGCCCCTGTGCGGCGCAGCCGCGTCAATCGGCGCTGCACCGCGCTGGGCGACAGGCCCACCTCGTCGCCCAGCTCGTGCAGCGGGCGCCGGGCGTCCTGCTGCACCAAGGCGAGCAGCAGGCGGTCCAGGTCGTCGAGGGGGTGCCGGTCGCGCATGCAAAAATCTTGCACGCATCGGCGGAAACGGGCAATCGCCGCCACCGCCGCCCTGCCTAATGTTGCGGCCATCCGGCCCCGCCCATCCGATGACGAGGAGTCCGCCGTGGCCCGCACGCGCACCGCCCCCCATCCGACCGGCGCCCCGCAGGGCGCCGACGACCTGGACCTGGACCGCATCGCCGCGGCCCGCGAGTACATCGACCCCGTCTTCCTCGACACCCCCCAGTACCGGGACGCGATGCTGGACGCCGCGCTCGGCCGCCCCGCCCTGGTCAAGGTCGAGACGCTCAACCCGCTGCGCAGTTTCAAGGGGCGGGGCGCCCTGCACCTGGCGGCGCACCTGCCCGCGGCGACCGGGCTGGTGTGCGCCTCCGGCGGCGGCAACTTCGGGCAGGCGGTGGCCTATGCGGCGCGCAGCCGCGGCATCACCGCCGACGTGTTCGTGCCCGAGCACACCAGTGAGGTCAAGACCGCCCGCATGGCCTCGTTCGGGGCGCGGGTCCACCGGGTCGGCGCCCACCTGGAGGAGGCCGAGGCGTTCGCGGCCGCCGACGCGGGCCGGGTGATGGCCGTGGACGGGCGCGACGCCGCCATCGCCGAGGGGGCCGGGACCATCGGCGTCGAGCTGGCGCGGACCGGCGGCTTCGACACGGTGGTCCTGCCGCTGGGCGACGGCGCCCTGATCACCGGCGTGGCCCGGTGGCTGCGCGCGCACGCGCCGGGGGTGCGGGTGGTGGGGGCCGGTGCGGCCGCGGCCCCGGCGATGGAGCGGGCCTGGCGGACCGGGCGGGCCGAGGCGGTGGCGCCGTCGTCGTCCTTCGCGGCGGGGATCTCCATCGCCGCCCCGCACCCGGAGGCGGTGCGGCGGGTGCGGGCGCTGGTGGACGATGTGGTGCTGGTGGACGAGGAGGAGATGGCGGCGGCGATGCGCTTGGCCGCGCGCACGCTGGGGGTGCTGCCCGAACCGGCGGGCGCGGCGGGGCTGGCGGCGATCGCCCGCGGCCGGGAGGCGGTTCCGGGCGAGTCCGTGGCCACGGTGATCACCGGGGCCAACGCGGACCCGGCGGCGGACGGGGGCCTGGCCGCGCTCTGACGGCCGGGGCCGGGGGTGCTCCGCCCTCGTCGCCCCGGTGCGTCCGAGGGCGGACTTGAGGAGGGGCGGGACCGGTCCGCGCCGGGGCACCGGGTGCGGTGCGTGCACAGGCTTCTGCCCGCCGCCTCCGGATTCCGGGCGGTCACGCCGCCCGTCGGCGGTCGGCGCCCCCGTGCCCCGGCCGCCGCCGTGTCCCGCCCCTTCAGTGAGGGGGCGGGGGTCAGGAGCCGCCTCGGGGGCGCACGGGAAGCGACACCAGGTGCCGGGAGCCCGGCTGGTCGAAGCGCTCCAGGTCCTCGGGGGCCGTCGCGAGCGCCAGGTCCGGGTACCGCTCCATGAGCAGCTCCAGCGCGATCTCGCCCTCCGTGCGCGCCAGCGCCGCCCCCAGGCAGTAGTGCGGCCCGTGTCCGAAGGACACGTGCGTCTCCCGGCGCCCCTCGGGCTCGCGGGTGATGTCCAGCCGCTCCGGCTCGGCGAACGCGCCCGGGTCGCGGTTGGCCCCGGACAGTGCGCACACCACCGCGTCCCCGCGCGGGATGCGCACCCCGTGCACCTCCACGTCCTCCTTGGCGTGGGCGACGCCCGCCAGCGGCGCCGGGCCGTGCAGCCGCAGCAGCTCGTGCACGGCCCGGGGCATCAGCCCGGGGTCCTCGCGCAGCACCGCCGCCTGGTCGGGGTTCCGCTGCAGCGCCAGTACCGAGTTGGCCACGAAGTGGGCGGTGGTGTGGTGCCCGCCCTGCACGATGATGAGCACCATGGCGACCAGCTCGTCCTCGCCGAGGCGGCCGCCGTCCTCGTCGCGGGCGTGGATGAGCGCGGTGAGCAGGTCGTCGGGGGCCTGGCCGCGGGCCGCGAGCGCGCGCCGGTCGGCGATGGTGTCCAGGACCGCGTCGACCATCTGCACGAAGGAGTCGTTGTACCGCTCCGGCGCGCCCTCGGCGATGGTGTGCATCCACGCGCGCCACCGGGGGCGCTCGGACTCCTCGATGCCGACCAGCTCGCAGATGACGTTGCCGGAGACGGGGAAGCCGTAGTCCCACAGCACGTCGAACTCCTCGCGCCCCTCCAGGGCGTCCAGCGCCTGCTCGGCGATCGCGCGGATGCGGGGGCGCAGGCCGTTGACGCGCCGCACGGTGAAGGCGCGCGAGACCAGTTTGCGCAGCCGCGCGTGGTCCTCGCCGTCGGCGGTGAGCAGGCCGCGCATGTAGCGCTTGTACTCGTCTGTGACGCCGAAGGCCTGCACGAGCTGGTCGATGATGCCCGCGCCCTCCAGGCCGGGGACCCGGGTGGCGTCACGCAGGAAGCGCGGGTCGTTGAGCACGTCGCGTACGACGTCGTAGCGGGTGGCCATCCAGGTCGTGTAGTCCACGCCGGGGAAGG
Source organism: Nocardiopsis chromatogenes YIM 90109 (assembly GCF_000341185.1). Classification (GTDB taxonomy): domain Bacteria; phylum Actinomycetota; class Actinomycetes; order Streptosporangiales; family Streptosporangiaceae; genus Nocardiopsis_A; species Nocardiopsis_A chromatogenes. The sequence goes on from NZ_ANBH01000138.1 coordinate 12,494, forward strand.
CGATGCGCACCAGGGGGGCGCCGTCGCGCATGCGCGCGTAGCCGCCCGGGATGTCGTCCATGAACTCGGGGGAGCCCAGGTCGAAGACGGTGTCGGATGCGGTCATGGTCGGCCTCGCTTGCCAGAGCGGTGGTGGTCCGTCGCCGCACACGCTATCCGGTCTTCAGTAATTTCTGAAGACTCGAAAAGGTGGTGATGTGTTAAGGAATCGCAGTGCCCCTTGGCCTGTGCCCGGTCCGCCTCCGGGTCGGTGTGCGGCCGGTGTCGGCCCCCTCGGCCCCGTCGGCCCCGCCGCCGGGCCGGCCGCCCCACCTGCGCGGACGCGCGGCGTCACCGCCCGGTCACCGATGAGGGGGCAACGTTCATCGCGTGATTGTTGGGACGTCCTACCTCGCATGTCCTGATAGACCTCGGTCCGGTCCGCCCCACCCCCAAGGGACGGATACCCGACGAGTCCGAGGAGACGTGCATGTCGGACACCCCCCTGAACACATCCCCCTCCTCCCCCGCCCCCCGCGCGGCCGGACGCGGCGCCACCCGTCGCGGCGTGCTGCTCGGCGCCGCCGTCGGGGCCGCGGCCTTCGGCGCCGTGGGCCCCGCGCCCGCACACGCGGCGCCCCGACGGCTGCCCGACCCCTTCGGCCTCGGCGTGGCCTCCGGCGACCCGCTGCCCGACAGCATCGTCCTGTGGACCCGCCTGGCCCCCGAGCCGCTGGCCGACAACGGCCTGGGCGGCATGCCCGAGCACATGTACAAGGTGCAGTGGCAGGTCGCCGAGGACGAGCGGTTCCGGCGCATCGTCGCCTCCGGCGAGACCCGCGCCGTCCCTGATTCGGCCCACTCGGTGCACGTCGAGGTCTCCGGGCTGCGCCCCGCGGCCGACTACTACTACCGGTTCCGGGTCCAGGGCCACCTCAGCCCGGTCGGCCGCACCCGCACCGCGCCCGCGCGCGGGGCGAGCCCCGAGGCCTTCTCCTTCGCCTTCGCGAGCTGCCAGAGCTACACCAACGGCCACTACACCGCCCAGGCCCACCTGGCCCGGGAGGACCTCGACCTGGTCGTGTTCCTCGGCGACTACATCTACGAGTACGGCGACACCGGCGCGATCGGCCGCCCGCACGTCCCCTCCTGGGAGACCGTCTCGCTCACGGACTACCGGATCCGCCACGCCCAGTACAAGACCGACCCCGACCTCCAGGCCGCCCACGCCGCCTTCCCCTGGGCGGTGGTCTTCGACGACCACGAGGTGGAGAACAACTGGGCCGACGACACCCCCGAGGACGGAGGCGACCCGGAGGAGTTCCTGCGCCGCCGCGCGCGGGCGTTCCAGGCCTACTACGAGAACATGCCGCTGCGCGCCGCCCAGCGGCCCGACGGCCCGAACGTGCAGATGTTCCGCCGCCTGGCCTTCGGCGACCTGATGGACCTGCACCTGCTGGACACCCGCCAGTACCGCAGCGACCAGGTGGGCGACGGGCAGCATGACGACCCCGACCGCACCCTGCTCGGCGACCGCCAGCGCCGCTGGCTGACCGCCGGGCTCACCGGCAGCGGGGCGCGCTGGAACGTGCTGGGCCAGCAGGTGTTCTTCAGCCAGCGCGACTTCGTCGCCGGCGAGGGCACCAACTTCAGCAACGACGCCTGGGACGGCTACCGGTACGAGCGCGACGCCGTGCGCGACGTGCTGGCCACCGGCCCGTCCAACCCTGTGGTCATCACCGGGGACGTGCACGCCAACTACGTGGTCGACGTCAAGGCCGACTTCGACGACCCCGAGTCGGCCACCGTGGCCACCGAGCTGGTCGGCACCTCCTTCACCAGCGGCGGCGACGGCGCCGACAACGGCCCCGGCGACGGGGTGCAGCTGCAGGAGAACCCGCACATCAAGATGATCAACCGGCGCCGCGGGTACGTGCGCAACAGGGTCACCCCGACCGAGTGGACCGCCGACTACCGCGTGGTCGACCGCGTCAGCGAGCCGGGCGCCCCCATCCGCGACCTGGCCCGCTACACCATCGAGGACGGCCGCCCCGGCGCGATCGGCCCCGACTCCCGAGCCTGAGGCCCGGGCGCGCGGGCCTCAGGCGCCCGCGCGCCCCGTCGGGGCCCGGTCCGCGTCCCGCCCGGGGTCGGCCCCCGGCGCGGTCCTTCGACCCGAGAACAGGTTCCACCCGGGGTGCTAGTTTCCCCTCATGCGTGTGGACGAGTACCTGGAACACGATGCCGTCGGGCTGGCCGGGCTGATCCGGGACGGCCAGGTGGGGGCCGCCGAGGCCCTGGACGCCGCGGTCGCCCGGTGTGAGCAGGTCAACCCCCTGCTCAATGCGGTCGTCCGTCCGATGTACGACGAGGCGCGGCGGCGCGCGGCGCGCCCGCTGAGCGGCCCCCTGGCCGGGGTCCCCTTCCTGCTGAAGGACCTGTTCCACGACTACGAGGGGGTCCCGACCTCGGCCGGGTGCCGTGCGCTGCGCGATGTGCCCGCGCCCCGGCACGCCGAAGTGGTGCGCCGCTGGCTGGAGGCGGGCCTGGTGCCCTTCGGCAAGACCAACCTGCCCGAGTTCGGCGCCAAGGGCGTCACCGAGCCCGAGGTGTTCGGCCCCGCCCGCAACCCGTGGAACCCGGGGCACACGCCCGGAGGGTCCTCCGGCGGGTCGGCAGCCGCGGTGGCCGCCGGGATCGTCCCGGCCGCCAGCGCCAACGACGGGGGCGGGTCGATCCGCATCCCGGCCGCCTGCTGCGGCCTGTTCGGGCTGAAGCCGGGCCGCGGCCGGGTGCCGTTCGGACCGGGCCGCAGCGAGCCCATGCACGGGGCGGCGGTCAACGGCACCGTCACCCGCACCGTGCGCGACAGCGCCGCACTGCTCGACGCGGTCGCCGGTCCCGAGCCCGTCTCGCCGTTCCCCATCGCCCCGCCCGAGCGGCCCTACGCCGAGGAGGTCGGCCGGGGGCCGGGCCGGCTGCGCATCGGCTTCACCGAGCGGTCGCCGCTGGGCACGCCGGTGCACCCGGAGGCCGTGGCGGCGGTGCGGTCGGCGGCGGCGCTGCTGGAGGAGCTGGGCCACGACGTGGCCGAGGCCGAGCCGGAGCTGGACGGCCGCCGCCTCACCGAGGACTTCCTGACGCTGTGGTACGGGTCGATGGCGGCCCTGGTGGACGGCATCAAGGCCGAGACCGGGTGCGGCGACGCGGGCTTCGAGGCGGACACGCTGATGCTGGCCGCCATGGGCCGGGCGATGAGCGCCGCCGACTACGTGCGCGGCGCCGACCGGTGGAACACGCACACCGCGGCGCTGGCCGACTTCCACTCCCGCTACGACCTGCTGCTGACGCCGACCATCGCCGGCCCCCCGGTGGCCATCGGGCGGCTGGACCCGCCGCGGTGGCTGCGCGCGGCCGAGCGGCTGCTGGTGCGCACCGGCACCGAGCGCGTGGTGGCGGCGACCGGGCTGGTGACCGAGGAGGCGGTGACCAACCTGACGGCGACCCCCTTCACTCTGACCGCCAACCTGACCGGGACCCCGGCGATGTCGGTCCCCCTCCACTGGACGCACAAGGGGCTGCCGCTCGGGGTGCAGTTCATCGCCGCGGCCGGGGGCGAGTCGATGCTGTTCCGGCTGGCCGCCCAACTGGAGGAGGCCCGCCCGTGGTCCCACCGCCGCCCGGGGGCGGTGCCCTTCCCCGAGCACGAGAAGGCGCAGGAGCCCCAGGCCGCGGGGTGACCGGGGGCGGTCGGCGGTGGGACCAGGGGGCGGCCCGTACGGCAGTACCGTCGGCCACCCGGCCGGGCCCATGAGCGGGGCACCGGATCGAGCCGAGCTCCCGGGCCGCGAGGGGCCCGGCGGACGGTGGGCGCGGGCGGGGAACCGCCCGGCCGTAGCCGTCGCCGCCCCCTCCGGTGACCGCGCACACTCCGTGCAACCGTCAGCGCCGCGGGAAGGGCCGCCGACTGTCCCGTTTCGGGTTCATCGGAGCCCCGGAAGCAGCGCCCCAGTCTCGGCTGAGGCCTGTTTCCGCTGGTAGAAGTCTGGGTCGACCTCGGTCCTGGTGACCGGTCGCGCGGCGTTCCGGGGTGGCGCCCAGCCGGGACCCGGCCGCGTGGCCCGGGATGCGATCGCGCGGCTCATCGGGGCACTTCCTCGGCGTCGGCATGCTCCCCTTCCCAAGGGGGGAGAGCCTCCGCCACACCCGGCACGAAACAGACCTTCGTCGTCACCGCCGTCCCCTCGTGCCCCGGTGGCCCGCCGCCCGGCCGGGACCCGTCAGCTCGTACCCGCCTTGCCTGCCGCGCCCGAGGTGGACGGCAGGGCAGCCGCAGGGTCGGCACCGGACAGGTGCAGGGCGGCGGCGAAGCCCGCGACCTCCTCCAACTGGCGGGAACGGGACAGCGGCCCGAGGACGGCGGGCACACCGCCCGCATCGCGGACCAGGACTCCGGCGGTGTCCAGTGCCCCGGGATCGTCGCCGCACATGGCGACCACCGGAGGCGCCGACGGGGAAGGGCGCTCCCACAGCGCGGCCGGGAAGAGGTGGAAGGCCTTCACCACGTGCGCGCCGGGCGCGAGCTCGGCGATCCGCTGGGCCGCCGACCCCCCGCCGTCCACCTGCACCACCCCGACGCCGTGGTCGACGGCGTTGACGGGGTCGACCACCACGCGGCCGCGCATCGACCCGGCTCCCGCCCCCGCCCTGGCCAGGACGTCTTCGACGGCTTCCCAGGGCACGGCCAAAAACACCGCGTCCCGCCCTTCGGAGATCTCCTCCGGGGCGACCGACCCGGCCCCGCCGCCCAACCGGTCGGCCAGCGCGCGTGCCCTGTCCGGCGAGCGCCCCGCCACATTGACCTCGTGGCCGGCCCGTACCCAGGCGGCTCCCAGCACGCGGGCCATGCTTCCTGTTCCGAGCACACCGATCTTCATCGTCACCGCTCCCATCAGCGCTTGTGCAGTGCGACCGGAACACTAGGCGCCCCGTCGCGCACCGATCGGTGCGCGACGGGGCTGCGAGGATGGGGCCATGGCGGAGGAGACCGGCCGGTGCTATGACTACGTCGCCGACTGCCGCCTGCGCGCGGCGTTCGACCTGTTCGGCCACACATGGGACCCGATCGTGCTGGCGGCGTTGCACGAGGGGCCGCTACGGCGCGGGCGGCTGCGCTCGTCGATCGGAGGCGTCAGCGACAAGGCCCTCACCGAGGCTCTGACACGCCTGCTGGGCAGCGGCCTCGTCGAGCGGCACCGCTTCCGTGAGGCGCCGCCGCGTGTGGAGTACGGGTTGACTCCCCTCGGCGCGAGCCTGGTCGAGGGCCCTATACGCGCCCTGGCCGCGTGGACCGACGAGCATGCCGACGAGCTCGCCGCCGTCGACGACACGGAGGGGCCGTCCCCGTGACGCAGCCGTGCGCCGGTCAGCGCGGCCGCCCCGGAGCGTTCGCCCGCCCATTCAGACGTCGATGCTCAAAGGGTCCCCTTGGAGGAAAAGGACTTCGAGGCGGACATGCGTGAACCGCCACCCGTCCCCGGTCCGCAGGGCGTCGGCGTAGATTTTTCCGCCGCCGTCCTCGTGCCTCTCCGGCTCCGCCGTTTTCGGGATGTGGTAGGCGACGACATAGGAAACGAGATTCGCCTCGTCCCCGTCGATGCCGATGTGGGTCTGCCCCATGTGGTGGTAGGTCGCCTCGGAGTTGGCTTCGAGGAAACGCCTGGGGGCCTCGATGACCTCCTGTCGGCCGCGGTGAACCGTCCCGCCGAGCTCGATCGCGCCGTCCTCGGTGTACAGCGCGGGCAGGGAATCGAAATCCCTTTCATCGAGCGCCCGCGTGAGCGCCTTGACGAGGTTCTGCAATTCCGACTCGTCGATCAGGCGCTGCAATGCCGCTTCATTCATCGTGTCCCCCCGGGGCGCGGTTCCCGTTTCTTGGCGTGACACTACTCCTGATCTCGCGAGAACGGGCGTGTAGCGTTGATCATGAAAATCGGCCTTGACGGCGGCGGGACGCCTGTGTGCAAACCGGGCCCCCGCGCCCCGGTTCCCGAGGGGCGGCTCAGTCCTCGCCCGTCAGCGCGGTGCCCAGCGGTGTCCTGGCATAGAGCACCTTCCGGCCGACCCTCCACGACTCCAGTAGCCCCACCGCCCGCAGCGCCGTGAGGTGCCCCGAGACGCTGCCCGTGCTCATCCCCATGCGCGCGGCCAGGCCGGTGGTCGTGTCGGGCTCGGCCAACGCCAGCAGCAGCGCCGCCCGGGTCCGGCCCAGCGCTCCCGCCAGCGCCTCGGGCGGCCGCCGCGCGGGCGGGGACCACAGGCCGCCCACCCCACGCGCTGGGTAGACCAGAGTGGGCTGCCACGGCTCGTCGCTGATGAGGATCAGCTCCGGCCAGATGAAGACGCTGGGCATCAGCACCAGCCCGCGCCCCTCCAGGTGCAGCTCCTCAGGGGCCGACGGCCCGTGGACCGCCAGCGCGCGCCCGTCCCACCGCAGACGCGCGTCGAGACCGCCCATCAGCCGCTCCAGTCCGCCCTCCGACAACCGGCGCGCCCGCTCGGCGATGTCCGCGTCCAGCAGCGCGCGCATCCGGGGCCAGTGCGGCCGCACCAGGTGGCGCCAGAAGACCTCCAGCAGGTCGGCCAGAGCGTCGCGGGTGGCCGCCGGGTCGCGCAGCAGGCCGTCGACGGCCTCGCGGGGCAGTCGGCGGCGCGGGTCGAGCAGGCACTGGCGCAGCTCGGCCTCCACCCGGCCGGGCGGGGTGGCGCGCACCCGCGCCAGCTCGTCCTCGATCGAGGTCAGCGGCCCCTCGGGGGCGGGCGTCAGAAAGTCGGGCACGTAGCCGGGCCGGGGCACCAGCAGGCGGAACCCCGCCAGGTCGGTGCCCTCGGGCAGGCGGGCCCGGCGCACCCAGGGCAGGTGGTGCCCGTGGCGGTCCGGTTCGAGCAGCGTGTGCGCGGCCGCGAAGGACTCCCACAGCGGCGAGACCGCGAACCGGCAGCGCATGAGGTCCTCGTGCGCGAAGTACACCCGCCCGCCCACGGGCGCCCCCCCCGATGGCGTGCGCCGGGGCGGCGCGGCTCCTCGGCGCCCCCGGCGGCGCCGCGCCGACGGCCGCTCCCCGCCCGCCCCTTCTTCGATTCGACCATAGCCGAATCCATTGAGGAGGCGGGGCGGCGGGCGGCACGGTCGGGGCATGCCGACCGCCTCCCCCGCGGCCCCCGAAGGCCGCGCCACCTACCTGCGCGTTCTCGCCGTCGGCGAGTTCCGCGCCCTGCTCGCCGCCGAGGTGCTGTCCGTCCTCGCGCTGGTCGCCGTCCAGATCACCCTGTCGGTGCTGGTGTTCGACCGGACCGGGTCGCCGCTGCTGTCCGCGCTGGCGTTCGCCCTGGGGTTCGCTCCGCAGCTGGTGGGCGCGGCGCTGCTGTCGGCGGTGACCGACCGCTACCCGGCGTGCTCGCTGATGAGCGGCGCACAGGCCGTTAACGCGCTGCTGGTCGCCGCCATGGCGCTGCCCGGCGCCCCCGTCCCGGTGATGCTGGGGCTGCTGGCGGTGACCGGCCTGGTCGCGCCGGTGTACCAGGGGTGCCGCTCGGCCGCGGTCGCCGACGTGCTGGCGGGCGACGGCTTCCCGCTGGGGCGGTCGCTGCTGCGGATGGCCGCCCAGACCGCGCAGATCGCCGGGTTCGCGTTCGGCGGGACCCTGCTCCTGGTGCTGCGGCCGCAGGCGGTGCTGGCGGTGGCGGCGGCGATGATGGCGGCCGCGGGGCTGCTGGTCCTGGTGGGCACGGCGGCCCGCCCCGCCCGGCAGGGCCCCGGCGGCCGCGTGGTGGGGGCCTCGCTGGCGGGGGTCGGCAGGGCCCTGCGGGTCCCGCGCCTGCGCGCGGTCCTGCTGCTGATGTGGCTGCCCCCGGCGCTGATGGTCTGGCCCGAGGCGCTGGCCGCCCCGCTGGCCGACGGCATGGGCGGCGGGCCGGTCCTGGTGGGGCTGCTGCTGTCGGCCGGTCCGGTGGGCACGGTCGCGGGCGAGCTGCTGGCCGGGACGGTGCTCGACGCCGGACGGCGGCGGCGCTGGATGGTGCCGCTGGCGGTGGCGGCGTTCCTGCCGTTCCCGGTGTTCGCGGCGGGGCCGGGCCCGGCGGTGGCCGTCGTGCTGCTGGGGGCGGGGGCGCTGGGGTTCGGGTACACGCTGGCCTTGGACGCCCTGTTGCTGGAGGAGGCGCCGGAGGAGATGCGCGGACGCGTGTTCACCCTGGCCTCGGCGGGCCTGATGATCACCCAGGGCGTGGGGTTCGCGGCGGCGGGGGCGGTGGCCGAGGCGGTCCCGCCGCACACGGCGGTCGCCGTGGCGGGCGTGTGCGGGATCGCGGTGGTCCTGGTGGCCGGGCGGCCCTTCTATCGGCCCGCGTGAGGGCACATGGCCGAAGGCCCAGGACGGCGCGCCCCACGGGCCCTCCTCCGCAGTCGCCGCTCTCCGGGGGCATCGTGCAGCCCCGAGGACCGATCCGCCACCCACGCCCTCTCAGATCGTTGATGGGATATGTGTGCCCCGACCAGTGGTCGCAGGCCACCGGCGGCCGCTCGACCGGGGCGCCGACCAGCCGGACGTGCCGGATCGGGGCGCAGAGCGCGCGGCCCCTCCGGCACGCCCCGGCCCCAACGGCCCCTTCAATGCCCGGACCACCGGCCCGGTCCTCTGGCGCACCCGGCCCGCACACACCGGCCGCGGGTGCCCCTCGCCGTGCCCTCAGCAGGTTCAGAGATCTCCCATCAACGATCTCAGCCCCTCACCCGACGGCCACCGACACCGCCAGGCACGCCGCCCCCGCCGCCGACAGGACCGTCCGCACCGCGTTCCACCGGACCCAGGGGGCCTCGAAGGCCCTCCGGGCCGCCTCCGCCTCGGTGCCCTCCACCGGTCCCGCCGCCTCCAGCGCGTCGTTCAGCGGAATGTTCAGCGCGACCGTCACCACGAATACCGCCGCCACCAGCGCGAACGCCGCCCATGCGGCCACGGCCGCCACGCCGCCCGCCCCGGTGGCCGACACGGCCGTGACCAGCGCCAGCACGGGCGCCCCCAGGAACACGACCAGGAACACCGGATTCACGATCGCCCGGTTGATGCTCTGCATCGCCCCCACGAACACCTGGGCCCCCACGCCCCGCAGCCCCGGCATCACCCCCACCGTGAACGCGAAGAACAGGCCCGCGTACACCCCTGTGGCGAGCAGCGCCGCCACCGCAACCGCGAGCTGCCAGAACTCCGCCATCGCAGGCCTCCCCGTCCCTCTGGACCCCGCCCGGCCCTGTGCGGCCGGTGCACCCCAGTCAACAGCCCCGCCCCGACCCCCGCCATCGCTCAGACGCTCGCGCGCATAAGCGCGCGTCCCCGCGGTGCGACACTCCTGTCATGGACGAACTGGCCGGGCTGCTGGACGGCCCCCGCGCGCGTGGCGCCTTCCTCCTGCGCGTGCTGCTCGCCTCGCCCTGGTCGCTGCGCATCGAGGACGAGGCCCCGCTGACCCTCGTCCTCGCCGTTCGGGGCGCCGCGCACGTGCTCTCCGAGGGGGCCAAGCCCGTGCGCCTGTCGGCCGGGGATGCCGCCGTGGTGCTCGGCCCCGCCCGCTACACCGTCGCGGACCCGCCCGACACCCCCGCCCGCATCGTCATCGGGCCCGACCAGCGGTGCACCACCCTCCACGGCCGCCCCCTGCGCGAGACCCTCGCCCGGGGCGTGCGCACCTGGGGCGACGAGGCCGAGCTCAGCACCACCGAGATGCTCGTGGGCACCTACCGCGGCGGCGGCGAGGTCGGGCGGCGCCTGCTGGGCGCCCTGCCCGCCGTCGCCGCCCTGCGCGCACCCGGCGGAGGCCCCGACCACGGCCCGGACGGTTCGGCGGAGCCCGTCGCCGCCCTCACCGCCCTGCTGCGCACCGAGATCGACCGCGACGCCCCGGGCCAGGAGGTCGTCCTCGACCGCCTGCTCGACCTGCTGCTCATCGCGGTGCTGCGCGCCTGGATGGCCCGCCGGGGCGCCGACGCCCCCGGCTGGTTCCGCGCCCGCGCCGACCCCGTGGCCGGCCGGGCGCTGAGCCTGCTGCACGGCGGCCCGGGACGTCCGTGGACGGTGGCCGCCCTGGCCGCCGAGTGCGGCTGTTCCCGGTCGGTGCTGGCGCGCCGCTTCACCGACCTGGTGGGCGAGCCGCCGATGGCCTACCTGACCGGGCTGCGCCTGGCCATGGCCGCCGACCTGCTGCGCGAGGGCGGCGCGACGCTGGAGGCCGTCGCCCGCACGGTCGGCTACGGCTCCCCGTTCGCGCTGAGCACCGCCTTCAAGCGGGCCTACGGCCTCAGCCCGGCCGAGTACCGGCGGGGGGGGGGGGCGGCCCNAGCACCGTCGTGCCGCCGCAGTCCAGCCCCCAGGAGGAGGCGAACGCGGGCCGCCGGGCGGCGTCCACGACCTCGATGCGCGCCCCGACCGAGTCCAGGCGGTGGTAGGCGAACGGGCGCCCGTAGGGGCACCCGGAGAAGTCCAGGGGCGCCCCCGCCGCCACCAGCCGTTCGCTCTCCCGCCCAAGGTCGGCGGCCCAGTACCCGAGGTGGTCGAAGCGCGCCCGGCCCCCGCAGTCCCACGGGCTGCCGGGCGGCCCCTCGATGAGCTCGATGAAGGGCGCCTCCCCGCGGGAGAACACGATGCGGAACCCCCAGTCCCCCATCGTCTCGGTGCGGGGCGCACCCCAGGCCGCCCCGGCGGCCGCCGTCAGGTCCCCCATGGCCCGCTCGATGTCGGGCACGGCGAAGCACACGTGGTAGAAATCCGCCATCGGCCGCCTTCCGTCGCCGTTCGGCCGCGCCGCGGACCGGCGCGGACCGGGCGACCCTACGGCCGCGCGCCCCCGCGCACCAATCACGGGCCCGATGGCCGCCATCGGCGCGCCGATGGCGGCCGGGCGCCGGGACCGGCGGCGCGGGCCCGGGTCACAGGCGGCTCAGCGGGTCCGCGGCCTCCTCCTCCAGGTCGGCGGCGAGCATCTGCGAGTAGGTGGCGGTCAGGTGGTGGCTGTCCCGGTACACCAGGACGTTGCCCACCACGGCCGGGCAGCTGTCCTCGGTGCACAGGCGGTCGTTGAGGTCGACCACCTCGGCCCCGGCGCCGTCCATGTCGGCCGCCATGAGCTGCGGGTCCTCCTCCCCCAGCGCCTCGTCGCGCTCCTTGGCGCACACCGACGGGTCGCCGGGGTTGAGTTCCACGCACTCGGGGACCCGCGCCCGCTGGGTGGGGGTGTCGGCGATGGCGACCACCGAGCCGCCGACCTCCTCCACGGCCTCCCACTGCTCGGCCATGCCCTCGGCGATGCGGCGCTTGCCCTCCTCGCCGCCGCCCGCCCGCGCGCTCTCGGCGCTGCTGCGCGCGCTGGTGAAGACCAGGTCGGGGGCGAGGCCGCCGGTCAGCTGGTCCACCACGTCGTCGTTCCAGTCCGCGCACTCCTCGTAGGGCCGGTCGTCGTCGCCGGCGCGCGTCACCGTCTCGGTGGTGAAGGGGCAGGAGGACTTGGTGAAGGTGGAGACCCGCCACCCGTGCTCCTCGGCGACCTCGCGCACGGCCGGCACCCAGTGCGCGGCGTGCGAGTCGCCCACCACGGCCACCTGCACGTCGGCGTCCTCGGGCCCGTAGACGCACGGGTCGGCGCTGCGGTCGGCGGGCATCGCCTGGCAGTCGTCGTCGTAGACGCTGGGCAGGTCGTCCAGGGCGTCCAGGGGCGAGGGGTAGATGTCGGCGGCGGTGTCGCCCTCGGGGGCGGGGCCGGACAGCGCCTGGGGGCCGACGTGCACCGCGGGGTCGAAGGGCACGTTGCGCTTGGCCTGCACGTGCCCGTACTGCACCGCGCTGACGGTGGCGGCGGCGAGCACCGCCGCCACCGCGAAGGCCAGGGCGGAGCGGCCGGTCTTCAGCAGCCCGCCGGTGCGCACCGGGTCCTCCACGGCGATCTTGGTGGCCCAGGCGAGCAGGACCGACCCTGCGGCCACCGCGAGCCCCCCGGCCGGGCCGAGCGAGTGGGAGTCGGTGGCGGCCAGGGTGAACACGATGAGCGGCCAGTGCCACAGGTAGAGGGCGTAGGAGATGTCGCCGACGAAGCGGGCGGGCGCCGCGCTCAGCAGGCGGTAGGTCGACAGCGGCCCTGTGGTGTGCCCTGCGGCGATGACGGCGGCCGTGCCCAGCACGGGCAGCGCCGCCGCCCAGCCGGGGAAGGCGACCGCGTCGTCGTAGGCGGCGGCCGAGGCGACGATGGCCAGCAGGCCCGCCCAGCCCAGCCCGGCGCGCACCCGCTCGGGGAGGCGGCGGTAGGTGAGCACGATCGCCAGCACACCGCCCACGGCCAGCTCCCACATGCGGGTCTGCGGCAGGAAGTAGGCGGGGCTGGGGTCGGTCGAGGTGATCCACACCGACAGGGCGAAGGACACCGCGATGACGCCGCCCCCGCCCAGCAGCAGCGCGCGGGCGCGGCGCAGGTGCGCGGGCAGGGCCGTCCAGCCGATGAACAGCAGCGGCCACACCAGGTAGAACTGCTCCTCCACGGCCAGCGACCAGAAGTGCTGCACGGGGCTCTCGGCCGAGCCCGCGGCCAGGTAGTCCACCGACTCCCGGGCCAGCAGGAGGTTCTGCACGTAGGCGGCCGAGGCGAGGATCTGCTTGGCGGTGTCGAGCAGCTGCGCCGAGGGCAGCAGCAGGACGGCCGCGGCGCCGGTGACGGCCAGCACGGCGGTGGCGGCGGGCAGGATGCGCCTCACCCGCCGGATGTAGAAGCCAGACAGGGAGACCCGCCCCTGCTCCCGCGCCTCGCGCAGGAGCAGCGTGGTGATGAGGAACCCGGAGATGACGAAGAAGACGTCGACGCCGATGTAGCCGCCGGGCAGCAGGTCCTTGTCGATGTGGTAGGCGACCACGAGCCCGACGGCCAGCGCGCGCAGGCCTTGCACTTCGGGGAAGAAGCGGCGCGGCGCGGGGGCGGTCGGTGCGGTGGTCGGGGGCGCGGGCTGGGATTGCGTCGTCACGGAGGTCCTTGCCTGCGTATCGGGGCCGTCACCTGACGGCGGGCGCGGCGCCCGGTACCGCTGCCGCGCGTCGCGCTCCGCCGACTTTCCTGGGAATTCTCTCAGGGATGTGGATTCTCTCAGGAAAGTGCAACCGTGTGTAGCCGGACAGGCGGATCGGGCGACGATCGAACCGATTGTTCGCCCCGACGTGGTCGTCGGGCCATCGGATCGTTGCGCCGGTCCCCGGGGAGGGACCGGATCGCTTCGTGCCGCGACCGTGTCCCCCCCGCCGGGCGCGGGCGGGGCGCGCACCGAAGTGATCGCTATGCTTCCGGGTAAACGGTCAAACGAACATCGGGGGTGGGCATGCGCGAGCCGGTGGGCGAGCGGCGCCGGAGGATCCTGGCCGCCGTCCGGGCGCGGGGCGAGGTGCGGGTGGCGGACCTGGCCTCCGAACTGGAGGTCTCGGTGGTCACGGTCCGCCGCGATGTGGAGGTGCTGGCCCAGGAGGGCAGGCTGCGGCGGGGCCACGGCAGCGCCCGCTCCCTGGTCCCCGCCGAGCGCCCCTCCGCGCCGCCGCCGGGTGGGCCCGGCGCCGTGGCCCTGGTCGTGCCCGAGCGGCACGCCTACCTCAACGAGGTCATGTACGGCGCGCGAACCGCGCTGGAGGCGGCCGGGATGCGCGTGGTGCTGCACATCGCCCCCCAGGTGGAGGGCGCCGAGCGCCCCATCGTCGAGCGCATCCCCCAGGAGGGCGCGCGGGGCCTGCTCATCGCGCCGCGCTGGCGCTCGGCCGCCGAGGAGGAGGCCGACCAGGGGTGGCTGGCCCGGGTGGAGCGGCCCACCGTGCTGATGGAGCGCAGGCCCCGGCCGGGCGGCCCGCTGCACACCATGGACGCGGTGTGCAGCGACCACGGGTATGGGGTCCGGCTCGCCGTGGACCACCTGGTCGGCCTGGGGCACCGGCGGATCGTGCTGGCCGCCCGTGCCGACAGCCCGACCGCGCGCGCGGTCCGCGCCGCCTTCGGCGAGGTCGCTTCGGCAGACCCGCGCGTGGAGGACTGGGCGGCCGTGCTCAGCGCCGAGGGCGCCGACGCCGACGGTGACGCCGGCCCGGAGCCGGACTTCGACGATCCCGGCTGGCTCGCGGCGCTGCTGCGCCGCCGCGGGGCCACGGCCGCGCTGCTGCACGGCGACGTCGACGCCCTGATGCTGGTCCAGCGGCTCGCCGAGGCGGGGGTGCGGGTGCCGGAGGACTGCTCGGTGGTGGCCTACGACGACGTGGTCGCGGCGCTGGGCGCGATCCCGCTGACCGCGGTGGCCCCGCCCAAGGCCGAGGTCGGCAGGGTTGCGGCGGAGCTGATGCGGGACCGCCTGGCCGCCGAGGCGGCGGGGACGCCGTGGAGCCCGCGCCGGGTGGAGGTGCTCCCGCGCCTGGAGGTACGCGAGTCGACCCGGGGCGCGCCCACCCCCTGACCGCGGCGGAGGGGCGGGCGGAGCGCACGTGCCGCGCCGTCCCGGCCCCGTTGCCCCGGCCGAACGGCGATGCCGCTGCTCCGAGGGGCGGCCGTGTCCATGCCCGACAGCCGCCCGCTTGCGCCTGTTCGGTTCTGTTCACGAGTCCTGGCGGCGTTCGTCGATCCCGCCTCGACGGCACCTGCCGCGGCGGTAGGACCGTGTCGGTGGGTCACGTCCGGTTCAGTGGTGTCGTCTTCATCTGGCCGGTGCAGCGCGGCCGGTACGGCTCCAGGGCGGGTCCGGCCCACCCTGAAGGCCCTGACCGGCGCCCCGCCCGTCGACAGACGGCCGAGGACCGTGCGCTGACTGCGGCCACGGCCGCCGGGAATGACACCGCTCCAGCGGATGTCATCGAGGCGCGGCAATCGGCGGCCGCACTCGGCGACGAGGAAGGCCATGGAGCCGTCGGCCCCCCTCGACATCGCGTCGCACCGAGGCTCGCGTCTGCTGGAGTGGTGCAACTTCCGCCGACCAGGCCGGTTCGGTCGTCGCGGTGTCGGCGCGGCCCTTCCCCAGTGTCGGCGCCCCGATCGGCGTCCTGCATTTCGGCGGGTCGCCTGCCGTTTCCCGCCCATGGCGGCCGCAACCGCCGAAGGCTTCGCCGTCCCGGCCGCCGCCGAGGCAGGGGCGCTCGGCCCGCCTACCCACCGGGCGCGCGTGATCATTTGATCGAATTTTACTTTTGAATGAACTATTGACCGCTATCCGTTCATATGGCGAGAATCACGGTGTCCCCCCTGGACTACAGGAGCAGGAGGCACTGATGAGCGGTGCTCCGAGCCGCCGCGGCGTCCTGGCCGCGGGGCTGGCCCTGCCCGCGATCGGCGCACTCGCCGGGTGCGCCCCCGACCGCCCCCGCCCCTCCGGAGGGCGCGGCCCCACCCGCATCACCTTCTGGTCCGCCATCCGCGGAAGCCAGGAGGTGGTCGACGCCTTCAACGCCGCCCACGACCGCATCCAGGTCGACTTCGAGCAGATCCCCTCCGGCACCCAGGGCGGCTACGCCAAGCTCAGCAACGCCGCCCGCGCCGGGAACGCCCCCGACGTCGCCACCCTCGAATACCCCCAGCTCCCCGGCTTCGCCATCGACGGCGTGGCCACCGACCTGACCGGCCTGGTCAGCGACCGCACCCGGGACCTGCTGCTCCCCCAGGCCCTGGAGCGCGCCACCTTCGACGGCCGCATCTACGCCCTGCCCCTCGACATCGAGCCCATGGTCATGCACTACCGCCGGGACGTGTTCGACGAGCACGGCTTCGAGGTCCCCCGCACCTGGGAGGACTTCGCCGACCTGGGCCGCGCCGTGCGCGACCGGCTCCCCGGCAGCCGCATCACCGTCTTCCCCACCGACGGCGGCACCCAGTTCGCCTCCTACGCCTGCCAGGCCGGGGCCCAATGGTTCGACACCGACGGCGACACCTGGACCGTCTCCCTGACCGACGCCCCGACCCGCCGGGTGGCCGAGTACTGGCAGGGCCTCATCGACGACGACATCGTCTTCGCCAACTCCGTGGGCGGGCCGCGGTACCCCGCCCAAGTGGGCGACGGAACCGTCCTCGTCCGGCTCAGCGGCGCCTGGGACGCCGGTGCGCAGATGTCCTCCCACCCCGGCCAGAAGGGCCTGTGGACCGTCGCCCCGCTCCCCGAGTGGGAGCCCGGCGCCGGGGTGCTCGGCGACCACGGCGGCTCGACCTTCACCGTCACCCGCGACAGCCGCCACCCCGAGGCCGCCATGCAGTTCATCGAATGGCAGGTCTCCCACCCCGACGCCATGCGCGCCCGGCTGTCGGCGGGCACCAGCTCGGCCTTCCCCGTGGTCGATGAGCTCGTGGAGGCGGGCCGCCAGGCCCTGGACCCCGAGTACTACGGCGGCCAGGACATCTACGGCCTCTTCGCCCGGGAGGCGGTCAAGGTCCGCGACGACTGGGTCTGGGGGCCGCGGATGACCTCGACCCTCAACCTCATGCACGACAACTTCGCCCGCGCCGGCGCCGGACGGGGCACGCTCCTGGACGCGATGCGCGCGGCCCAGGACGGCACCACCCCGGACCTGAGGGCGCTGGGCCTGTCCATCAGTGAGCAGGGCGGCTGACCCCGGCCCGCCCCCGCACAGAGGAGGCCACCCCCATGGGCACGGGCGCACCCCCGCCAGCCGGCCCGACGACCCCGGACACCGCCACCGCCCCCACCCCCTCCCCCGAACCCGGTTCCGTGCGGCGCGCACGGCCCGCCCCCTCCGGCCGCCGATCGGCCCGGCGGCGCGAGCTCTTCGCCTGCGGCGTGCTCATGACGCCGTTCTTCGCCCTGCTCACCGCCGTGTTCCTGGTGCCCGTCGGCACCGCCGTGTGGCTGAGCCTGTTCGCCGACGACCGCACGGGGCTGGGCTTCGGCCCGCCGAACCCGTCCTTCGTCGGACTGCGCAGCTATCTCGCCGTGCTCGCCGACCCCACCTTCACCGCCGGGCTGGGCCGCATGCTGCTGTTCTGCCTGATCTACATCCCGCTGCTGGTGGCGGGCTCGCTGCTGCTGGCCCTGCTGCTGGACTCGGGGGCGGTGCGGCTGCGCGCCTGGGCGCAGCTGGGGCTGTACCTGCCGCACACGGTGCCCGGCCTCATCGCCGCGGTCATCTGGCTCTACCTGTACACCCCCGGCATCAGCCCGGTCCTCGACCTGCTGGCCCGGGGCGGCCTGGGC
Source organism: Nocardiopsis chromatogenes YIM 90109 (assembly GCF_000341185.1). GTDB lineage: Bacteria > Actinomycetota > Actinomycetes > Streptosporangiales > Streptosporangiaceae > Nocardiopsis_A > Nocardiopsis_A chromatogenes. The sequence goes on from NZ_ANBH01000138.1 coordinate 29,721, forward strand.
GTCGACCTCCTCGGGGTGGACACCGTCCTGCCCTCGCTGGTCAACGTCGTGCTGTGGAGCAACCTGGGCTACAACACGGTCATCCTGTTCACCGCCCTGCGGGCCCTGCCCCGCGAGGTCGTCGAGGCGTCGGTGGTCGACGGGGCGGGCCCGGTCCGCACCGCGCTGCTGGTCAAGACGCCCCAGATCCGCTCGGCGGTGGTCACCGTGGCGCTGTTCAGCCTGATCTTCACGCTCCAGCTGTTCACCGAGCCCATGCTGCTCAGCCAGTCCACGTCGATGATCGACTCGCGCTTCTCGCCGAGCATGTACATCTTCGACGCCGCCTTCAACCGCAACAGCTACGGGCTCGCCGCGGCCGCCTCCGTGGTCCTGCTGGCCTGCACCATCGCCCTGTCGTACGCCATCACGCGGTGGACGAACCGCGCCACAGGCCCCGAGGAGGAGCGATGAGCGCTTCCGCCGCCACCCGGCTCACCGGCAGGGCGGCCACCAACACCGTGGTCGCCGTGTTCGTCCTGTACACCCTGCTCCCGGTGGCCTGGCTGGTGCTGGCCGCCGCCAAGGACGCCGACGCCCTGTTCTCCAGCCGGCTGCTCTCCCTGGAGGGCTTCACCCCGGTGTCCAACATCGGCGACCTGTTCGCCACCGACGGCGGCATCTACGGCCGCTGGTACCTCAACACCCTGGTCTACGCCGTGGGCGGCGCCGCACTCAGCGCGCTGGTCAGCACCGCCTGCGGCTACGCCTTCTCCACCTACCGCTTCCGGCACAAGGAGAAGCTGTTCGGCCTGGTCCTGGCCGCGGTCATGGTGCCGCAGACGGTCCTGGCCCTGCCCCTGTACCTGCTCGCCTCCAGCCTCGGAGTCGTCAACACGTTCTGGGCGGTGTTCATCCCCTTGCTGTTCAACCCCTTCGGCGTCTACCTGGGCCGGATCTTCAGCGACGGCTACGTCCCGCGGGAGGTCCTGGAGGCCGCCCGGATGGACGGCACCGGTGAGCTGTCCCTGTACTTCCGGGTGGCGTTCGGCATGCTGCTGCCCGGCGCCGTCACCGTGTTCCTGTTCCAGCTCACCGCGATCTGGAACAACTTCTTCCTGCCCATGGTGATGCTGTCCGACCAGGAGCTCTACCCGGTGACGCTGGGCCTGTACAACTGGAACAGCGCCGCCACCACCTCGCCCGAGTACTACCCGGTGGTGATCACCGGGTCGCTGCTGGCGGTGCTGCCCCTGATCGTCGCGTTCCTGATGCTGCAGCGGTTCTGGAGGTCGGGCCTGACCGCGGGGGCGGTCAAGTGACCCGGCGCCCGAAGGCCGCCCTGGCGATGTCCCCCCAGGCGGCCGAGGCCGTTCTGGACGGGCGCGCCATGGCGGCCCTGGACAAGGTGTGCGACCTGGCTCCCGGCCCGGTGCTGGACGACTTCGCCGAACCCCGGGCGCGCGCGGTCCTGGCCGGGGCCGAGGTGCTGGTGACCGGCTGGGGCTGCCCCCTGCTCGACGAGGACGCACTGGCCGCCGCGCCGCGGCTGCGCGCCGTCGTGCACACCGCCGGGTCGGTGCGCGGCCACCTCTCCCCGGCCTGCTGGGAGCGGGGCATCGCCGTCTCGTCGGCGGCCGCGGCCAACGCCGTCCCGGTGGCCGAGTACACCGTGGGGATGATCCTGCTCACCGGCAAGCGGGTGCTGGAGCGCGCCCGCGACTACCGGGCCGGGCGCCGCCGCGAGGACATGCTGTGCACGCCGCGCGGCGTGGGCAACCACGAGCGCACCGTCGGCATCCTGTCGGCGTCGCTGGTGGGGCGGCGGGTGATCGAGCTGCTGCGCCCGCACGACCTGAGGATCCTGCTGCACGACCCCTACGTCACCGCCGGGGAGGCGCACGCCCTGGGCGCCGAGCCGGTCGCCCTGGACGAGCTGTTCGCCCGCAGCGACACCGTCAGCGTGCACACCCCGCTCCTGCCCACCACCCGCAACCTGGTCGACCGGAAGCTGATCGGGGCGATGCGCCCCGACGCCGTGCTGATCAACACCGCGCGCGGCGCCGTGGTCGACCAGGACGCCCTGGCCGAGGCGGCCCTGGCCGGGCGGGTGCGCGCGGTGCTCGATGTCACCGACCCCGAGGTGCTGCCCGCCGACCATCCCCTGTGGAGCTGCGAGGACGTGCTGATCACCCCGCACCTGGCCGGTTCCCAGGGCAACGAGTGGACGCGCCTGGCCGAGCACGCCGCGGCCGAGCTCGCCCGCTGGGCCTCCGGCGCCGGGTTCGCCCACCCCGTCCACCGCGAACACCTGGAGCGCAGCGCATGAACGCACCGGCACCCCCCGCCCTGGCCCTGCCCGAAGAGGACCGTGAACGCAGCCCCCGCACCGGCTACACCCGCGCCCATTGGGAGGGGGGCGCCNCGGCCTGCTGGCCGCCGCCTGGCGGCACGCGAGCCCGGCCGGGGCGCGCCTGGACCTGCCCGGGCGGCCCTCCCGGTCCGGGGCGCGCTCGGACGGGCTGGAGGGCTACGCCCGCACCTTCCTCGCCGCGGCGTTCCGCACCGCCGGGGCCGACGGCGCCGACCCACACGGGTGGCTGGAACGCTACGCCGACGGGCTCGCCGCGGGCACCCGCGCCCCGGGCGCCGCCGACCACGAGTCCTGGCCGCTCGTCCTCGACTACGACGTGCAGGGCCAGCCCATGGTGGAGGCCGCCTCGGTCGCCCTGGGGCTGCGCCTGACCCGGCCCTGGCTGTGGGACCGGCTCGACGCCGGCGTCCGGGACCGGGCCGAGGAGTGGCTGCGCGGAGCCCTGCGCTCCCTGCCCGCGCCGTGCAACTGGTACCTGTTCCCCTACAGCGTGGCCGGGTTCCTGGAATCGGTGGGGCGCGGCGACGCCGAGACCGCGCGCGCCCGGGCGCGCGCTCTGGAGCTGCTGGAGGAGTGGTACCGCGGGCAGGGGTGGTACGCCGACGGCGACGGCCGGGCCTTCGACCACTACAACGGGTGGGCGATGCACCTGTACCCGGTCCTCGACGACCACCTGTCCGGCGCCTCCACCGGGTTCGGGGACCGCCTGCGCGAGCACCTGGAGGGCTATGCCCTGTTCTTCGGCGGCGACGGCGCTCCGCTGCACATGGGCCGTTCGCTGACCTACCGGTTCGCCGCGGCGGCGCCGGTGGCGCTCGGAGCGGTCACCGGGAACACGCCGCTGTCCCCGGGGACGTCGCGGCGGCTGATGAGCGGCTGCCTGCGCTACTTCCTCGACCGCGGGGCCGTGGGCGGCGACGGGCTGCTCACCCTGGGCTGGCACGGCCCGCACGCGGCGACGCTGCAGCCCTATTCCGGGCCCGCCTCGCCCTACTGGGCCTCCAAGGCCTTCGCGGGGCTGCTCGCCCCCGCGGACCACCCGCTGTGGACCGAGACCGAGCAGGCCGCTCCGAGCGAGGGCGCCGACCGGGCGCTGGCCCTTCCGGCGCCCGGCCTGCTGGTGCAGGCGACCGGCGCCGACGGGATCGTGCGCGTGCACAACCACGGCAGTTCCCACCTGCGGCCCTTCGAGGAGGAGAGGGCGCCCGAGGACCCGCATTACGACCGGCTGGCCTACTCCACCCGCACCGGCCCCACCTCGGGCGCGGATCCCGCGGACAACCGTTTCACCGTGCTGTGGCGGGGCCTTCCGGGCGCGCGCCGCCGCATCCGGCCCTTGGGCGCGGGCCAGGGGCCGGGGTGGTCGTGGGCGGTCTCCTGGCACCGGCCGGTGTTCGAGGGCGGCGTCCCGGCCCTGCCCGCGCTGCGGGTGCAGGCCGCCACGGTGGTGCGGGGCGCCTACGAGCTGCGGGTGCACCGGGTGGTGGGTGCGCCGGAGGGGTGCGCCGCCGAGCTGACCGGGTGGGCGGTCGGCGCGGACGAGCCGGTGGAGTCGGTGCTGGTCCCCCTGCACGGGTGGGCCGGGCGGGACCGCGTCGCCGCCCCGTCGGGGACCGCCTTCACGCCTTCGGCGCGGCTGCCCCGGCTCAGCGGGACCGTGTCGGGCACGGCCCTGTTCGCGGCGCTGGCCCTGCTGGAGGGCGCGCCTCCGGCCCGGGGCGGCGGGGAGGCGGCCGAGAGGGTGGAGGGGGCCGTCGCCTCCGCCGCCGAGGACGGCGGCGCCCTGGTGGTCGACTGGGCCGACGGGGCGCGCACCCGGGTGGGGTTCGCGCCGGTGCGGGTCGAGCACGAGGAGGAGCGGTGAGCTGGAGGTTCGCGTTCAGCACGCTGGGCATGCCCGGCGCGGAGGTCGCCGAGGCCGTCCGCACCGCCGAGGCCCACGGCTGCGACGGCATCGAGCTGCGGGCCCACCCGGACGAGGCGGTGCACCCGGGGATGCCGCAGCGGCGGGAGGGCGAGGTGCGCGCGCGAATCGGCGGCGCCGGGCTGGAGGTGTCCTGCCTGGCGGGCTACGCGCGGGTGTGCGCGCCCGGTCCGGACGGCCCGGTGGTGGAGGAGCTGCGCGCGCTGATCGGCCTGGCCGCGCGCCTGGGGGCGCCGTCGGTGCGGGTCTTTCCGGGCGGGCCGGAGGACGGCGCGGCCCATGAGCGGATCGGCGCCGTCCTGCCCGACCTGCGCGACCACGGGGTGCGCCTGCTCGTGGAGACGCACGACTCCCATCCGACGGGGGTGTCCGCGCTGCGCCTGGTGGAGCCGTTCGACCCCGGCGAGCCGGTCGCCGTGCTGTGGGACGCGCTGCACCCGTGGCGCAAGGGGGAGGCACCGTCGCACACGCGCCTGGCCCTGGGCGAGCGGCTGGGGTACTTCCAGGTCAAGGATGCCGTGGCGGCGGACGGCGGCTGGAAGCCGGTGCCCCCGGGACAGGGCGCGGTCCCGATCGAGTGGTGCGCCAGCGTCCTGCGGGGCTGGTCGGGGTGGGTGTCCCTGGAGTGGGAACGCGCCTGGCACCCGGAGATCCCCCCGCTCCCGGTGGCCTTGGAGGGCGCCACGGAGTGGTTCGCCCGCTGGCGCCCCGTCGGGGTCTGATCCTCTGTCCCGGCCCCACGTGCGCCCGTACGGCGAGGTGGACCTCGACATGGGCGCCCGCCTGAACCTCACCGCGGCCTCCGTTCCCGGTCCTCGTCCCCCGGAGGACCGGGAACGGTCCGGAGCGCGCGCGGGTGCGTGGGCCCGGCCGAGGAGCGCCCGACTGGTCAGGGACTCCGGTCGGGGGCCTCAAGGGAGTCCAGCCAGTGGAGGAGGCGGGCGCCCTCGCGGGTCATGATGTCGGGGTCGCGCAGGGCGCTGGCCAGAAGCGACATGCCCTGGTAAGCGGAGACGAGGGTGACGGCGAGGTCGTCCGGGTCGGGCAGACCCAATGCGCGGAACTGCTGTCCGGCCCAGTCGAGCAGCCGCCGGATCACGACGGCGGCCTCCGCGTCGAGGGTGCCGTCGGCGCGCTTGTCCAGTTCGACGGCCAGGGTGCCGGTGGGGCAGCCGTAGCGGGCGGCGGTGTCGCGCTGCCCGACCCAGGCTTCGACCAGCGCCTTGAGGCGTTCGCGCGGGTCGGGCAACCGGTCCAGGGAACCGGTGAGTTCGTCCAAGTGCGTGCCGTGCTCGGATAATGCGGCGCTGACCAGCTCGTCTTTGGTCTTGAAGTAGTAGTAGACGTTTCCGACGGGGACGTCGGCCGCGTGTGCGATGTCGGCGAGGGTGGTGCGCTCGACGCCCTGTTTGTGCAGGACCTGCGCTGCCGCGGCGGAGAGCCGTCGGCGCTTGTCGGCCGCCCGCGTCCTGGGCTTCGCTGAGTCGGTCACCTGACCGATTGTAGATCTCCACCAGGGCGTGCTACCGTCCAACTTAGTCAGTCAACTAACTTACATAGGGGCCTCATGATTGTCGTGACGGGAGCCACCGGGAACGTCGGCCGCGAACTGGTCCGCATCCTCGACGAGGCGGGCGAGGCGGTGACCGCGGTCTCGCGCGGCGAGGCGCGCGGCCTTCCCGACGGCGTGCGCCATGTGCGGGCCGACCTCGCCGACGCCGATGGTCTGCGCCCTGCGTTCGACGGCGCCGACGCGCTGTTCCTGTTGGCGGCCGGGGACGATCCGCAGGGCGTCCTCACCGCCGCGAAGGCGGGCGGCGTCCGCCGGGTCGTGCTGGTCTCCTCCCTCGGCGTCGTCACCCGCCCGGACGCCTACCGCCACCCCGCCGCCTTCGAGGCCGCGCTTCTCGGCTCCGGCCTCGACTGGACCGTGCTGCGCTGCGGCGGGTTGGACTCCAACGCTTTCGCCTGGGCCGAGTCGATCCGCGCCGAGCGGGTGGCCGCCGCCCCGTTCGGCGACGTCGGCCTGCCGATGGTCGACCCGGCGGACGTCGCCGAGGTCGCCGCCGCCGCGCTGCTGCAGCCCGGCCACGCCGGCTCCGTGTACGAGCTCACCGGACCCGCCCCGACCACCCCGCGCCAGCGGGCTGCGGCGATCGGCGCCGCGCTCGGCGAGCCGGTCCGATTCGTCGAGCAGGCCCGCCAGGAGGCCCGAGACCAGATGCTCGCGTTCATGCCTGAGCCGGTGGTGGAAGGCACCCTCGCCATCCTCGGAGAACCGCTTCCCGCCGAGCGCCGGGTGAGCCCCGACGTCGAACGGGTCCTGGGCCGTGCGCCGCGCCCCTTCACCGACTGGGCCGCCCGCAGCGCCGCCGCCTTCCGCTGATCCGGTGGGGCGCCGCGCCCCTCGACGCACTTTTGGGAGAACCCGTATGCCGACCACCCCCGTCCTCGACTCGACGATCGTCCACCGCGAGCGCGGCACAGGCGCCCCGATCGTATTCCTGCACGGCAACCCCACCTCCTCGTATCTATGGAGGAACGTCCTGCCGGCCGTCGGTCGGGGGCGCCTGCTCGCTCCCGACCTGATCGGCATGGGCGACTCCGGCAAACCCGACATCGACTACGCCTTCGATGACCACGCCCGCTACCTCGACGCCTGGTTCGACGCGCTCGACCTCGACGGCGCCGTCCTGGTCGGCCACGACTGGGGCGGCGCGCTCGCCTTCGACTTCGCCGCCCGCCACCCTGGCCGGGTCCGCGGCATCGCCTTCACCGAGACCATCGTCAAACCGATGGCCTGGGAGGAGTTCCCCGAGGGCGGCCGCGAGCTGTTCCGCGCCATCAAGACCGAGGGGGTGGGGGAGGCCATGATCCTCGACGACAACATCATGCTCGAGAAAGGGCTGCCCGACACCGTCGTCACCCCCCTCGACAGCGCGGCCCGGGAGGCGTACCTCCGTCCCTACCCGACCCGCGCGAGCCGCCGACCGCTGCTGAAGTGGCCACGCTCCATGCCTCTAGGGGGCGGGCCCGCCGACGTCGTGGCCCGCGTCGAGGCCTACGACGCATGGCTCGCGAACAGCGTGGACGTCCCCAAGCTCCTGATCGACTTCGCGCCCGGGCCGGGCGCCATGATGGGGCCCGGTCTCGTCGCTTGGTGCGTGGAGCACATGGCGGCCCTGGAGGTCGAGCGCCATGAAGTCCCCGCCGGGCACCACACCCCGGAGGATCGCCCTGCCGAGATCGCCGCGGCGGTCGCCTCTTGGGCGGACCGGCACGGGTTGCGCTACCGCGGGTGGTCTCGCTCGCCCTCCACCCGCTCGGCGAGCACCTCCACCCCCTCACGGATCCGGTCCTCCTCTTCAGGGAACAGCGCCCGGATCGCGTTCAGATCCGGGAGTCGTTCCAACGTCAATATCTCAAGACCGACGACCCGCCCGTCCTCGTCGTAGTCGGCGATGAACTCGCCGTGGTCGCGGGTGTGCGCTACGGCGGCCTGCCTCAGGGCCGCGTAGGCCGCACCGGCCTCGTGATCGATGGAGACGTCCGGCATCTGGGCCATACTCCTCACGGTACTTCCATGGCCGTCTTGACAACGGATCTTCTGTCTCCCCGGAGTCGTCCCGGACGGCGACGCAGATCTTGCGCCCGTCCACGGTCCATCCGAAGAGCCTGTAGGAGCGGTTCACGGGGTCGTGGACCAGGCAGGCGGCGCGGGCCTTGTCCGGCGAACCGGCGAAGTGGGGCTGTCAGTTACGCGCGAGCACCCTGCCCTGGCCGCATGCGGCCAACGGGCGGGCGCCCCCTGCGCGGGTGTGACGGCGTCTAGTACTACTGGATGTCGTACTACTCGACGTAGAGAGTGGGGTCATGCGCGTTCTCATCACCGGTGCCGGGATCTCCGGGCTGGCCGCCGCCCGGGCGCTGCTCGCCGCCGGGCACGATGTCACCGTCCTCGAACGCTCCCCCGAGCTGCGCGACGGCGGCTGCGCGGTCGTCCTGTGGCCCAACGGCACCGCGATCCTGCGCGGGCTGGGCGCCGACACCTCAGGGGCGGAAGCGCCCCTGACCGGCGTCGCCGTGCGCAGCTCCACCGGAAGGCCCGCGATGACGGTCTCCACCGGCGGCCTGGAGGCCGCCTACGGCGCGCCGACGATCACCATCACCCGCCGCGACCTGGTGACCCGCCTGGCCGACGGCGTCCCCGGGGACCGCATCCGCTTGGGCGCCCGCGCGGTGCGGGTCCTCGACGGCGACGGCGATGTGCGGGTGGTCACCGAGGACGGCCGCGAATTCACCGGCGACCTGCTCATCGGCGCCGACGGAGTGAACTCGGCGGTGCGCGCCCACGTCGCCGGATCCGAGGCGAAGGCGCGCGCCCGCCCCACCGGCGCCGCCACCTGGCAGGGGCTCATCCCCGCCCCCTTCGCCCTCGACGACCGGTTCACCATGTACATGGGGCGCGAGGGCAGTGTCGGCATGGCCCCGGTGGCCGACGGCCTCGTGCAGTGGCTCATCGACATCGAACAGCCCACCGGGCAGGGCCACGACGATCCGGCGCGCGCGCTGCCGCTCCTGCGCCGCGGCTACGCCGGGTGGGCGCCCCAGGTGCGCGGCCTGCTGGACGCCCTCACCGAGGACGACCTCGCCCTGTACCCGCACCGGCGCCACTACCCCCCGCTGCACTGGTGGAGGGGCCGGTGCGTGCTGATCGGCGACGCCGCCCACGCGATGCCGCCGATCCTGGCCCAAGGGGTCAGCCAGGCCATGGAGGACGTCGCGGCCCTGGCGAACGCGCTCGCCGACGCCGCGCAGGCGGCGGGGTCGGGCGGTGAACCGGACCTGGGATCCGCACTCGCCGCCTACGCGCGCGCCAGGAACAAGCAGGCGGTCAAGGCCGGTGACGGGGCGACCGGCAGTATCGCCACCTCGGGCCCGCGGGCGCTGCTCCAGACCGACACGATGATGCGCCTGGCCCGGCTGATCCCCGGACGCGCCCCCACAGCGATGTTCGAGAGGATCATCGCCGGGATCGCCCACGACCCCCGCGGGCCCAAGGCCTACGCCCTCGGAGGCACGGAGGCCGCCGGAGGCGACCCCTTCTAGCGGTCGGCCCGGCGTCGGCGCGGACACACCTGCGTGGACACAAGGGGAAGGCCCGTTCCGGAGCGTGCTCCGGAACGGGCCGGGAGTCGGGCGGCCCGCCGTGTTCTACAGCGCCTCGAAGGCCCAGCGGTAGTCCGGGTCGAAGCTGTGGCGGTACCCGAGCTTGAGGAACGACCCCGTCCACGCGGGGTTCTCCAGGGTCACGCCCAGGCGCGTGTTGCGCACCGGCACGATCTGGTGCGCGTTGTCGACGTTCGGGAGCAGCCATTCCTGGCGGTCCCGCCCCGTGCAGTCCACCTGCTCGACCCGCTGGCCGACCGTGCTCCGGCCGTCCTTGGGCTCAAGGCACAGGTTGCTGTACAGGTTGCGGATCTCGTAGGTGGGGGCGCCATCGGTGAACCCGGCATGGCTCACCTCCCAGTCCATGCCGCGGTAGTCGGCCGGCCAGACCCGCACGTCGACCCTGAAGGGCGCTCCGGCGTAGGGGACCATCCGGGCGTCGTTCGCCTCGAAGCGGATCTGGTAGTCGGTGCCCTGGGCGAGCTGCGGGGACTCGGCCGAGGCGGGCAGCGCGGTGCCGAGCGTTGCGGCGGTGGCGGTGGAGAGGAGGACGGCGGCGGTCGCGGCCATCTGCTTCTTCAACGCAGAAATCATGGAATTCCCGTCGCTTTGCTGTCATGGGGGAGTCGGATGGGCATTGCGGGGACTTCGGCCGGTCCGACGGAAAGAAGCCTCGCATGGCCGCGGAAGCGGCGGCAAGAAAACAATTCCCGTTCGCGTCGACGGTGACGGTCGAGCGGCAGTCCATAAAACGTCCTCATAACGCTCGCGCTGCCGCCAAGCGTGGATCGCCCCACCTTTCGACCTGCTGGTCTCCATTGGTGGTCGGTGTGCGCGAATGTGCCTCGGGATCCGGATTACGGGTCTCCGCAAGGCCTGTCGCCGACGTCGGCGGGCGGGAATCCATAAGCCATTCAATGGGAGTATTGCTTCACGAGCAGGTCATATCGGGCATGTAGATGGATTCGCCTTTATGGATGCTTTTTGGGGGCGTGTGGGCACCCCCGTCCGCTTCTCCCGACCCCGAGGCCCCGGCCCGAGGGGGTGACGACCGGTGTCCCGGGCCGCCCCGGGCGGGCGTGGACCGCCACTCGTCTGGCAAACTTCTCATTCCAGGCATATAGGAATGACCGGGCGGAGTCCGTCGGGCGGTCCGGCCCCGGGAGGCGGGTATGAGCGGTGACGTCGGAGCACGGCTCGGCGCGCGCATCTCCCGCCACTCCACACGCAACCCCAACGGCGCTCTTCCGTCGGCGGGCGCCGTCGTGCTCGGCCTGGCCGCCCTGCCTTTCGGGATCGCCGAGTGGAACGATGCCGTCGAGGCCGCCGGGAACCGCGCCGCACCGGTCCTGGTCGGCGTGCCCGCGGTCCTGGTGATCACCGGGACGATCGCCTTCGTGCTGGCCCTGCTCCACAAGGACGAGGAGTTCGTCCTCCATGAGCGCGGCCTCCTCCGCCGCCGGGGAGAGACCACCACGACGGTCGCCTGGGAGGAGATCACCGGCGTCGTCGACAGTCGTCCGCTCACGCTCAGCCGCTGGCAGCGCCGCCTGGGCTACGAGGTGTGGTGCATCGTGTGGTCACGCAACGGGACACTGCTGATCACCGGGCACACCGAGGGCGCGGCGGAGCTGGCCCTGACGATCAGGGCCGAATACGAGGCCCGAAGACGTGCGTCCCGGGGCCCCGCGCCCCCGCGCCGCCCCGTCCGCGGGACGTTTCTGGCCGTTCCCGGGCTCGCCCTGGTCTTCATGGGATCGCTCGTCACGGACGATCCGGAGACGGCCTCCATCGGGACGGTGTGCCTGCTGTCCGGCGCGTGGTGCTTCGGCCGCGGACTGCGCAGGCTGAATCCTTGGCGGAACCCGCGTCCCGGGGCCGGCCGGGGGTGGACCCGCAACGCGTGGGCCGCCGCCCTGCTGAGCGTGTGGGCGCTCGTCCTCGATGCTCTGGGCCTGGGGGCCGCCGTGAGTACGGGCCTGTGGGCGGGTGCCGCGCTCGGCCTGCTCGCGTGGGCGTTCCACGCCTCCTGGAAGGCCGGGCACGTCGGCTACTGGAGGTCGGTCGTGCGCGGCCTGCCGTTCCTGCACCGGCCCTGACCGGCGGCTCTCGGCGCCGGGGCCGAGGCCGACCGGAACGCCGGATCCCCCGCGTCCCCGCTCAGCCGGTCGGCTCCGGAACCCGGAGCCGACCGTCGAACACCTCCGCCACCCGGTCGGCCGCGCCCAGGTGCGCCCGGTCGTGGGTGACGAGCACCGTGGCGGTGCCCTGCTCGCGGGTCAGGCGGGCGATCAGGTCGATCACCGCCGAGCCCCGCTCGTGGTCCAAGGCGCTGGTGGGCTCGTCCACCAGGAGCACGGCCGGGTCGTTCATCAACGCGCGCGCGATGTTCACCCGCTGGCGCTGGCCGCCGGAGAGCTGGTGCGGGCGCCGGTCCGCAAGGTCCGCGAGGCCGACCGCCTCCAGCAGCTCCAGCGCACGCGGCCGCGCCTTGCGCGGCGACCGGCCGTCGATCTGCGCCATCACCTGCAGCTGCTCGGCCGCCGTCAGCGACGCCAGGAGGTTGGGCTGTTGGAACACGATGCCGATCCGGCGCCTGCGCAGCTCGGCCAGCCTTCCCGGCGCCAGCCCCTCCACGCGCACGCCGTCCACGGCCACGGTGCCCGAGTCCGGCCGGATCAGCGTGGCGGCCACCGCCAGCAGGCTGGACTTGCCCGACCCCGAGGGGCCCACGACCGCGGTCAGCCCGCCGCCGGGCACCGCCAGCGACACCCGGTCCAGGGCGGTCAGCCGCCCGTCGCCGTCGGGGTAGGTCAGGGTGACGTCGTTCAGTTCCAGTCTCATCGTGCGCTCCCCAGGGCGGTCAGCGGGTCGACGGAGGTGATGCGGCGGACGGACATGGCGGCCCCCAGCGCCCCCAGGGCGACCATCACGGCCGCCGGGGCGAGCACGGTCCCCGGTGTCAGCACGAACGGCACGTCGGAGCCGGACACCGCCGCGCCCAGCGCCGCAGCGGCCGCCGTCCCGGCCGCGGTCCCGCCGACCAGCAGGACCAGCGCCTGCCCGAGAGCGTCGCGCAGCAGCGTCCCGGTGGAGGCGCCCAGCGCCTTGAGCACCGCGACGTCGGGGCCGCGCTGGATGGTCCACACGGTGAAGAACGCGCCGATGACCAGGGCCGAGATGGCGAACAGGAACCCGCGCATGAGCTGCAGGGATCCGTTCTCGGAGGTGTAGGAGCCGATCGCCGCCAGGGAGTCGGCCTTGGTGACGGTCGTGGTCCCGGCCCGCTCGTCGGTGTCCGCGGCGGCCGCGTCGGTGTCGGGACCTCCGTCGGTCGTCAGGGCGATCACGGTCGCGGTCCCGCCGCCGTCCGCGCCCCCGGAACCGTCGGAGGGGTCGGCGGGCCCACTCGGCGGGGCGATGCCCTGCCAGGCCTCAAGGCTCGTCCAGACGACGGGGGTATGGCTGAAGGAGGCGTCTCCGCGGACCTCGGTGACGGTCAGCTCCCGGCCCGCGACCGTGACGGTGTCGCCCTCGGCCGCCCCGAGGTCCTCGGCGGCGCCCTCGGACAGCACGGCGGAATCCCCGCCGAAGCCGTCCGGAACGGGGCCCAGGCCCCCGCCCGGGCGCACCCCGAACACCGAGACGGCGGCGATCGCCCCGTCTGCGTTCCCGTCCCCCGCCTCTGCCTTGGTGGTGGCGACGCCCAGCGGCTCGGCGCTCTCCACGCCGGGTTCCTGCGCCCACCGCCTCCACTGCCGCTCGGTGACGGCCGAGTCCGAGAAGGACGGGCCGCCGTCCCCGCCGCTTCCGGAGAAGGCGATCATGTCGGCGGGCAGCCCGGTGACCGCCGAGACGTTCTCACGGGCCAAGCCGGCCGTGAGCCCGGACAGCATCCCCACCAGGAGCGTGATCAGGACGATCACCGCCCCGATCAGCGCGAAGCGCCCCTTGGCGAACCTCAGGTCCCTCCAGGCGACGAACATCTGCGGCCGTCCCTTCCGATGACGTGTGACAACCCCTCCACTGTCGTCACGCGCCCCCGGCCGGGGCATCGGGAAGGAGTGGGCTCTCACGCGGCCGAAGGGCGCAGGCCGGTCTCCAACTTTCGGCAGATGACGGCGCCTTCGGCCCTCGGGAAGACTCGCGGGGTCCCGTGTCGGCGGGGGGCCCCCCGNCCGGGGCCCGCGGCCGGTCAGTCGAACGGCGGCCCGGAGGAGGAGACCACGTGCTTGAGGACCTCGTCCCTGGTGATCTCGACGCCGGTCGACGGCTCCGGAGCGACGGCGCGCCAGGCCTCCAGCGTGTCCTGCGACTCCCAGCGCTCGAAGATGTTCACCCGCCCGGGGTCGGTCGGGTCCGGCGATATCGACAGGTCAAGGCACCCCTGGGCCTGTCGCCCCGCGCGCACGATTCCGTCGACGCCTTCGAGGAACCGGTCCCGCTCCCCCGGGTCCACGTACACCCTGCCTGCGACGATGACCGTCACGACGCACGTCCCTTCGCTCGCGCCCCCGGGAGCGGCGGACCGGTCCGGGGGCAATGCCCACACATTGCACCCGGTACCGACTCCCCTGAAGCGCCGATCTCATCGCTCCGCCGCTGCCGGAAGGACGCCGACGAACGCCCCGGAACGCCCGACCGGTACGGCGTCCCAGGTCACAGCCGTCAGGAGCGCTAGGGTGAGGTGCTCGTGAATCGCTTGACTCCCACGCTCCGCGTGCTCGCCTGGTGCCTGCACCTGCTGGTGGCCGGGCTGCTGGCGCTGGTCGCGGGCAGGGCCGTGCTCGACGGGCGCCCCGACGCCGGGGCCGTCGCCGCCGCGGCGGCCGCCACCGGGGCGGTGTACGCGGCCGGGCCGCTCATCCCCCGCGTCGCCGCCTCGCGCCGTGCGTCGGCGGTGTGGCTCGCGGTGCTGGGCGCGGTCTGGGCGGTGCTGCTGGTCCTGTCCGCCGAGGCGGTGTGGCTGGCCTTCCCCCTCTACCTGGTGCAGCTGCACCTGCTCCCCCGCTGGGGCGGACTGGCGGCGGTCGCCGCCACCGCCGTCGCGGCGATCACCGCGTTCGCCGCGCACCAGGGCGGGCTGGCCCCCGCCGTCGCCATCGGCCCTGCGCTGGGCGCGGCCGTCGCCGTGGCGGTGGTGTGGAGTTACCAGGCGATGTACAGGGAGAGCGAGAAGCGGCGCCGGCTCATCGAGGAGCTGACCGAGACACGCGCCGACCTGGCGCGCGCCCAGCACACCGCCGGGGTGCTCGCCGAGCGCGAGCGCCTGGCCCGGGAGATCCACGACACGCTCGCCCAGGGCTTCTCCAGCATCCAACTGCTCCTCAGGGCCGCCCAGCGTGCCCTGCCGGACCGGCCTGAGGCGGCCTCCGACCACGTGGACCGCGCGCGCGAGGCGGCGGCCGACAACCTCGCCGAGGCGCGGCGCCTCGTTGCGGCCCTCACGCCCCCGGCCCTGGAAGGGCGGAGCCTGCCCGACGCCCTGGAGCGCCTGTGCGCCACGGTCTCGGAGCGGCACCCGCTCACCGCGCGCTTCCACCTTGAGGGCACGCCGGTGCCGCTGCCCACTGCGCACGAGGTGGAGCTGCTGCGCATCGCGCAGTCGGCGCTGGGCAACACCGTCCGGCACGCCCGGGCCGCCCGCGCCGACCTCGCCCTGCGCTTCACCGGCGCCGGGCCCGACCCGGAGGCCGTGCTGGAGGTCGCCGACGACGGCACCGGGTTCGACGCCGCCCTGCCGCCCGCGACCGATCCCGAGGGCGGGGGGTTCGGCCTGGCGGCCATGCGCGCCCGCATGCGCGCGCTGGGCGGGTCGTTCACCGTCGACACCGCGCCCGGCCGGGGGACGACCGTCACCGCCCGCCTCCCGGTCGCCCCGGCCGCGGACCCCGCCGCGCTCGAACACGGACCCGACCGCCGCGAGGACGGCGGCACAGCAACGGAGAGGCGCCCATGACCCAGGACCCGACCACCCCCGCCCCCGTCCGCCTGCTGCTCGCCGACGACCACCCGGTGGTGCGCGCCGGGCTGCGCGCGGTCCTGGAGACCGAACCCGGCATCGAGGTCGCCGCCGAGGCCGGGACCGCCGAGGAGGCCGTCGCCCGGGCCGCCGAGGGCGGCATCGACGTCGTCCTGATGGACCTGCGATTCGGCGGCGGCATGGGCGGGGCCGAGGCCACCGCCGCCATCACCGCGCGCGCGGGCGGGCCGCGGGTCCTGGTCGTCACCACCTACGACTCCGACGCCGACACCCTGCCCGCGATCGAGGCCGGGGCCACCGGCTACCTCCTCAAGGACGCCCCGCCCGAGGAGCTGGCGGCCGCCGTGCGCGGGGCCGCCGCCGGGCGCACCACCCTGGCCCCCTCGGTCGCCGACCGGCTGGTGACCCGCCTGCGCACGCCGGGCGGCGCGCTCACACAGCGCGAGATCGAGGTGCTGGGGCTGGTCGCCGAGGGCCTGTCCAACCTGGCGGTCGGCGAGCGCCTGCACCTGACCGAGGGGACCGTCAAATCCCACCTGGCGCACATCTACACCAAGCTCGGCGTGGACTCGCGCACGGCCGCCGTGGCCGCCGCGGCCGAAATCGGCTACATCCGCCGGGGGGGNGCCCCGACGGGTAGGTAGGGCACGACGGCGGCCCCGCGAGGAAGGGGCCGCGGCCCGACGATCGGAGGCGCCATGGACGAAGCGGCCGGTAGGCGCGAGACGACGACGTGTGCGGTGATCGGCGGAGGCCCGGCCGGGATGTTCCTGGGCCTGCTGCTGGCCCGGGCGGGCGTGGACGTGACGGTGCTGGAGAAGCACGGGGACTTCCTGCGCGACTTCCGCGGCGACACGGTGCACCCCTCCACCCTCACCCTGCTGGACGAACTGGGGCTGTGGGGGCGGTTCTCCGCGATCCCGCAGAGCCGCCTCGAACAGGCGGTGATTCCGTTCGGCGACGGCGAGCAGGTGACCGTCGGCGACATCCGGCGGCTGAAGGTCCCCCACCCCTACATCGCGATGGTGCCGCAGTGGGACCTGCTGAACCTGCTGGCGGAGACGGCATCGGAGGAGCCGTCCTTCGCGCTGCGGATGAAGACCGAGGCCACCGGCCTGATCCGGGAGCGCGGAGCGGTCCGCGGGGTGTACCTGAGGGGCCCCGAGGGCGACGGCGAGCTGCGCGCCGACCTGGTGGTGGCCTGCGACGGCCGGGACTCGGTGCTGCGCCGCTCGGCAGGGCTGGCCGCCCGCGAGCTGCCGGTGGACATCGACGCCTGGTGGTTCCGGCTGCCGGGGGACTCCCCGATCGGGGAGGCGCTGACCCCGCGGCTGGAGAAGGGCCGGATGCTGGTGGTGATCCCCCGCGAGGGGTACATGCAGATCGCCTACCTGGGCCCCAAGGGCACCGACGCGCAGTTGCGGCAGCGCGGCATCGAGGCCTTCCGCGAGGACGTGGCGCGACTGCTGCCGGACGCGGCCGACCGGGTGGGCGAGCTGCGCTCGATGGACGACGTCAAGCACTTGAACGTGCAGGTGAACCGCCTGCCGGTGTGGTACCGGCGGGGGCTGCTGTGCATCGGGGACGCCGCGCACGCGATGTCGCCGGTGGGCGGTGTGGGCATCAACCTGGCGGTGCAGGACGCGGTGGCGGCGGCCACACGCCTGGCCGAGCCGCTCAAGGAGCGGCGGGTGTCGGTGGGCGACCTGCTGGCGGTGCAGCGGCGCCGGTCGCTGCCGACGCTGGTGACGCAGGGGCTGCAGCTCGCGATGCACCGCAGGGTGGTCGATCCGGTCCTGCGCGGCGAACGCGAGGGGCCGCCGACGCTCCCGTTGAGCGTGCTGAGGAACTTCGCCCCGGCGTCGCTGCCGCTGGCCTACGCCATCGGCGTCGGTGTCCGCCCCGAGCATGCCCCGGACTTCGCCCGAAGGGACGAGTGAGGACTTCGACGGGGCTTCCTCGGAGAGCGGGCCGGAACGGCGGGTCCCCCCGCCCCGGCCCGCTCTCCGGGAGACGGCGAGGGCGAGGGCGAGGGCGCGAGCCGGGGGGTTCCCGGGGCGCGGGGTCAGAACTCGCCGCTGTCGGCCAGGCCGGCCAGCACCCCGGTCAGGGTGGCGGTGAACGAGGCCTTGGTGCGGTGGGCCTGCGGGGTGTCGGCGTAGATCGTGTTGACGTGCATGCCGGTCTCGTTGCGGTGGAACCAGAAGCAGATGCCGTTGCTGTGCGAGGCCCAGATGTGCTTGCGGGCCTTCAGGGCGTGCTGCCGCTCGCCGCCGGGGCTGCGGCGGAAGTCCAGGTAGGAGAAGAAGTTCACCGCGTACGGCCAGGAGCGCAGGTCGGCGTATTCGGGGGCGAGCAGCCGCCAGGCCTTGACGAAGGGCACGTCCAGGTGGTCGCGCATGTCGGCGGCGGCGTCCCTGACCCCGGCCACCACCTGCGCGAAGTCGGCCCCGGCCGGGACCGGGAACGCGATGGGCATGGTGTTGACGAACCAGCCCATCGCCTCGGCGTAGCGGCCGCGGCCCCGGTCGCTGACCGGCATCAGTCCGCGGTAGACCTCGGGGCCGCCCTCGCGGCGCAGCGCCTCCCCCACCGCGGCGAGCACCCCCATGAACACCTTGCCGTCGGCCTTGCGGCAGTGCGCCTCGAAGGCCTCGGCCCCCGCTCCGGTGAGGAGGGTGTCGGTGTCGTTGACGGTGCCGTACATCTCCCCGGGCGCCACGCCCAGATCGAGCGGGAAGGGCGGGAAGAACCCGCCGTTGTCGCGCATGAACGCCTTCCAGCGGTCCAGGCGGGCGTCGTCGGCGCCGAGCGAGGCGTGGCGGAGGCGCTGCTCGTGGCCGAAGTCGAGGTAGCTGCCGACCCCGGGCCGCCCGGGGGCCCGGCCGCGGGCGGCGGCGGTGTAGGCGGTGGCGATGTCGTTGACCGCGATCGGCGTGGACAGCCCGTCGGAGACCAGGTGGTCGAAGCCGAGGAAGACGGTGGTGGACTCGGGCCGGAGGACGGCACCCATCGCCAGCAGTGGCCAGGACAGCGTGTCGATGCGGCGGAACCGGTCGTCGACGTGGTCGCGGACGCCTTGGCGGGTGGTGATCGGGCCGATGTCGACGGGATCCAGGACGGTGTCCCCGGCCGCCATCGGCCGACAGGTCAGGTCGCCGCCGAGGTGGCGGAACTCGCAGCGCAGCACCTCGTGGCGGCGCACGAAGTACAGCAGCGCGGCCTCCAGGGCCGCGCGGTCCGGCGGGCCGGGCAGTTCGAAGGTGCAGGCCACATAGGAGGCCAGCGGTTCGTCGTCGGTGCGGGCGTCCAAGGCCACGCTGAAGTGCTTCTCCTGGTTGTAGGAGCCGTTCCTGTCGTCCTTCGCGGACGCACCGGAGGTCTGCGGCGGGCGCAGCCTCCACTCGATGACGTGTCCGGGAGCGATGTCGAGCTCGGTGATCGGGGCCTGAAGCACCGGTGAAAACCCTTCGGTTGTCGGCGGCCCTCCCGTGGCGCACGGCCGTGCGGGAGATCGGGCGATGCGGGCGCGGGACCCGTGCGCCGCTGGACCCGGCGGGCGTTTCGGCCTTCCCGAACGGCGAAAACTCCGCACCGTTTCCATTCGGTCGCTCAACGCTACAAGTCCGGCCCGGGCGCGGTCCGGCGGATTGGCCAAATTGGTGGGCCGTTGCCGCTTTGCACCTTCAGGGCCCCGGGGACCGGCCCCGGCCGGAGCCCGATCCGATGGGGCGGCGGCCGAGGCCGGTCCCGTGCCGTTTCGATCCCGATGACGCGGACCGCCCGCGCGGCGCCCACTCCCCGCACCCCGGAGGTCTCTCGGCCGGTCGGGGCCCGGCGGGGACCGGCCGTTCCGCTGCCGTGGGCAGGGTGGGTTCCGTCGGTCATCGCGCCCCCTGCCGCCAAGGGGCGCCATGGACCCCTCCGGGGCCCGCGACGACCTCCGCCCCTGAGGCCGACGCCCACTCGAACGCGAACGGGCCGCTGCGCCGGTAATCCCCAAGGGCACCGACCGCTCGGTGCACACGGCCGGCCCCGCCCACGGGGAAGGAATGGCGCCCCGGGGCCTCTCAGACTCACCGCCCCCAGGTCACGACGGGCGCGCCCTGCGGGCGCGGTGGTTGGCCACGTTCACCCGGTTGCCGCACAGGCCCGGCATGCAGTAGCGGCGGCGACCGGGCCTGGTCGTGTCGATGAACGCACCCCGGCACGTCGGTGCCCCGCAGGGGCGGAACCGCTCCTCGCCCAGCGCGCGGACGGTGCCCAGGATGCCGACCCCGCAGACCAGCGACAGCGCCTCGGCGATACCCGCTCCCCCGCCGAGCCCGACCGCCCAGCCCGCCCTGCCCGGGTGTGCGGGGTCGTCGACCAGGAAGGCGCCCCTGCCGTGCCCGGTGAGCGCGGCGGCTCCGGCGGTGAGGCGGCCGCGGTCGGGGTGGTCGATCAGTTCGCGCACGGGTCCGCGCAGCGCCCGTACCGCGTCCAGGTCGGCGCCGTCCGCGCGGCGCGCCAGCTCGGACAGCGCCGCTCCGGTCCCGGGGCGGGCCGACCGGCCGCCGTACAGGTCGGCGAAGTCGACGAGGGCCGCGGTGTCGGGGAGCCGGTCGGCGCCGCGCCACACCTCGGCGGTGGTGTTGACCAGCTCGGTGGCGACCCCCGCCGCCCACGCGTAGTCGTCCAGTGCCACTTGCATCCCCTGCGGACCTCCGACTAGCTTCGATTAAAAGCCAGTTTACCCCTTACATCGGCGGGCGGCGCCCTCCGATCGACCGAGGAGGCCCGCCCATGCCCGTCCCGCAGCCCGACGCCCTCGTGTTCGACGTCCTGGGCACGCTCGTCGACGAGCCCGCCGGAATCCGCTCCGGCATCCGCGCGTTCGCCCCCGCCCTCGACGACGCGGCCACCGAACGCCTCCTGGCCCTCTGGCAGCGCCATATCGGACGGGAGCAGGGCCGCATCGCCGAAGGCGGCCCGTACCGGGACTCGGCGGCCCTCGACCGGGAGGCCGCCCGGCAGGTCGCCGACGCCGTCGGCGCCGGGGGCGACGGTTCCGGGGGCGCGGCCGCCGTCGAGGCGCTGGCCCGGTCCGCACGGCGACTCCCGCCCTGGCCCGACACCCGCGACGGGCTCGCCCGCCTCGCCGAGCGCTTCCCCCTGGTCGGGCTGTCCAACGCGAGCCGGTCGGCGCTGCTGGAGCTCAACGCCTACGCCGGGCTGCGCTGGCACCTGGCCCTCTCCGCCGAGGACGCCCGCGCCTACAAGCCGTCGCCGGAGGTGTACCGCCTGGCCGTGGAGGCCTCGGGCCGCCCGCCGGAGCGGCTGCTCATGGTCGCCGCCCACGCCTGGGACCTGCGCGGCGCGCAGAGCCTCGGCATGCGCACCGCCTACGTCCGCCGCCCCGTCGGCGACCCGCCCGCCCCCTCGGACCGGTTCGACCTGTACGCCGAAGGGCTCGCCGACCTCGCCGACCAGCTGGACCGGGCCTGACCGCCGCCCTGCGCCCCGCCGGGGCCGAATACGGTCGAAATCCGCGAACGGCTCTGCGACACTCCCTGCCATGGCTCTCCGATTCGTTCAGGTGAACATCAATGCGTCTGATCCGTCGCGTTTGGGGCGATTCTGGGCGGACGCCCTCGGCTGGGAGGTCACCAACGACACCTCCTACGAGGTCAACCTCGAACCGGCCGGGTTCACCTACCCGGAGCCCAGCGCGCTCGTGGTCGACCTCGTCCCCGTGGACGACCCGAAGGTCGGCAAGAACCGCGTCCACCTGGACCTGGCCTCCCACTCCGCGGAGCACTACGCCCAGACGGTGCGGCGGCTGGAGGGGCTGGGCGCGACGCGGACCGACATCGGCCAGGGCGAGCAGTCCTGGACCGTCCTCGCCGACCCCGAGGGCAACGAGTTCTGCGTGCTCGAACCGCGTGAGTCCTACCAGGGCACCGGCCCCATCGCGGCGGTGGCGGTGGACTGCGCCGACCCGGCGGCACAGGCGCGCTTCTGGAGCCGGGCCACCGACTGGGAGGTCCACGACGTGGACGAGGACGGGGCGAGGCTGCGCTCGGCCGCGGGCACCGGCCCCTACGTGGAGTTCATCCCCACCCCGGACGCGAAGACCGTCAAGAACCGCGTCCACTTCGACCTGCGCCCCTATCCGGGCGACGACCAGGCCGCCGAGGCCGACCGCCTGCGCGCGCTGGGCGCGACCGACGTCGACGTCGGGCAGAGGGACGAGCCGTGGATCGTGCTGGCCGACCCCGAGGGCAACGAGTTCTGCATCCTCACGGCCAAGTAGTCACCGCTTCTCAGAGGCGGGCCGCCGCCCGGCGGCGCGGCGGCCCGCAGGCGCCCGTCAGGCGGCGGGCCCGGTCGCGTATCGGCTCATCGCCTCGATGTTGGCCTCCGGAGTCAGCGGGCGGCCGTCGGCCATCGCTTCCTGCAGGTCCCGGAAGTACTGCACATAGAAGTCGGGCGTGAACGTGCTGAGCATGCGGGCGGGCCGGTCGGTCACGTTGGCGAAGGTGTGCGGGGTGCCCGGCGGCACCACCACCAGCGTGCCCTCCGCGGCGTCGTGGTCCTCCTCCCCCACCGTGAACCGCACCGTCCCCGAGAGGATGTAGAAGCCCTCGTCGTGTTCGGCGTGGCGGTGCTGCGGCGGCCCCTGCGTGTGCGGCGGCAGCACGGATTCGGCGATCGCCAGCCGGTGCCCGGTGGTGCCGCCGTCCTCAAGGACGCGCATGCGCGTGGCGCCCAGGACGATCGTCTCGCCTTCGCCGGGCCCCACCACGGAGACGCCGGTGGCGGCCTGGGGCACGCCGGTGTTGGATTCGTCGGTCATGCCCACGAGTGCACCGCCCCGGCCCACCGGTGTCCAAGACCCGATCCGCAGCGCCGATACCCCGCGGATATCGTCGCACCATGGAGCTACGGGCCTTGCACTACTTCGTCGCGGTCGCCGAGGAGCTCCACTTCGGCCGCGCCGCCACCCGCCTGCACATGAGCCAGCCACCGCTGAGCCGTGCCATCAGGCGGCTGGAGGCCGACGTCGGGGCGCCCCTGTTCACCCGCTCGCCCTCCGGTGTCGCGCTCACCCCTGTGGGGGCGGTGCTCCTGGACGAAGCGCGGGCGCTGCTCGACCACGCCGACCGCGTCCGCGCGCGTGTGGGGGCGGCCGCCGGGGCCCGTGCCCTCACCGTCGGCATCCTGGGCGGCGCCGCGGACCCGGGGACGGCCCGCCTGGCCGCCGCCTTCCGGCGCCGCCACCCCGGCATCGACGTCCGCGTCCGCGACACCGACCTGACGGACCCGACGTGCGGATTGCACGCCGGGCTGGTCGACGTCGCCGTGACCCGGGCCCCGTTCGACGAGACCGCCCTTGCGGTGCGCATCCTGCGGACCGACCCGGTAGGGGCGGTCCTGCGTACCGACGACCCGCTGGCGGGCCGTGACCGGCTGCGGCTGGNTTCCCGCAGGGGACCGACCCCCTATGGCGGTCGTACTGGAACGGCGGCAGGGAACGCGAGGGCCCGGTGGTGCGCGCCGTCCAGGAGTGCCTGCAGGCCGTGCTGTGGAACGGCACGGTCGGCCTGGCGCCGCTGGGGCACGACCTGCCCGAGGGGCTGGCCGCCGTGCCGGTGTCCGACATGGCGCCGAGCCGGGCGGTGGCGGCGTGGAACGAGGGCGACACGAACCCCCTGGTGCGATCCTTCGTCGAGGCCGCGGCCGCCGCCTACGGCCGCCGCGGCCCCTGAACGCCTCAGCGGCGCGCGGCCGCGCCGGACAGGTCCCGCGCCCGCGCCCAGACGAGCAGCGCGAGCAGGGCGTAGGCGGCCCCGGCCAGGCAGGAGGCCCACCAGCCCCACGCAGTGTAGGCCCAGGCCGAGGTGACCGCCCCGAGGGCCGACCCCAGGGAGTAGAAGGCCATGTAGGCCCCGATCACGCTGCTCGCGCGGTCGGGGTGCGCCGTGGTCAGCTGGTGCTGGTTGCCGACGTGCACGGCCTGGACCGCGAAGTCCAGCAGGACGATCCCCGCGATGAGGGGCCACAGGCCGGTCCCGGTCTGGACGATGAGCCCCCACGAGGCGACCAGCCCCGCGAGTGACCATCCGCTGATCCTCCGGGCGTGCCCGCCGTCGGCCCACCGTCCCGCGCGGGCGGCCCCGAGCGCTCCGGCGAGGCCCACCAGCCCGAACAGGCCGATCTCGGTCGTGCCGAACGACCACGGCGCGGCTCCGAGCGGGAGGGCCAGGCCGCTCCAGAGCGTTCCGAAGGAGGCGAAGAGGAAGAATGCGATGGCGCCCCGGTCGAGGAACATCCGGTCGGTGGCCACGAGCCGCGCCATCGCGGCGACCACCTGCGTGTACCGCTCCCGGGACGGCCGGGGGTCCGGGCGCAGCCCGAGGCGCACGGCCGCGGCGAGCACCAGGCACAGCAGCGCGAGCGCCAGGTAGACGGCCCGCCAGCCCGCCGTGTCGCCCAGGACGCCCGCCAGGACGCGCACCCCCAGGATGCCGGTCACCACCCCCGAGGTCACAGCGCCGATGGTGCGCCCGCGCTCGCCCGGCGTTGAGACGGCGGCGGCATAGGCCACCGCGACCTGCACCACCACCGCGAACAACCCGGCGGCCGCCAGCCCGACGGCGGCGACGGGCCCATCGGGCGCCAGGGCCGCGGTCCCGGCTCCGGCGGCGACGAGCACCAGGTGCACGGTGATGAGCCGCCGCCGGTCCACCACGTCGCCGAGGGGCACCAGCAGGACGAGCCCCGCGACGTAGCCGAACTGCCCCGACGCGGCCAGCCACCCCAGCGCCCCGGGGGCCACGCCCAGCTCGGCCCCCGCGGCCTCCAGGACCGGCTGGATCGCGTACACCGTGGACACCGCCGCGGCGCACACCGCGGCCAGGACGATGCGCTGCGCACCCGTCACCCCTGGCACCACGACACCTCCAATTGGTTTCATTTTGAAACCATCGAAGGCTAAGGCAGAATGGTTTCAAAGCGCAACCGGCAAGGAGGGGTTCGATGGCGGACACCGGAACCGACCGGGACTGGACCGACCCCGCGTGCCCGGTCGCCCGGACCGTCGACCTGGTCGGCGAGCGCTGGAGCCTGCTCATCGTGCGCGACGCCATGGAGGGCCCGGCGTCCTTCACCGACTTCCGGCGGCGCCTCGGGATCGCCCGCAACATCCTCAGCGACCGGCTCCGCAGGCTGGCCGACGCCGGGATCCTGAGCACCAGCCCCAGCGGCAGGCGGCACGTCTACGAACTGACCGCGGCCGGGAAGGACCTGTTCACCGCCATCGTGGCGCTGCGGCAGTGGGGCGAGCGCCACGCCTTCGCCGACGGCGAGCCCCGTTCGCGCCTGGTCGACGCCGAGGGGCGGCCGGTCGCCGAACTCCGCCCCCAGGGGCGGGGCGGTGCCCCGGTCAGCAGCGATACGACCCGGGTGGAGAGGGCCGGGTAGGTCTCACCTCCCCGGCCCTGATTATGTCGACGGGAAGTGGGAGCGCCTGTCCGCCGGTTCCGACAGCGCTCAGATGACTCGGCGCGGCGCGGCGCGGTGCCGACGGGTTCCGACAGCACCAGGACCTTCCTCGTCGCCGGGCGTGGCCGCCGCTCGCCGCACCTCAGGGCCGCTCGCCCCCGCTTCGCTGCGGGCGCTCCACCTCGGCCAGCGGCTTCCCAGGTGGCGATGGGGGCGGCCGTCGGGGAGGAGGTGGGTACGCCCCGTCGCACGTGGCGCCGTCAGGGCTCATCGACACGGCCTTGAGACGAGCGCAGGCGCTGTCGAATCCCGTCGGCAGACGCTGCCCACACCCACGAACAGAACCACCCGCCCCCGGCTCCTCCGGCATCCAAGGGCCCCGGCGTGCCCCGCGGGGACGGCGGGTGGAGCGGGGCGGGCGGGCCACCGCTCGGAGCCGAGTCCGCCCGCGGCGGTGGTGGCGGTCGCCACCGCTCCGGCTCCACCGCCACCGCTGACTAGGGGCGGCGCCCCATGTAGGCGGCCAGGCGGGTGTAGATGTCGGCCTCGTCGGACACCGGTACGGCCGGCTTGAATGGGCCTTCCTCGCCGCGGGCCTCCGGCGGCGCGAACGCCGAGAACCCTGCGAGGGCCCGCTCGGCGAGTTCGGGGTCGAGATCGGCCAGCCGCCCGGTGGCCTGGGCGATGTCCCACGAATGGACCGTGAACTCGTGGGTGTAGGCCTCGACGGCGGTCCGGCCGGGAAGGGTGGCCCACGGCACCGTGACCGTGCGGTCGAGCTTCTCGTCGTCGGCCCACACCCGTTCGAGCTCGCTGCGGCCGTGGGCGAACGCATCCGCCCAGCCGTCGTCGGCGACACCGTCGATGACGTCGGGGACGTCACGCGCGTCGCCTCCCCTGCCCGCGCGGGCGAGTTTGTGCAGTACCGCCACCACATGCCCGAGCAGCGCGCGGACGTCGTAGTCGGCGCAGGGGGTGCGGTCGGCCAGCTCTTCGGGTCTCACCGCTGCGACCTGCCGCTCGGCCTGATCGAGTGCCCTGGCGAAGGTCGGTCGGGGGTCTTCGGCCGTGTTCTGCTCTGTCGTCATGGCCGGACTTTACGAGGCCGCGCCGACAGCCGATACCGCCATTCGTCGGTCACTGTCGGTCACCCCGCCGCGCGTCTCCCGGGCCCATGTGCCGGAGCCAACCGGCCGGTGCCCTCTGCCGCCCTCCACCGGCCATGACGTCCCGTCGCCACCGACACGGCTCGTTGGGACTCCGTATCGGTGTCATCGGGGCGCCGGTGCCGGGGCGGGACGGAGCCCCCGCCACCGTCATTCCGTCGGCGGCGTGCTCACGCCAGCGGTCGCCAGTCGAGGGCGGCCTTCCAACGCTCGTGGCCCTCGGCGTAGCCCTGGAAGGCGTGCACCACCTCGTCGATGTCGGAGACCAGGACGCGGAAATGCCGATCGGCCTCCCCCTCCCGGTACTCCAGCCCGAAGACGCCGTCGGGGAGCCCTCCGGCCCGCTCGCCGATTCCGACCTGCATGAACCAGCCGGGGCGGCGCTCCAGGCAGGCGAACCAGTTCCGGTGGGTGATCTGGCCCAGCAGCTCGGGGAGGTCGTCGGGGCGGGGGGCGCCGACGATGCCGCCGTCGCAGAAGTCCAGCCTCGGGCCGTCGGTGTCGGCGGTCTCCGGCGGGTTGTGAACCCGCATCGCCTGCGGGTCGAAGCAGACCAGGCCGTGCATCTTGGCCAGTTCGACGACCACCGGGGCGACGTCCCGGGCGGCGGAGAACCCCATCGTCGTGATCACGTAGAGGCCGGGAAGGTGGCTCGGGGTCATGCTCCAGGGCGAGGCCTCCGCTTCGGCCGCGGCCAGCCCCTCCAGCGGGGGGGACTCCCCCAGGAGATCGGCGTGGAAGTCGTCGACCCGCTGGTCCGCCGCGACCCCGAACTCCGCCTCGTCGGCGTCGGCGACCCTCTCGTCTCCACACAGCCACCAATAGGTGCGTAGGGCCTGCGGGCATGTGATGGGGCGGTTCTCGCGCCACACGCCAAGGTCGAAGCTCATCGTCCGCACTCCCGGGTCGTTTCCGTGATCGAGCGCACATCAGACGTGCCCAGGGGCGGAGATGTTCCCTGTCCGACCAGCGGTCCTGGAGCGGGGACCCGAGAAGACGGCGGGGGCGCGGTGGCGGGGCTCGCAAGGAGCCCCGCCACCGTCATCACGTGTCGACGGCGATCCGGGCGAGGCAGGCGTCCCAGGGGACCGGCCCTACACCTCGGCGGAGACCACCACGCGCCGGTTCTTCTGTTTGCCCTCGTCGTCGTCATTGGAGGCCACCGGCTTGGCCTCGCCGTAGCCCGTCACCGTGAACCGGTCGGCCTCCAGCCCCTCCTCGTCGACGAGCCAGTCCACCACCGACTGGGCGCGCCGCTCGGACAGGTCCTGGTTGTGGTCCTCGCCGCCGTCGGCGTCGGTGTGCCCGTCGACCTTGATCGGGGCGTCCGCGGGAAGCTCCTGCTCGATCTGCCCGGCGAGTTCGCCGAGCGTCTCCTCCGCGTCGGGGCGGACCTCGTCGGAGTCGGTCTCGAAGAGCACGTCGGCGTCGATGGTGAAGGCGATGTCCCCTTCGCCCTCCAGGACGTCGACCTCGCCGACCCGCCGGAGCCGCCGCCGATGGAGCATCCGGCGGCCAGGAGCGTGGCGGCGAGGGGCAGCGCGAGCAGGGGATGGCGTCGTTTCACAGGGGTCCTCCGTCGGTCGGTCATGGGGGCGGCCGGTAGGACGTGAGAATCGGGACGCCAGTTCCGGATTCGACGGCCGCATCCGGCCGGGGCGGCCGGGACAGGGCAGGCGGGCTCGGCCGCCCGTGCCACGGGTCGCCCGGCGGGACGATCCGTGGCACGGGGGAAGGCGGGGCGATGGCGCCCGGAGCCGATCGCCGTGTCGTCGACCGCGCCCTCAGCCCATGTCGTCGAGGATCTGTTCGAGGTCGCGCAGCCCGGCCTCCACCCGTCCGGGAACCGCCTGGAAGTAGGGGTCGTCGGGGACCGGCAGGGACGAGGCCAGGCCCCACCCGCGTCCGCGCGCCCACATGGCGTCGTCGATGTCCAGCGCCTCCCGGAACACGCCCCGCGCCTCGGCGGGGAGGAACTTCCACGCCGGGAGGAGGTCGACGGCCGGGTCGCCCACGCCCATCGTGCCGAAGTCGATGACCGCGCTGAGATTCCCGTCGACGGAGAGCAGGTTGCCGGTGGCCAGGTCGCCGTGGAACCAGACCGGGGGCCCCTCCCAGGGCGGCGCGGCCAGCGCGTCCTCCCAGACGGCGGTGACCCTGTCGGTGTCGGCCAGGCCCTTGAGCCCTTCGATCTTGGGGCGCACCCGCGCCTCGACCGCGATGGAGTCGCGCTCGTCGCCCATGGGAACGCCCCGGAAGGCGTTGCTCGCACGTGGGCCGGGTCCGCCGGTGGCGTCGACCTTCCGAAGGGCGGTGATGAAGGCGGCCAGGTCGAGCGCCGCCCGTTCCGGGTCGGCGAGCCCGCCGCCCTGTGCGGTCTCCCCGTCCAGCCAGCGGTAGACCGACCAGTCGAACGGGTACCCGGCGCCGGGCCCGCCCTTGGCGAGCGGCTCCGAGACGGTCATGGGGAGCTGCGGCGCCAGGAAGGGCAGCCAGCGGTGTTCGCGCTCGACCTGTTCGGCCCAACGCCTGAAGCGGGGCATACGCACCGACATGTCGTCGCCGAGGCGGAAGGTCGCGTTGTCCATCCCGGAGACCGGGACAGGGGTGACGGGCAGGTCCGCCCACTGGGGGAACTGCTCGGCGATGAGGCGATGTGCCAGATCGGCATCGATGGGGACCTCTAGGTCATCGTCGGTGGGCATGCGCGTATCGGCTCCTTAGAGCAGAGTGGCGGTGGACGGCCGAGCGATTCGGGAACGGTTCAGGCGCGTTCTTTCTAAGTCGCCCCGGGCAGGCCTCGCAACGGATTTTCAGTCCGGTGGCGGACGCCGGTGAGGGCCCACGAGGGTGGGTGTCATGGGATCGGGTGCGCGTAGCGCTCCCAGGCGCCGGTGCGCAGGTAGCGGCGGAGTGACCAGCCGAAGCGGTGCCCGGCCAGGGCGGCGGTGCGCATGAGGTGGCCGGAGGCGGCGTCGACCTCCCAGACGTCGAGCACCCCTCCCCCGGTGCGCAGCCGGTAGACGAGGATGGCGGAGCCGTCGAGCGAGTCGATCCGGCCGCGCGGAGGCAGGGCGCCGGGGTGGTCGACCGGTATCGGTTCGGGCTTGCGCGTGGGGGTCCGGGCGGGCTGGTCTGGGTGCGCGGTCGGGCGGGAACCGGTGACGGCGGCGGCGAGGAGCCGCGTCGCGTCGGCGTGCCCGAGCCCGCCGAGGCGGAGCGTGTCGGCGGCGACGCCGTAGGAGACACGGGTGAGGCGGAAGGCGTCCCCGCAGGCGAGGCTGAAGGGGCGCTCGGGGTGGGCGTGGTCGCATTCGACGGTCCAGCCGTCGGAGGTGACGGTGGTGCGGTAGCCGGAGATGTCGACCAGGACTTTTCGGCGGTCGGGCGGCTGGGGCGGAGGGCGGAGCGTCATATCACCCTCACCCACCACATAATACGGATGTAGGGACGAATCCGGCGTTTTCTGGTTCGCGCCATGACCATCGACCTTTCGGTTGGGTGATGGCCTTCATGGTGGCGCTACCGGCTTCGACCTGCCATAAGGGCTACATAGACGTCACTATTCGTCGCATCGGTAGCGATCGGGCGCGCTATGGGCGCACCATTGAACCATGGTGGAGCGAATACACGAGGAGTGGCGTCAGTGGGGGAACGAGCTCAAGCGGATGCGCCTTCAAGCTGGGGAAACAATGGATTCTCTGGCTCGGAAGGCTCGGGTGTCACGACAGATCATCGGTAAGTACGAGGCTGCGACGCGGGTGCCACAGCGGGACAAAGCGGCCGCCATGGATGAAGCTCTCGCTACCGGCGACGCCCTTACTCTGCTCTGGGAGCAGATCATGGACGACGCCCATGTACCCCCTGAATTCCGAAATGCCTTGATGATGGAGCGGCGCAGCAAGCACATCCGGGAGTACCATGCGATCCTTGTGCCCGGACTCCTGCAGACGCCCGACTATGCCATCACGCTCGTTCGGGCTCGAAGAGTCAACGGACCCCCGGAGAGTATCGATCAGGTCGTCCAGACTCGGGTCGAGCGGCTTCAGAAGCTGTCTGACATGCGCCCACTTCTCTGGTTTGTTGTTGAATGGGTTGCCCTGACTCGTGTCGTCGGAGATGAGAAGATAATGAGGGAACAGCGTAGGCACCTCATCGACCTCATGGAAGGCGGTACCATCCAGCTTCAAGTCATCGAAGACAGTCGGCACAACCCCGGACTCTGCGGTGCGTACCGGGTGATGTCACTCCATGACGGGCGCACGGTCGGCTTCGTTGAGGACCCCCTGGGCGGGCGGTCGGTGACGAAGCGGGAGGAGATCGACTACCTTTCGACCCTGTTCGGAATGCTCCAGAGTGAAGCCCTCTCGCCGCGCTCCACGCTAGAACGATTGAAAGAGTTGGACCATGCGTAACTGGATCAAGAGCAGCTACAGCGACGGTGGGGGCGGGAACTGCGTAGAGGTTTCGCTCCCTACCTGGAACAAGTCCAGCTACAGCAAGGGGGCGAACACCTCGTGCGTGGAGGTCGCCCTTCCTTGGCAGAAGAGTAGCTACAGCGGCGCAGACACAAACGCCTGCGTCGAGGTCGCCAAGGGAACGAAGACCCTGGTCAGAGACACACAGAACCGCCCCCTCGGACACCTCGCCTTCCCCTCCTCCGAGTGGCAGGCGTTCCTCAGGGCCGCCTCCGCCGAAGCCCTGTAGCGCGTAGCGGCCCCGCTCCCCCCAGCGCGCGGGGCCGCCCGCCCTCTACACCCTCAGCCGCCGAAGGGCCACGTCTCCTTCTTCCACGCGGCGTCCCAGAACATCCACTCGTACGTCGTCGCCTTCACGAACGCCTCGCGCATGCGCTCCACCGTCGCCTCGTCCGACCGCTCGGCGATTCCGTCGGTGATCTCGCGCGCCTGCCGCGTCGACTCGGCGAACGCCTCGTCCGCGTACGTCTTGATCCACTCCCCGTAGGGGTGCTCTTCAAGGTCGCCGGCCTTCTCCATCAGCCGCGACCCCACGTCCATGTACACCCAGAAGCACGGCAGCACACCGGCGGCCAGCTCCGCATATCCCCCGGTCTGCGCCAGCGACATCAGGTAGGAGACGTACGCCGTCCCGGTCGGCGAGGGCTCGGCCCCCTCGACGCTGCCCACGTTCCCCTCGTGCAGCGCGCTCTCCACCACGATGCACTCGTGCGCCGATTTGGCGTAGAACGCGATCTCCGCCGACCGGTCGGCCCGCGCGGCGGTGGCCGCCAGCGCCCGCGCGTACCCGTGCAGGTACAGGGCGTCCTGGACCATGTAGTAGTCGAACCGGTCCCGATCCAGGGAGCCGTCGGCCAGCCCCTTCACGAACGGCAGTTCGTCGATGGCCGCGCGCGTCTCGGCGGTCGCGTCCCACGCCTCATTGCAGAATCCGCCCACAGCAGGCGTCCCTTCGCTAGTACGAGCTAGTGCAGGTTCGACGGGTGTGATCTCAGCACCGACGGCGGCTCCGCCGAGCGGAACCCCCACCGGCGCACCCCGCGCCGTGCCCCAGACCCTACAATCCGCCCTCTCCCGCGCGGTTCCGGGGCTCCGCGTTCACAGGGGCACGCTGAAGCGGCGGCACACATGCACCCGGGCGAACTCCCTCCGGAGCCGCTGCTCCTCGTGCAGGTCGGCGTGGAAGAACGACGCCATTGGCCGCATCGCAGCGTCAGGTGTCGGAGCCCTTCTCCGGAGCGGGGTTCGTGGCGGCGCCCACCAGGGCCTTGAGCTGTGGGCCGACGGCGTCCAGGGCGGCGGTGCTGCGCTGGGCCCTGCACACGGCCACCGCCCCTTCGACGGCGGAGACGATGAGCACGGCGAGCTGTCCGGCCTGCTCGG
Source organism: Nocardiopsis chromatogenes YIM 90109 (assembly GCF_000341185.1). Taxonomy (GTDB): domain Bacteria; phylum Actinomycetota; class Actinomycetes; order Streptosporangiales; family Streptosporangiaceae; genus Nocardiopsis_A; species Nocardiopsis_A chromatogenes. The sequence goes on from NZ_ANBH01000138.1 coordinate 61,663, forward strand.
GAGGCGTTCCGTACTCGCGGAGCGAGGACGCCAGCAGGCTCTGCCAGGTGTCGAACGCCTCGGCCGCCGCCTCCAGGGCCGCAGGCCGCTCCCCGGCCCCCTCCGCGCCCCCGTCCCCGCCCGGGGCCTCGGGCTCCTCCACGGCCACGGCCAGGACAGGGCACCCCACCCGGAAGCCGCCGTCCAGGATGACCGTGCGCCGCAGGTCGAGGTAGGCGCCCAGCCCGGCCTCCGGCCCCTGGCGCAGCGCCCGCCGCAGCCCCGCGGCGACCCTGTCCCCCGCGTAGCGCACGGCCTCGGCGGCCAACTGGCCCCTGCCGCCCGGGAACGAACGTTATAACAGAGTGCGGGCGGTCCCGACGGCCAGAGGCGAACGGCGCCGCGCCATCGACGGGGCCCGCCGGGCGTGCGGGGGCCGCCGGGGGATGCGGTCACGCCGCAGAGGGCCCCACCACTCCGGCGGACGCTGTCCCCTGTGCGGCACCGGCCGCAGGGAGGCGGACCACGGGCGGCGTGCGGCGCACGCGGGGAACGCCGTCGGCCGGGAACCTCCGCCGCGGCCCTCGCGTCCGACCGTCGTCACCACCCCGCCCCTTGGAGGCGGGCCCCCTGCCTCCCCGCCGTGAACTCAAACCGAACCGGAGTACCTCGTGCCCGTCTTCGCCGCGATCCGCCTCATCCCCATCGTGATCCTCGCGTCGATCGCATCCGCCTTCGGCCTGTACTCCCTCGCCACCGGCGAGGTCGAGCGCGGGCTGCAGTCGCTCGGCGGCGGCGTCTTCCTCTTCCTGCTCGGCGCCGCCTACTTCTTCGTCACCCGGGCCAGGTCTAAGCAGATCAACGACCGCCTGAACCGCAGGCGAGAGGCCAAGGCGGCCCAGCAGGCCGCCCACCAGCAGCACCACTACCAGCAGCAGTACCACCCGCAACAGCACCCTCAGCAGTGGCCGGGCCAGACGCACGGCTACCCGCAGCAGCCCCAGCAGCAGTGGCACGGCCAGCCCCAGCACGGCGGGTGGCACGGCGCCCCGCAGGGACACCCGCAGCAGCAGTACCACCCGCCCTACCCGCCGCACCGCTGAGCGAGGGGCCGGGGGGCGGGCACGGCGGAGCCGCTCAGACCGTCGGCGACTCCACCCGCACCCGGCGGCTGCCGCCCTCCGAAAGGAAGGACGCCGCCTCCTCCCCTTCCGCCCCGACGGATTCCCGCTCGGCGCGGCTCAGGGCGCGCAGCGGGGTGACCACGACGGTGTCCTCCTCGACGGTCCAGGTCGCCGATACCCGCCCGTCCACCAGGACGACGCGCTCCCCGGCCACCGACACCCAGCGGTGGGCGTCGTCGATGATCCGGCTGCGGTCCTGGTAGCCCAGGACCGCGTTGTCGAAGGCCGGGAGGAACCGCACCGGCGCGGGGACGTCGGGGTCGGGGCGCGGGGCGTCGGGCAGGTCGAGCAGCTCCCGGCCCTGCTCGTCGCGGAAGGAGACCAGTTCGCCGCGGACCGCCTTGACGGCGGCCGGAAGCCCGGCCAGGCCGCACCAGGCCCGCAGGTCGGCGGTCGCGGCGGGCCCGAACGCCGCCAGGTAGCGCCGCACCAGCTCCCGCCCGACCGGGTCGGATCCGTCCGCGTCCTGCGGCACGGCGAGGTCGACCTCCTGCCCGGCCCAGGCCGCCAACGGGATGTTGCGCACCCCTGCCCGCTCCCGCCACAGCCCGCGCGGCGGGAGCTGCACGATCGGGATGAGCCCCATCAGCAGCTCCCCCAGCGCCCGCGTGCCCGCCTGCCCGACGGCCTCCGGACACCGCTCGGCGACCGCCCGCGCCAGGTCGGCCGACGAGCGCCCCTGGCCGTCGGCCAGCACTTGTCGGCCCGCCGCCGCGATCTCCTCCGGGTCGGCCCCCTCCAGTTCCCTCCGGTAGGCGGTCGCGCCGCGCTGGAGCAGCATGGCCTGGTGGCGCGGCCGCCAGGCGACCGCGTCGTCGGTGGTGACCAGGTGGACGGTGCGGCGCATCAGGTGAGTGCGCGCCACCTTGCGGTCGCTCAGCAGCCCCGACAGCTCCCCCGGCGTGAAGGCGCGCAGCCGCGACCACAGCCCGACGAACGGCTCCTGCGGCTCCTGGGCCTGCAGGCCGCACAGGTGGGCCACGGCTTCCAGCGCCGTGGCGTCGGCGCGTTCCAGGAGCATCTGCCGGGCGAGCGTCGCGCGGTTGAGGTCCCGGGCGGTCAGAACGGTCATCGGGGCGTGCTCCCTCTGGGGCGTCGGCAGCCGGTGCACCGCATCGGGGCGGTGCGGCCGCGGCGGGTGAGCGGGTGGGGTGTCCCTCCTGCTCAATTCCCACCTTCGCACGCAATGAGGACAACGCCTGTCCTCAAGTAGAGCCCGTCCTCATACCCCGAGGGCGATGATCCACCGGACCGAAGCGAGCCGACCGGCCAGCCCGCCCGAGCGGGGCGGGGACAGACGAGGGACACGGGCCGGACCTCGCCGAGGCGCGCCACTGTGCCTTCCCGGCCATGAGACCGCCGTGGCTGCAGCACAAAGGGGAGTCGGGGTCGGACACCGTCGACGGTCGCCTCTTCGGCGTGCTCGGCCCAGACGCGCCATCTGTGCACATCGGGGTGCTCTCCTCTCCTGCCCCACCTGCGCGGCCTCCCGCTACCGGACCGCTCGGGCGACGGCGGGCCTCCACCGCAGGGGCGGGCGGACGGTGAGCGGCCCCTGCCGCGCCCGTCGGAACGGGTGCGGCAGGGGCCGCCGCACGCTCAGCGCGCCCGGTCGTAGACCAGGGCGATTTCGCCCGTGGCGCCGGTCTCCTGTTCGGCGAGGGTCCACTTCGTGGCGGGGAGCCCGTCCTCGAACAGCCGCTGCCCGCCCCCGGCGATCTCCGGGACGAGCAGCAGGTACAGCCGGTCGACGAGGTCGGCCTCCAACAGCGGCTTGATGATGCTGGAGCTGTTGTTGGCGAGGATGTCGCCCTCCCCCTCGGCCTTCAGTTCGGCGACCACCTCCGCGGCGGGGGCGTTCACCACGCGCGTTCGCTCCCACGGCGCTTCGGCCAGCGTCGTGGAGAAGACCACCTTCTCGGTGTCGACCAGCCACTTCGCATACCCGCGGTCGTGGGGGTCGGCGTCGTCGTCCTCGGCCAGCGGGGGCCAGTACGCCATGAACCCCTCGGCGTTGAGGCGGCCGAGCAGGGCCGTCGTGGCCTCCGGCCAGATGCGCGACATCTGCCTGCGGGAGACCTCGGAGCCGACGTAGGGCGCGAACGCGGCGAAGTCGCCGGGCCCGCCGGGGCCGTTGTAGCGGCCGTCGAGGCTCAGGACCAGGTTGGCGGCCACTCTGCGGCCGGTGGTGCGGGTCATGGCGTCCTCCGTGAGTCGTGCGGTGTGTCCTGCGGTTCCGGTCCGCCGGGTTCGGGGGCGGGGTCGGGCTCTGCGGCGAGCGCCGCCGCGAGGGTGTCGAGGCTCTGGCCGAAGCCGATCTCCACACCCGCGATGAAGTCGGCGGACTCCACGGTGCTGTCGGCGACGCGGAAGCGGACGTCCAGGTCGGTCCCGGCCGGGGTCGGGGCCAGGGCCAGCTCGACGTGCGCGGTGAAGGCCGGGGCGCCGCCGGGTGTCAGCGGCGAGAGCCGGTAGGCGAGGCGCTCGCCGGGGCGGACCTCCTCGACCGCGCCCTCCGCGTACCCGGCGACCGGGTCGGAGCCGTCGGTGTCCTCGGCCTCGCGGTAGGCGTGGACGATGCGCCCGCCCGGCCGCGCCTCGAAGACGAGCTCGCTGACGCGCAGGTCGTCCGGCGTCCACCAGCGGGCGAGCAGGTGGGCCTCGGTCAGGTGCCGCCAGACCCGGGCGGGCGGGGCGGGGAGCAAGCGATGGAAGGTGAACGTGCGCCCGTCGGCCCATCCCGGCCCGTCGGCGGCGGCGCGCTCGGCACGCAGATTGCCCTCGTAGCGGCCGAAGGCCTCATAGGCGCCTCCGGCCTGTTCGGCGGTGTCGGCCAGCCGGTCCAGAGCGGCGGGCCGGCCCCGCCGGNNNCAGCTCCCGCAGCGGGGCCGAGTCCAGTGCGTAGATGCGGCGCGTGCCGCTGCGTTGGGAGGTGACGACGCCCGCCCGCTCCAAGGCCTGCAGGTGCTTGGTGGTCTGCGGTTGGCGCGCCCCGGCGAGCCGCGCGAGGACGCCGACCGGGCGGGGGCGCTCGGCCAGCAGCCCCACGAGCCGCCACCGGGCCGGGTCGGCCAGTGCGGAGAGGAGTGCGTCCATGGACCGAAGTATTCTCCACCAAGAATATTCGTGTCAAGGAATATGTCGCGGCCTCCGGCGAGACGTGTGCCGCCGTTGAGTACGCGTACTCATCCCCCCGGCCCGGGCGTGGGGCATCCTGGCGGCATGACGACACCCCCCGTGAACACCAAGGTCACCCCCGCCTTCTACCTGCAGTCGATCATCGCCTTCGGCGTCTCCAGCGTCGGGTTGTGCGCCGGTGTGGCACTGCTGCCCGTCGACGTCTGGATCCGCGCCTATTTGGGGATGGCGCTGCTCTTCGTGATCACCTCGACGTTCACCCTCGCCAAGTGCATCCGCGACCGGCAGGAGGAGGCCGCCATCGCGGCCTGGACCGAACAGGTCCAGGCCTACTCCTCCGGCAACCAGCACGCCTTCGCCAAGAACTGACGGCGCGGCCGGAGGGCCGCCCGGCCCTCCTCACCGGCTCTTTCGGCGATCCGGGCGCGGCCGGTCGGCGGGCTCGCCGAACCAGTGGGCCAGGTGCGCTTCCAGGTCCCCCTGGTCGCCGCCGATCCACGCCACGTGCCCGTCGGGGCGCAGCAGGACACCCGGCGCATCCAGCGCGGCGGGGTCCACAGTGGAGTCCACGACATGGTCGACCCGGTCCACCCAGCCGTCGGCGCCGAGGGGCTCGACGTCGGGAATGTGACGCCCGACCAGGCCAGGGCTCGCACCGGAGCCGTAGCGCACGCCGGTCGCGGTGATCTTCTCGAACAAGTGGCGGTTCACAGGTCCTCCCGGAGGTAGCCCTGTCCTTCGGGACGGGAAGGAATCCGGGGCTCTCCGCGTAGCGGGACAGTGGGCACCGGCATCCCGCCGATCCCGCGAATGTCGTACCTCCCCGATAGCTTGATGGTCATGGAAGAGCAGGCGAAGGCGGAGGAAGGTGCCGGTCATGCCCGGTACACCTACCGTCTGCGCTTGTCGGCCACCGCGCGGCGCTCCCTGCAGAAGGAGTGGGGGCGGTGCCGGTGGGTGTGGAACCAGTGCGTGGCCGCTTCCAAGGCCGCGCACAGGGCCCGCGAGAAGTGCGGTCCGGCGCGGCTGGGCAGGATGCTGACCGGGTGGCGCTCGGCCAGGCGGTGGATGCGTAAGGGCACCTCGGTGCCGCAGCAGCAGACCGTCCGTGACTTCGCCAAGTCGCGGGCCAAGGCCCTGAAGGACATCAAGGCCCGGCTGCCCGTGCATCGGCGTGCGGGCATGCCCCGGTTCAAAAAGCGCGACCAGGCCGATCCGAGCCTGAACTACACCCGTCGGGGCTTCCGGCTCAAGGACGGCGTGTTGCACCTGGCCGGGGGGATCGCGGTCCGGGTGGTGTGGTCGCGGAACCTGCTCGCCGACCCGTCATCGGTCCGGATCTACCGCGACGCGCTGGGGCACTGGTACGCCTCGTTCGTCGTGCCCGCGGCCGTGGAGCCGCTCCCGGAGACCGGGCGTGCGGGCGGCGTCGACTGGGGGGTGAAAGAGGTCGCGACCACCACCTCCGACGACCACGACCTTCCCCACCCCCGGCACGGAAGGAAAACCGCGGCCAAGCTCGCCAAGTACCAGCGAATGATGGCCCGACGGCGCAGCCCCAAAGGCAAAGCCCAGTCCAGGGGCTACCGCAAGGCCGCCCGCCGGGCCGCGAAGCTGCACAGGAAGGTCGCGCGCCAACGCCAAGACACCGGCCGCACGTGGGCCAAGCGCCTGGTGCGCGACCACGACCGCATCGCGGTGGAGGACTTCAAACCGAAGTTTCTGGCCACGACCACCATGGCCCGCAAGGCGGCCGACGCCGCGATCAGCGCCACCAAGGCGGCGCTGGTCGAGATGGGCCGCAAGCACGGGCGCGAGGTGCGGCTGGTGCACCCCGGGCACACCACGATGGACTGTGCGGCGTGCGGAGCGAGAACCAAGCACGCACTGCCGCTTTCCGAGAGGACCTATGCCTGCACCGCGTGCGGAGTCATATCCCCCAGGGACAAGAACTCCGCGCGCGTGATGCTGGTCCGGGCCGGTTGGACCCCGGACGGTGTCGAGGGCCTAAGACCGCCCGGGCCGCAGGCCCGGACGGCTGCCTGAGCCGTGAATCCCCACACACGCCATGGAGGCAAGAGTTCCGCGCCTTCAGACGGGGGAGCCTTCAACTCCCGGGGTGGAGTCGCGATCGCCCCCGGATCCGCCGCTTTTCCGTCCGGCACTTCCGGGTGGTCAAATGTCCCGGTAGCGCTTGGAGCGGGCCAGGGCCTCCCGCACCGTCTCTGCCGAAGCCGGGGCGCCGGGGCCAGCGTCGAACTCCTTGTTCGGGCCGGGGGTGTCGTACCCCTCCCCGATGTACAGGGCCGTGTAGGCGGCCGTGTCCCGCTGGAAGCGCCACCCCTCCGCCAGCGGCCCCGCGTCCACGGTGTCGTAGCCGAGCGAGTCGATCAGCTCGGACACGGCCCGCTTGGCCCCGTCGTCGTCCCCGGCGATCGGCAGCGCCGTCCGCTCCGGGTGCCCGGCCGGCACGTCCGGCCGGGCCAGGTTGCGCAGGTGCACGAAGTAGATGTTGTTGAAGCCCTTGACCACCTTCGACTCCGGCAGGTGGGCCTGCAGCATCTCGCTGGTGGTCGTGGTCTCGGCGTCCAGCTCGGGGATCCGCCCGTCGCGCCCCGGGTAGTAGTTGTTGGTGTCGATGACGGCCTTGCCGCGCAGTTCGGCCACCGGGACCGAGGCGGAGGCCTCCAAGGGGATGGAGACCACCACGATGTCCCCGGCGGCGGCCGCCTCGGCCGGTGTGGCCGCCGTGGCCGACGGCCCCAGCTCGGCCACCAGGTCCTTCAGGGTGTGGGGGCCGCGCCGGTTGCTCAGCACGACCTCGTGCCCGGCCTGGACCGCCAGGCGGGCGACGGTGCCCCCGATGTTGCCGCTTCCGATCAGTCCGATGGTGCTCACAGCAGAGTCTCCTTCGACGCGTGTGTCCGGGCGCCGACCCGCCCGCCCTGCCGGGGCGGCGTCGGCCTCGCATCCACACTCGCGCCCTGCCGGGGCCCTCGGGCGGCGTAGACGGGCCCGGCCGAACCTGGGTCCGACTGGGCCACCCTCGCCGGGCGGGGGCCCACGGCGCGCGGTGATACTGGGCTGCATGGACGGTGATTCCGAACTCGGCGGTTTCCTGCGCTCGCGCCGCGCACGGCTCAGCCCCCACGAGGCGGGCGCGCTCCCCGGCGGCGGCGTGCGCCGCGTGCCCGGCCTGCGGCGCGAGGAGGTCGCCCACCTGGCGGGGGTCAGCACGGACTACTACACCCGGCTCGAACAGGGGCGGCACCCGCACGTGTCGGAGTCGGTCCTGTCGGCCGTCGCCCGCGCGCTGCGCCTGGACGGCGTCGAGCGCGACCACCTGTTCGAGCTGGCGCGCCCGCGCAGGGACGTGCAGGGCCCAGGCGGCCGGAGCGGGGGCGTGCAGCGGGTGCGGCCGGAGGTCCACCGGATGCTGGAGGTCTTCAACGGGGTCACCCCCGCACTCGTGGTCAACCACCGCAAGGACGTGCTGGCGGCCAACCGGCTGGCGCGGGCGCTGATCGCCGACTTCGAGGCGCTCCCCTACCGGGAGCGGAACCTGGCCCGGCACGTCCTGCTCGAACCCGACGCCCGGGAGCTGTACGAGGACTGGGAGGAGGTCGCCCAGGAGGTGGTCGCCAACCTGCGCCTGTCCGCCGGCCGCCACCCCGACGACCGGCTGCTCAACGAGCTGGTGGGCGAGTTCATGGCCAAGGTGCCCGAGTTCGGCGGGTGGTGGGACCGGCACCGCGTGGGCCAGTGCTCCTACGGCCCCCAGCGGTTCCGGCACCCGGTCGTGGGGCCGCTGACCCTGCAGCACGAGACGCTCGCGCTCCCGGCCGACGAGGGGCAGACCGTGTGCGTGTACACCGCCGATCCGGGCTCGGAGTCCGAGCGGACCCTCGGCCTGCTGGCGAGCTGGAGCATGGCGGACGGCGCGGCCGACCAGGCCCGGGACCACGGCTGAGCGTCCGGGAGCGGAGGGCCGGGCGGCGCTCGAACGCGTTCTGAAGGACGGCCCGGTGTAGGCGCCGTGCGACCGGGCCCCGGCCGCACGGCGGGACGCCCGCGCGGGCGCGATGGGGCCGGTCCGCCCAGGACGGTGTGGTCAGTCGGCCTGCGTCCACACGGCCAGCACGTTCCCGGAGGGGTCGGCGAAGTGGAACCGGCGGCCCCCGGGGAAGTCGAACGGCTCGGTGGTGACGGTGCCCCCGGCGGCCTCGACGGCCACGCGCGAGGCGTCCAGGTCGTCGCTGTAGACGACCACGAGCGGACCTCCCGCCTCGACCCTGTCGACGCGGGCGAGGCCGCCGGCCTCGGGGCCGCCGGGGGCACCGGCGATACCGGCGTAGGAGTCGCCGTAGTCGGTGAACTCCCAGCCGAAGGCGGCCTCGTAGAAGCGCTTGGCGGCGGGCAGGTCGGTCACGCCGAACTCGATGTAGTCGATGCGGTGGTGGCGGTTCATGCGGCGATGCTAGCCCCCCGGCGGCGACAGGCGCCGGGGCGCGGGCCGGACGGCGGGGCGCGCGATCGGCCTGCGGATGTGCGGATCCACCTGGGGCGTCGGAGGATCCGCGCACTGACACGTGACATGACGCTAGATAAAGGCTAGTATCAGATGCCATGAAGGATCGAGTTCCACAGGAGTTCGTCGACGCCGCCATCGCCGCCGCCCGTGAGCGCGGGACCGACGTCGCGTCGGTGCCGGTGAACGCCATCGCGTCCGCCGCCGGGGTGTCCCGCAGCACGCTGCTGCGGCGCCTGGGCGGCACCCGGGCCGCACTCGACGAGGCCGTGCGCGCGGCGGGCGTCGACCCGGGCGCCCGCCCCCCCGTGCGCGAACGGGCCATCGCCGCCGCCGCGCGGATCATCGACGAGCACGGGCTGGGCGCGCTGACCATGGACGCCGTCGCCGACGCGGCCGAGTGCTCGCTGCCCGGCCTGCACGCCGTCGTCGACGGCCGCGACGGCCTCCTGGCCGCGGTCTTCGACCGCTACGGGCCGGTGCGCGAGCTGGAGCGGCTGGCCGCCGCGCCGCCCGCGGACCTGGAGGGCACCGTGCGGGCGCTGCACACCGCGCTGGTCGAGGCGTTCCAGCGGCGCCCCCGGGTCATGCCCGCGCTGCTCGCCGACACCGCGAGCCGCCCTGACGGCCCCGGCAGCGCGATGTTCCGTGCGGGATTCCCCCGCCTGGTCGCCGCCATGGGCGGCCTGCTCCTCCCCCACGTCCGCGCCGGGCGCGTGGTGCCGATGCCCCTGCCGCTGCTGATCCAACAGATCCTCGGCCCGGTGGCGGTGCACCTGATGCTGCGCCCGGTCCTGGAGATCCGCGAGGAGGCCGCCCTGCCTCCGCTGGAGGAGGCGTGCGAGGTGCTCGCCGACGCCTGCCTGCGCGCGATAGCGGTGCCCGGGACCGGCGGTGCCGACGACGCGGGAGGCGCAGGCGGCGCGGGCTGAGGAGCCGTGCGGCGGACGCGGCGGCGGCAGCAGGGCGACAAGCGAGACGGACACGACGGATACGACAGAACGGAGAAAGCGCCATGCGTTCCATCAAGGCGGCTGCCGCCGGCAGCACACTGTTCTTCATCGCCGCCCCGGGCACGGTGGTCGGCGTCATCCCCTGGCTCATCACCCGCTGGCGGCTGCCCGAGACGTCGGCGGCCTGGATCCCGGCCCAGGCGGTGGGGGTGATTCTGATCTGCGTGGGCCTGGCCGTCCTGGTCCACGCCTTCGTCGAGTTCACCCGGGCCCGGGGCGTGCCCATCCCCGCGGCGCCCACCGAGCACCTGGTGGTCGACGGCTTCAACCGGTTCGTGCGCAACCCGATGTACGTGGCGATCGTCGGGGCCCTCATCGGCCAGGCGCTGCTGTTCGCCTCCGTGGGGGTGCTGGTGTACACGGCGGTGGCGTGGGCGATCGCCGCGACGTTCGTCCGGTTCTACGAGGAGCCGACGCTGGTCCGGCTCTTCGGCGAGGAGTACGCGGACTACCGCAGGAACGTGCGGGCGTGGCTGCCCCGCTTCACCCCCTGGTCCCCGGCCTCCTGAAGGCCGCAGGAGGTGCCGGGCGCGGGGGCGCCCGTCGGCCCGGAGCCGGTCGCGAAGGGCCCGCCTCTGCGAGGGGCGGGCCCTTCGGCGTGGGCGGCCGGGGCCGGGCGGGCGGCTGTTCAGGCGAGGACGAACGGCAGGCGCGCGGCCAGGGGGCCCAGGGCCGAACGCTCCTCCTCTGTCGGTGCGCGGCGGCCGGTGCCCACGAGGAGGGCGTCGGTGTCGGAGAGCGAGGCGGGGAAGGCCTGCCCGGCGATCTTCTCCAGCATCGCGCGGGACCGCGCGAGGCTCTCCTCCGGCGGCCCGGCCGCCTCCGGCACCCCGGCGGCAAGGTCGAGGTGGTGCAGCGTCCACTCCATCACGTAGGCGGTCAGGTAGTCGGCGACGGTGATGACCTGGCCCTTGGTGCTCACGGTCCGGCCCGGGTCGGCGAGGCGCGCGGCGCGCCCGGCCGCCGAGCCGACGTCGTCGAGGTGGAACGTGAGAAGGGCGGGGTCCTGATAGGCGGCGGCCATCCGCACGGTCAGCGCGTCGAGCGGGTCGTCGCCGGAGGGCGGTTCGGAGGAGACGTGCCAGTAGGCCGCCTCGTCGTGCGTGGGCTCGGCGTCGACCGGGGTGGCCAGGGTGATCAGGACGTCTTGGGAGTCGATCACCAGGTGGCACACGAGATCCCGCACGAGCCACCCGGAACAGCCGGAGGGGCGGGCGAAGTCCTCGTCGGACAGGTCGGCGACGGCGGCGAGAAGGGCGTCCCACGAGCGCGAGAAGAGGTCCACGGCGGCACGCTAGTGGGGCCGCCCACCGCTGGACAACCGAATTGCCGCGGGAGCTCTCGCCGCCCCGGCGACCGCCCCGAGTCGCGTCCGTGGAATCTCCTTCGACCAGGCGAGTGCGCCCGTCGCGGCTCTGGGACCGGCCCGCCCCGGCTCCGAAGCCCTCGGGCGCTGCCCGAACCGGTCCGAGCCGCTGACAGCGGCGACCCTCGCCGCGCTCGGGGGCGGCCCCTAGATCGTTGATGGGAAATGTGTGCCCCGATCAGTGGCCGACGACCACCGGCAACCGCTTGACCGGGGCGCCGACCAGCCGGGCGCGCCGGACCGCGGCGCAGAGCGCGCGGCCCCTCCGGCACACACCGGCCCCAGCCGGCCCTTCAGCGTCCGGACCACCGCCCCGACGCCCCGATCCTCCGGCGCACCCGGCCCGCACACACCGACCGCGGGCGCCCTTCGCCGTGTCCGCAGCCGGTTCAGCGATCTCCCACCAATGATCGAGGGTCCATCGCGCAACCTGGCGAAGCCGACACGGAAGGCGGCGACGGCCGCTCGCTGATCGAAGAGCCTCCGAGAAACACGCCCCAGAGACGTTCGTGCACGGGCCCCTGGCGTCGCCCCGCCCCCGACCGGTCAGCTCACGGCCTTCTCGACCAGGTCCCGGATGGCCGCCTCGCCCTCCTCGGTCAGGTCCTCCGTCAGGGCGTAGGCGGTCGGCCACATGCCTCCCGCCTCGTCCAGCGCGGCCTCGGGGGTGAAGCCGAAGGCCGAGTACCGCTCCTTGTCCGCCTGACCGCTGCGGAAGAAGCACACCACCTTGCCGTCCCTGGCGTAGGCGGGCTGGCCGTACCACAGCTTGGGGGCCAGGTCGGGGGCCGCGGAGGTGACGGCCTCGTGGACGCGCGCCGCAAGCGCCCCGTCGGGCGCGGGCATGTCGGCGATCTTCTTCAGGACCGCCGCCGCGTCGGCGGCCGCCTTCTTCGCCCCCCGGCCCCCGCGCGCCTCCGCCTTGAGCTCCTCGGCGCGTGCCTTCAGTGAGGCGCGCTCCTCCTCGGAGAAGCCCGGGGTGCCCGTCGATTCGTCGCTCATCGTGCGTCGCTCCTGGTCAGCCGCGTGAACAAGGTGTTCCCACGCTAGTCGCGGCCACACGGCGGGCACTTCTCGATTCCTGACCGCCTGAGGGGGCGGTGCAGGGCGCCGTCAGGGATCGCCGGTGCGTCCCTCCCCGGGCGTCGGCTCCTCGCCACCTGGCTCGTCGTGCCGCGTGTAGATCGCCGACATCGTCCCCGACGGGTCGAGTCTGGCCAGCAGCGCTTCGCAGATGTCGGCGAGCTGGTCGACCTGCTCGTCGGTGAGCGCGTCGATGACGTGGTGCCGGACGGTGGCCACGTGCCCGGGCGCGGCCCGGCGCAGCGTGTCCCACCCGGCCCGCGCCATCCGGGCGTTGGTGGCCCGCCGGTCCTCGGGGCAGGGGAAGCGCTCCACCAGCTCCCGGCGCTCCATGCGGGCCACCACGTGCGACAGCCGGGGCAGGGTGGCGTTGGTGCGCGCCGCCAGTTCGGTCATGCGCAGCGTCCGCTCCGGGGCCTCGGAGAGGACCGCGAGCACGAAGTACTCGAACTCGGTGATGTCGGAGTCGTGCCGGAGCTGCGCGTCCAGGACGCCGGGGAGCAGTTCCAGTACCGCCCGCAGCCGGATCCACGCGCGCAGCTGGCGCCGGTCGAGCCAGGGAGTGTCCACGGTCACATCCTCACCAGGAATGGTTGTAGCAACAAGTTCGCTGGGCATAATGAAAGTTGTCGCGACAACCGATTCTCCCAGACGGACACCCCGCCCCGGCGGCCTCGGACTTCCCAGGCGCGTCGGCGGCGGGACAGCCAAACGCCGCCCTGCCGCGAGCGGCCGCACCTTCGAGGAGTCCCCATGACCGCGCCCCGCACCACCTCGACCGCCGCCGCCGACGCCCGGATCCCGGCCGAGCACCCGTTCGCCGCCCACCTGCGCCGCGCGGCCGCCCTCCAGGCCGCCGAACCGCACCGGCCCTGGACCCCCGAGGACGGCCCGCTGCCCAGCCTCTACCTGTCCCACGGCGGCGGGCCGCTGCCCTTCCAGAGCCCCGAGTGGCTCGCCCCCCTGCACGAGTGGGCCCGCGCCCTGCCCAGGCCCAAGGCGATCCTGGTCGTCTCCGCACACTGGGAGTCCGCGCCGCTGTCGCTCAGCGCCGACCGCCCCGACGAGCTGGTCTACGACTTCTCCGGGTTCGACCCGCTCTACCACGGCTTCCGCTACGACACCCCCGACGCCGGAGACCTCGCGCAGCAGGTCGCCGGGCTCATGCCCGACACCGAGCAGGTCCACCGGCACGCCCGGCGCGGCCTGGACCACGGGGCGTGGGTCCCGCTGAAGATCATGTACCCGGAGGCCGACGTCCCGGTCCTGCAGCTCAGCCTGCCCACCGAGGTCCCGGACCGGCTGCTGGACATCGGCGGGCGGCTGCGCCCGCTGCGCGAGCAGGGCGTGCTGGTGGTCGGCTCGGGCCACATGACCCACGGCCTGCCCTACCTGACCCGGGAGATGTTCCAGGAGAACCGGGTGCCCGGCTGGTCGGCCGACTTCGACGCCTGGGCCGCCGACGCGCTGGCCCGCGGCGACGTCGCCGAGCTCGCCCGATTCCGCACCGCCGCCCCGGGCATGCCCTACGCCCACCCCACGGTCGAGCACTTCACCCCGCTGTTCGTGACCCTCGGCGCGGCCACCGACCCCACCGCGCCGGTGACCACGACGCTCGACGGGTACGGCGTGGGCCTGTCCCGGCGCTCGTTCCAGGCCGCCTGAGCCCGGCGGGCGGCCAAAGGCCGCCCGCCGACGGCGGGGCGCCGGTCGACACCCCACAAGCGCGCGTGCCTCCGTGGAGGCGCGCGGTCAGGTGTGGACAGGGGCGCCCTCGGAGGGCAGCCCCGGCAGCCCGTGCCGCCGCTCCCCCAGGACGAGTGCGCAGACCCGGGCCTCGCTCTCCGGAGAGAACACGTCGGCGAGTACCGAGGCGCCACGCAGGACCGGCGCCGACTCCTCCGGCCCGCTCGCGTCGTCCATCTCTTCGCCTCCGAAGGTGTCGCGGGCCCTGGGGCCCTGGGTGTGCATCGGAGGCGATCGTGCACCGTCCCGCCCGTGCGGGCCACGTTCGTTGCCGACCCGGCAACCTACTCGGCCGCGGCGCTCCCCGGATCGGGGGCCACGCGGTCGGGCCGGAACGCCGAGACGTCGGCCTCCGGCTCCTCGCCGACGGCCAGCGTCGCTGCCACCGCCCCCTGGTAGGGCCCGAACGTCAGGCCGTTGGCGCCCAGTCCCGTGGCCACCACCACGCCCGACAGCGCCCCGACCGGCCCGAGCAGCTGCAGGTCGTCCCGGCTGCCCGGCCGGAAGCCCACCCGCGTCTCCACCACCGTGGCCTCGCCCAGGGCCGGGACCGCCGACACCGCGTCGGACAGCCCCTGCAGGACGCCGTCGACGGTGGCGCGGTGGTCGAAGCCCGCCCACGGCTCGCGGGTGCCCGACAGGATCACCCGGTCGGGCGGCATGCCGAGCATGTACCGGTCGGTGCCGGGGAAGCGCAGCACCGGCCAGTCGCGGGTGTGCGCACCCGGAAGGGCCGTGTGCACGATCTGCCCGCGCACGGGGTACACGGGCACGTCCACCCCGAAGGGGCGCAGCAGCTCGGCGGTCCAAGCCCCGGCCGCGACGACCACCGCGTCGGCCGCCAGCTCCTCCCCCGCCGCGCGTACTCCGCGCACCCGGCCGCCGGCGGCCGTGAGTTCGGCCGCGCCTTTGAGGTAGCGCAGGCCGCGCTCCTCGGCGGCGGTGAACAGGGCATCGCGCATCATCCCCCCGTTGACGCGCGCCATGCCCTCCACGTGCACGCCCTCGACGTCCTCGGGCAGGGCGGGGAACAGCTCCCGGGGGCCGCCGCGCCGCAGGCGGCGCACCCGCCCCAGCCCTTCGTACCCGGGAAGGTCGACCAGATCGGTGAGGACCCGGGCGTCGCGGTCGAGGATGTGGGGGTCGGTGGCCACCGACAGCCCGCCCACCCTCCTGTAGCCGGTGGCGCGCCCCTCGGCCTCCAGGGCGTGCACGAGGGCCGGGTAGTGGTCGGCCGCCCGGAGCGCGAAGGCCTGGTGCTGCGGGGCCTCCCACGGGAACGGCCAGGGGAAGACGATCCCGGCCCCGGCCGCGGTGGCCTGGCCCGGCAGGGCCGCGTCGACCAGGGTGGTGGACACGCCGCGCCGCACCAGGTGGTAGGCGGCGCTCGCTCCGACGATGCCCCCGCCGATCACGATGACGCTCATGGGCCAAGCCTGCCAAGCGTCGGCCCCCGGCACCAGGCAGCCCGCCGAGGGGCCTCCCCGCGCCGTCGGGTGGCGGCCGGTCGGCTACCCGCCGCCACCTCCCTGGGCCGTATCGACCCCCAGGAGGGCCGCCGGGTCGGGGAACGCGTGGCGCACGGCGCCGCCCTTGCGCGCGATCCACACCTCGCCGTCGCCGCCGTCGGCGACGATGCGCTCCACCAGCGCGGCGACCTCCTCGGGCGGGATGACCGCGCCGGTCAGGCCCATCTGCTCGATGACCTGCTCCATACCGGCGATCATCGGGGTGTCGACGAAGCCGGGGCACACGGCGTTGAAGGTGATCGGGTCGTCGGCGAATGTCGCCGCCAACGAGCGGGTGAGCCCGATGAGGGCGTGCTTGGTCGCCGAGTAGACCTCCCCCTGGGGCGGAGAGATCAGCCCGGCGACGCTGGAGGTGACCACGACCGCCGCGCCCGCGCGGTGGCGCATGTGCGGTAGCGCGGCGTGCACCCCGTACACCGCGCCGTCCAGGTTGACGCCCACCGTCCTTCGGTAGGCGTCCAGGTCGTAGGGCACCCCGCGGTCCGCCAGCCCTTCGCTGGGGCCGCCGACGCCCGCGTTGAGGTGGAGGACGTCCAGCCCGCCGATCTCCAGGGCGGCGGCCACGGCCGCCTCCATGTCGGCGAACCGGGAGACGTCGGTGCGCACGAACCGCGCCCCCGTCTCGGCGGCCAGGGCGGTCCCGGCCTCTTCGGCGACGTCGGCGATCAGCACACGGCCGCCGTCGGCCGCCGCGCGGCGGACCGTGGCGGCGCCGATGCCGCTCGCGCCGCCGGTGACCAGGACGGTCTTTCCGCTGAAGGCGCCCATGCCTTCCCCTCTCCCTCGGGTGTGTCGGTCGAACGGTACGTGTCGGGCGCTCCGCGTCAGAAGACGCGCTCGGCATACGGGAGAGAGCGCATCCCCTGGGCCGCTGCCCAGCACACCGGAAGCGCGATCGCGCCCAGGACCGCGAACTTGGCCAGGGCCGGGGCCTGCCACCCGGACAGGAGCATCCCGGCGCCGACCAGCACCACGGGGTGCAGGAAGTACACGCCGTAGGCGTTGGCGGACAGGAAGCGGGCGACGGGGCCCTGGCGGTTGAAGAAGCGCTGGAACAGCCAGAGCAGCACCAGGATGGCGCCCACCGACAAGAGGCCCTCGAACACCGGGTCGGCCAGCGCCTTGGGGGACAGCGGGTCCAGGTCCTCAGGGGCGGTGGCGCTCACCGGGAGCAGCGCGGCCCCGGCGGCGGTCATGGCCAGGCCGCCCCAGCCCGCGGCGTCCTGGCCGCCCGGCTCGGTTTCCGACCGCATGGCCGAGAATCCAGCAAGAGGACGGCCGGGCCGCTCACCCGCCTGTTCCCACCTGTCTTCGGAAGTTTCTGAAGGGCGGCTATCATGGCGGGTGTCGCCCACCGGACCGGAGGTCCCATTGTCCGCCCAGAACGACCAGCGCAGGCACGCCGAAGAGCTCGCCCTGATGCTCTCCGACTTCGGCATGCAGCGCATGTCGGCGCGGGTGATGGCGGCGTTCCTGTTCACCGAGAAGCCCTCGCTCACCCTGGGCGAGCTGGCCGAGGAGCTGGACGTGAGCCAGGGCTCGGTCTCCGGAGCGCTCAAGACGCTGCACCACGTCGGCATGCTGGAGCGCGTACCCGTGCCGGGCAGCCGCCGCGACCACCACCGGCTGCGCCGCGACGCCTGGGAGCGGCTGTACAGCAGGCAGAACGAGGTCGTGCGCAAGATGATGGCCGCGGCCGAGGCGGGCATCGCGGCCACCGGCGAGGACAGCCTGGCGCGCGGGCGCCTGCAGGAGATGTACGACTTCTATGACTTCATGTTCGACGAGCTGCCGCTGCTCTTCGACCGCTGGCGCGAGAAGCGCGACGCCCGGGACTGACCCCCGCGCACCGGCCTCACAGGGCGGTGAGCACCCACGGCCCCTCGGCCGTCACCGCCACGGTGTTCTCGTGGTGCGCCGCGCGCGAGCCGTCGGCCGTGGCGATGGACCACCCGTCGGCCAGAAGGCGGCTCCCGTCCGAGCCTCCCTCGGTCAGCAGCGGCTCGATCGCCAGCACCAGCCCCTCGCGCAGGCGCGGCCCGCGCCCGGGGCGCCCGGTGTTGGCGAGGTGGGGGTCCTCGTGCATCTCGGTGCCGATGCCGTGCCCGCCCTGGTCCTCGACGATGCCGAACCCCTCGGCCCGCGCCGTGCTCTCGATGGCGTGCGAGAGATCGCTCAGGCGCGCGCCGGGCACCATGTGCTCCAGGGCGGCCTCGTAGGCCTTCTCGGTGGCGGCGATGAGGCGCTGCGCCCCGGGGTCCCCGGCGCCGACGGTGAAGGTGCGGGCGGCGTCGCCGTGGAAGCCGTCGACGATCGCCCCGCAGTCGACGGAGACGACGTCCCCCTCCTCCAGGGGGACCGTCCCGGGGATGCCGTGGACCACGGTGTCGTTGACCGACACGCACAGCACCGCCGGGTAGGGCGCGTAGGCGGGCGAGGGGCGGTAGCCGGTGAAGGAGGGGCGCGCGCCCGCGTCGGCGATGAGGCCGGCGGCGACCTCGTCCAGCTCCCGTGGGGTGGTTCCCGGGCGGGCCGCCTCCTGGGCGGCGGCCAGCGCGCGGGCGACGACACGCCCGGCCTCGCGCATCCGCCGCAGTTCCTCGGGGCCCTTGATGGTGACCATTGCGGAGTCTCCGTCCACTGCATCGTATAGATCGACTGGTATTTTTATACCAGTCGATCTATACGTGCAATGGGCTATCGTTCGAGCATGGTTCGCACTCCCCTGACCGAAGGCCAGCGCGACCGGGGCCGCGCGCTCGGCCAGATCCTGCGGGCGGCCCGGGCGCCCCGCACGGCCGCCGAGGTCGCCCACGACGCCGGGATCTCGATCGACACCCTGCGCAAGATCGAGCGCGGGGCCATCCCGAACCCGGCCTTCTTCACCATCGCCGCGCTGGCCAAGGCGCTGGGGATGGACATGAACGACCTCGCCGCCACGCTCGCCGCGGCCGAGGAGGCGCCCCCGGAGCAGGGACGGGGCCTCCGAGCCTCCTGAGGGCCCGCCCGGCGCCTGCCGCGCCCGAGGCGGTTCAGTACAGCTTCCTGGTGTACTCCTCGCCGTAGTACCGCTCCAGCTCCTCCAGGGACTCGTCGGGCCGGTCGACCATCTTGGCGATGCGCGGACGTGAGGGCACCCCGGCGTCCGCGCCCTCCCACGCCTCAGGGGACCACAGGCGCGAGCGCAAGAACGCCTTGGCGCAGTGGTGGAAGACCGTGTCGATGTCCACCACCAGCGCCAGCAGCGGCCGGTGCCCTTTGACGACCATCTCGTCGAAGAACGGGGCGTCCCGCACCAGGCGCGCCCTGCCGTTGATGCGCAGGGTGTCCCCGCGCCCCGGAATGATCGACAGCAGCCCCACACGGGGGTTGGACAGGACGTTGCGGAACCCGTCGACCCGCCGGTTGCCCGGACGCTCGGGGACCGCGACGGTGCGCTCGTCCAGTACCTTGACGAAGCCGGGCGGGTCCCCCTTGGGGGAGACGTCGCAGTTGCCCTCCGCGTCGCTGGTGGCGACCAGGCAGAAGGGCGAGGCGGCCAGCCAGGCCCGGTCGACGTCCAGCAGGGCGGCGCGCTCCTTGTCCCGCACGTGCGGCACGGGGTCGGGGACCAGTTCTCGGAGCTCGTCCAGGGATGTGATCTCGGTGAACCGCTGCGTCGGCGTGGTCATCACGGCCTTCCCGGGTCGGCGATCCGGGGGCGGGCGTCCGCCCGGCCCCACGGCGATCCTAGGACCGCGCCCTATCGCCGCCCCGGGGCGGCCCGCCGGGCCCTGATGTCCGATTCCCGCCAGCCTCGGTGGGGCGCAGACGGCAGACTCGACACCATGAGCACGATCCGAACCGACACCGGCACCGGCACGTCGCGCGCGGCGCGGGTGCACACCGTCCTCGACAGCCCGGTGGGGCCGCTGACGCTCGTCGCCCAGGAGGGCGCGCTGGTCGCCCTGCACATGGGCGACCAGACCCACAGGTCGGACCTGGGCGAGGAGGACCGCGCGGCCTTCGCCGAGGCCGAGCGGCAGCTCCGCGAGTACTTCGCCGGTGAGCGCACCGCCTTCGACCTCCCGCTGAGCCCCCAGGGCACACCGTTCCAGAAGAGCGTCTGGAAGGAGCTGGCGGCGATCCCCTACGGCGCCACCGCCACCTACGCCGAGATCGCCGAACGCATCGGCCGCGCGCCGACCTCGGCCCGCGCGGTGGGCTCGGCCAACGGCGCCAACCCGATCTCCATCGTCGTGCCCTGCCACCGCGTGGTGGGCGCCGACGGCAGCCTGACGGGGTATGCGTGGGGGACCGACCGCAAGCGCTTCCTGCTGGACTTGGAACAGGGCGCGAAGTGAGCCCGGACGAGGAGGACGCGCCCGCCGACTGGCGCGAGGACCGCGTCCGAGCGGCCCGGCTGGGCCGCAACCCCACCGTCCTGCTGCGCATGCGCACCGGGTGGGCGGTGATCGGCGACACCCAGCACCTGCCCGGGTACTGCGTCCTCCTCCACGACGGCACCGCCGACCGCCTCACCGACCTGCCGCGCGGCGAACGCGCGGCGTTCCTCTTCGACCTCGCGCTGCTCGGCGAGGCGGTCGAGCAGGTCTGCGGGGAGCGCGACCCGGCGTTCTCCCGCGCCAACTACGAGGTGCTCGGCAACTCACTGCACCACCTGCACGGACACGTCCACGCCCGGTACTCCTGGGAGCCCGGCCGGCGCAGAGCGGGGCCCGTGTGGCTCTACGGCGCCGAACGCTTCGCCGCCGAGCACGCCCTCGGGCCGCGGCATGACGGACTGCGGGCCGCGCTGAGCGCCGCCCTGGCGACGGTCACGCGGGAGGCATACGCCCCTGGTACCCCGGGCTCCGCATCACCCGAAGCACCGATTCCTTGAGGGCCCCCACGCTGTAGTGCTCCTCAAGGGCCTGGGTCGGGACCGAGTACCCGTCGTCGAGTATGGCGAGGAACAGGTGCTCGGTCCCGACCACCGGATGCCCCTCCTCGTCGGTGACGCCGTACTCGGCGGCGATCCGGCGCGCCCGCGCGACGGCCTGCTGAAGCCTCGGTGTGAAGGCGGTACCGCTCATGGCGGCCATGCTAGATGATTGATTCCAAGGGGTCAGTGGTCAT
>NZ_ANBH01000139.1 GCF_000341185.1 Nocardiopsis chromatogenes YIM 90109
GCGACGGCCATGATCCAATCAACACGCCCTAGAGGTCGATCACCAGTCGGCCGCCCTCCGCCCGGGACACGCACAGCGCCACGGTGCCGTCCCGGCCGTCTGGGCTGTCCGCGCCGGGGGCGCCCCCGGCCGGGCGGTCGCGGTGGTCGGCGGTGCCGCGCAGCAGCGGCACCCGGCAGGTCCCGCAGAAGCCCTGTCGGCACGAGTAGGCGGCGTCCGGGACCGCCTCGCGCACGGCGTCCAGGGCGGTGCGGTCGGCCGGGACCGCCAGCACCCGCCCGCTGCGCGCCAGCTCCACCTCGAAGGGGACGCCGCCGCGCACCGGCGGCGGGGAGAACCGCTCCCAGAAGAACGGCAGCGGCGGGCGGCCGGGCAGCGCCCCGCGCACGGCCTCGATCATCGGGGGCGGGCCGCAGCAGTAGACGGAGGTCCCGGCCCCGGGGGAGCCCAGCAGGTCCGCGCCGCACGGAACCCCGTCGGCGTCGTCGGTGCGCACCTCCACGGACCCGGAGGGCGAGGACGGCAGCTCGTCCAGGAACGGCAGCGCGGCGCGGGAGCGGCCGGTGAGGACGAACCGGAACGGGGCGCCCCGCCGTGCCGCCGCCTTGGCCATCGGGAGGAGCGGGGTGATGCCGATGCCCCCGGCGATGAACACGTACCGGTCGGCGCGCGCGAAGGGGAAGGCGTTGCGGGGGCCGCGGACCGCCACCCGCGCCCCCGGTTCGAGTGCGTGGACCTCGCCCGACCCGGTGCCGCCGGGGATGCGCCGCACGGCGATGCGGTAGCCCGCGCGGTCGGCCGGGTCGCCGCACAGGGAGTACTGGCGGACCGTGCCGGAGGGCAGCACCAGGTCCAGATGCCACCCGGGCTGCCAGGGGCGCACGGGGCCGCCGTCCTCGGGCTCCAGGCGCAGGGCGGCCACATCCTCGGCGGGGCGGTCGACGGAGGCCACCCGCATGGGTACCTCCCGTCCGGCGCCGCTCGCGCCGCCGCGGGGGTACTTGGCGCCGCCGAGGCCGGTCATGACCGGCTGCAGGCCGTCGAGGAGCCGTTCCAGTCCTCGGAAGAAGGGGTCGGGGCGGTCCCGCCCGGCGAGGTCCCTGGGGAAGGGCGGGTCAGCGTATCTCCGGCTGCTGTGCTTCACGTACCGGCCGCCCCTCAGTGCTCGGCGGCGCGCGCGGCCGGGGACACCGCGAGGTAGGCCACGGCCTTGGCGGTCGACCCCACCTGCGAGGGGTGGAAGCGCGGCCTGAAGTACTCGGGGACCGACCGCGCCAGCCGCCACAGGCTCGGGGGGGTGCCCAGCCGCCCGGTGCGCAGGAAGTCGCGCCATCGCGGCTTGATGCGCCCCTTGGTGACCGGGTCGGCGGCCATCAGGAACCGCACGCCGCGCACCCACAGGGCGAACAGGGCGCCGGTGGAGACGGCCATCGCCAGCGCGCGCCGCCGGTAGTCCCCGTCCACGTGCATGAACAGGTCGAAGGCGACAGCCCGGTGCTCGACCTCCTCGGCGCCGTGCCAGCGCAGCAGGTCGAGCATGACGGGGTCGGCCCCGGCCCGGTCGAGGGCGTCGGCGTCGAGCACCCACTGCCCCAGCACGGCGGTCATGTGCTCGATGCCCGAGATCAGGGCGAGCCGCGTCATCAGCCACGATTCGGCCCTGGCGCCGGTGAGCCCGCGGTCGCCCAGCAGCCGCCGGAACATCCAGGCGATCTGGGAGACGTAGGGGGAGGGGTCGAGCCCGTGGGCGTCCATGTGGTCCAGGACCCCGGCATGGGCCTCGGCGTGCACGGCCTCCTGGCCGATGAAGCCGAGCACGTCCTCGCGCAGCCGCTCGTCGCGGATGTAGGGCAGGGCCTCCTTGAAGACCTGGACGAACCAGCGCTCGCCCTCGGGAAGCAGCAGGTGCAGCACGTTGATGACGTGGGTGGCGAACGGGTCGCCGGGGATCCAGTGCAGGTCCATGCGCGACCAGTCGAAGTCGACGTCGCGCGCGTGCAGCACGATGTGCTCGGGCTCGTCCTCGGGCAGCGCGGGAGGTGCGGGCGGGTGCGGCGCGGGGGTGTCGGAGGTCATGGCGGCCTTCCTCAGGACAGGGGGGACAGGCGGGCGGCGGCCCGCAGGGCGGCGGGCGCCAGGCGCGACAGGGCCAGCCCGGCGCGGGCCTCGGCGGTGACGGGCAGGACCTCGGGGCCGCGGTCGACGGCGTCGGCGATCTCGCGGGCGGCCCGCTCGGGGGTGAAACCGCGGCGGCGGTAGAGCCGGTTGAGCCGGTCGCGCGTGGACGAGGCCGCGCCGGTGCCGCTGAAGCGGGTGGTGGAGATGATGTTGGTGTTCACCAGCCCCGGGCATACGGCGGTGACCTTGATGCCGTGCTCGGCCAGCTCCCCGCGCAGGCACCGGCTCAGCATGAGCACGGCCGACTTGGTGGAGGCGTAGGCGGGGTAGGCGCGCGAGGGCAGGTAGGCGGCCGCGGAGGCGGTGTTGAGGATGCGCCCGCCCACGCCCTCCTCCACCATCATCGGGGCGAAGGCGCGGCAGCCGTTGACCACGCCCCACAGGTTGACGTCGATCGCGCGCCGCCAGTCGTCGGGGGTGGTGTCCAGGAACGCGCCGCCGACCCCGATCCCGGCGTTGTTGACGACGGTGTCGGGCACCCCGTGCTCGGCGCGCACCCGCTTGGCGAACTCCTCGACGGCGGCGGTGTCGGCCACGTCGACCCGGTAGGCGGCGGCGCCGGGCCCGGTGCGGGCGGCCTGCTCGGCGGTGCGCTCGGCGGCGTCGCCGTCGATGTCGGCGCAGACCACGCGGGTGCCGCGGGCGGCCAGCTCCAGGGCGGTGGCGCGGCCGATGCCGCTGCCCGCGCCGGTCACCACCGCCAGCGGGGCGCGGCCCTGCGGCCGGCCCTGCTCGGTGTCGGCGACCATCTCGCGCACGCGCCCGGCGACGACGCCGGGCCGTGAGCGCGGGATCCAGTGCCCGCCCGCGACGCGGTGGACCCGGAAGTCCTCGGTCCACGCGGCGGAGGAGGTCTGGGCGCTCTCGACCATGAACAGCTCGTGGGTGGGGGCGAGCACCTGCACGGGCACGGAGGTGCGCCGCTGCTGCGGGCGCAGCAGCCGGTCGCGCATGTTCACCCGGTACAGCTCCAGGCCGTTCAGGTGGTTGCGCAGGGAGCGCCGGTCCCGGGGCGGGCGGCCCTCGGGCGGGCCGACGCGCTCCAGCGCGCGCAGGGCGGCCCCGCCGATCCCGGTGAGCCAGGCGAACTCGGGCAGCCAAGGCAGGTGGAAGAAGCCGATGTAGGCCGAGCGCAGTGCCTCGTCGGCCACGTCCGCCAGCGCGCGCGGGCTCGGGCGCAGCCGGGAGCGCAGCCAGTGCGCCGCGTGGTCCAGGCAGGGCCCCGAGACGGAGGTGTAGGAGGCGAACAGGCGCGCGTGGCGCTCCTCGGTGACGGTGTGCCAGGCGGCGAGGGAGCCCCAGTCGTGGGCGAGCAGGTGCACGGGGCGGTCGGGGCTCGCGGCGGCGGCGACGCGGGCCATGTCGTCGGCGAGGCGGTCCAGGGTGTATCCGGACCGCTCGCGCGGCGCGGGGGAGGCACCGGCGCCGCGGACGTCGTAGACGACGACGTGGTGGTCGGCCGCCAGGTCGGCGACGACGCCCTCCCAGACCGAGGAGTCGTCGGGGTAGCCGTGGACGCACAGCACGGTGGGCGCGGCGGGGTCGCCGTAGGAGCGCGCCGCGAGCGCGAGCCCGTCCCCGGTGGGGACGGAGAAGCGCGCGGCAGTGGTGCCGGTCACATCAGTGCGAGACATGGCGTCATGTTAAACAAAGTGTCAATAAGGGGCCAGGGGGTGGGGCGCGATTCCGTTCCGCGTGCTTTGGGCAGGATGGGGGACATGCGATCGCGACCGCGGGCGCGGCGGGCCGCCGCGGCCCTGGCAGTCCTTCTGGCCGCCTCCGCCTGCGCGGGCGGGGGCGGCGGAACGCCCCAGGAGGCGGAGGGGAGCGGCTCCGCCTCGGGCACCGGCCCCGCCGGGGAGCAGGGGCGCCCGGTCCCGCCGGGAGAGCCGGAGACCGTGGCCACCGGGCTGGAGGTGCCCTGGGCCGTGGCGTTCCTGCCGGACGGGTCGGCCCTGGTGGGCGAGCGCGACTCGGCGCGCGTGCTGCGCGTCGGCGCCGACGGCGAAGGGGAGGGCGAGGAGGTCGGCACCGTCGACGGGGTGAGCCCCGGCGGCGAGGGCGGTCTGCTCGGCCTGGCGGTGGCGCCTGAGGCCGATGAGGACGGCGGGGACGTGTACGCCTATTACACGGCCGACACGGACAACCGGATCGTGCGCATGCCCTACACCCCCGACAGCGGCCTCGGCGAGCAGGAGGTGATCGCCGACGGCATCCCCAAGGCGCGGTTCCACAACGGCGGCCGGATCGAGTTCGGGCCGGACGGCATGCTGTACGCGGGCACGGGCGACGCCGGGCAGAGCGGTCTCTCCCAGGACACCGACTCGCCCGCGGGGAAGATCCTGCGGATGACCGCCGACGGCGAACCCGCGCCGGACAACCCGTTCGACAACCTGGTCTACAGCTACGGCCACCGCAACGTGCAGGGGCTGGCCTGGCACGGCGACGTGCTGCTGGCCACCGAGTTCGGCCAGGACACCTGGGACGAGGTGAACGCGGTGCGGCCCGGCGGCGACCACGGGTGGCCCGAGGTGGAGGGCGAGGGCGGCGGCGAGGGCCGTGTGGACCCGCTGGTGGTGTGGCGGCCCCCGGAGGCGTCCCCGAGCGGGGCGGCCGTGGCCGCGGGCTCGCTGTGGGTGGCGGCCCTGCGCGGCGAGCGCCTGTGGCGGCTCCCGCTGACCGGCGACCCGCGGGACCCGGTGGGCGAGCCGGAGGCGGTGTTCACCGGCGAGTTCGGCCGCATCCGCGACGTGGCGGCCGAGCCGGGCGGCAAGGCGGTGTGGATCGCCACCAGCAACCGCGACGGCCGGGGCGACCCGGCCGCCGACGACGACCGGATCATCAGGATCCCGCTGGGGGAGTGAGCCGGGCGGCGGTCAGGCGATCCCGGTGCAGTCGAGGGGGCCGGTGAAGGGAGCAGGCAGGTGGAGGAGCCCGTCCGAGGAGGGGCGGGTCTGCTTCCGGTAGACCCCTGCCTGGGGTTCCTCGAAAAGGGTCCACGTGTCGTCATCGGTATCGATGAGCAGGTAGGCGGGCGCCTCTCCGAGGGCGTACCCGCGCAGCTTCTTCACCCGGTCGGTGTCGGCGTTGCTCGGAGAGGTGACCTCCACGGCCAGGGCGGCGACGTGGGAAGGGAACTTCCAGCGCTTCTCTTCGAGCATCGGCTCCGGGAGGAGTACGAGGTCGGGGATGTAACGCTCCCCGGTCGGGCCAATGGTGAGCGTCGCGTGCTGGACCGCCATGTATCCGGGGGCGAGGTCCTTCAGGGCGTCCTGGAGGAGACTCGTGATCCTGAGGTGAGGGCCCAGGGGGGTAGGCGACACGACCAGTTTCCCTTCGATGATCTCCACCCGGAAGCCGTCGGGTGGCGTGAAGGTGTCGGCGGCCTCTTGGAGGTCGAACGACGCGCCTTGGAACGGCACCTCAGGAAGTGGTGCGGCCATCGGCCTGACCTCCTATGTCGAACCGTCGGTCGTGACGCTAGCAGTCCTGTTCCAGGTTAGTCCGGCGTTTCGCCGAATCCCAGCCACCCGGCCCCCGGGCCGTCCCGCTCATATCCCCTCGGTGTGGTGCAGGGCTTCGGTGATCTTCTCCGAGGCGGCCGTCACGGCCGGGGCGTGCAGGCGGCCGGGGGAGCGGGTCAGGCGCTCGATGGGGCCCGAGACCGACACCGCGGCGATCACGCGCCCGCCGGGGCCGTGGATGGGGGCCGACACCGACGCCACGCCCTGCTCGCGCTCGCCCACGCTCTGGGCCCAGCGGCGGCGGCGCACCTGGGTCAGGCTCTGGGCGGTGAAGTGCGCCCCGCGCAGGCTGCGGCGGATGCGGTCGGCGTCCTCCCAGGCCAACAGGATCTGCGCGGCGGACCCGGCGTTCATCGGCAGCTCGCTGCCGACCGGCACCGTGTCGCGCAGGCCGCTGGTGCGCTCGGCGGCGGCCACGCACACCCGCACGTCGCCCTGGCGCCGGTAGAGCTGGGCGCTCTCCCCGGTCAGGTCGCGCAGCTGGGCCAGGACCGGGGTGGAGACCGCGAGCAGCCGGTCCTCCCCGGTGGCGATGGACAGCTCGCCCAGGCGCGGGCCGAGCACGAAGCGCCCCTGGCTGTCGCGGGCCACCATCCGGTGCCGCTCCAGCGCGACCGCCAGCCGGTGGGCGGTGGGCCGGGCCAGTCCGGTGATGCGGACGAGCTGGGCCAGCGAGGCCGGCCCCGATTCCAGGGCGTCGAGCACGGACATCGTCTTGTCCAGGACGCCGACGCCGCTCGATGGGCTAGAGTTGTCCATGGCTTGATATTGCCGTCTCGATATGTGGAATGCAAATCCGCGCGGGACGGGTGTCGGGCCGCCGAGCATGGACCCGCACCGCCGAGACGCGAGGAGGCGTCGCCATGGCCCGCACAATGGCCGAGAAGGTCTGGGAGGAGCACGTCGTCCGGCGTGCCGAGGGCGAACCCGACCTGCTCTACATCGACCTCCACCTGGTCCACGAGGTCACCAGCCCCCAGGCGTTCGAGGGCCTGCGCCTGGCCGGGCGGAGCGTGCGCCGCCCCGACCTCACCGTCGCCACCGAGGACCACAACGTCCCCACCGAGAACGTGTTCGGCCCCATCGCCGACAAGGTCTCGCGCACCCAGATCGAGACGCTGCGCAAGAACGCCTCGGAGTTCGGCGTGCGGCTGTTCCCCATGGGCGACATCGACCAGGGCATCGTCCACGTGGTGGGACCGCAGATGGGGCTGACCCAGCCGGGCATGACCGTCGTCTGCGGCGACAGCCACACCAGCACCCACGGCGCGTTCGGCGCGCTGGCCTTCGGCATCGGCACCAGCCAGGTCGAGCACGTGCTGGCCACCCAGACGCTGCCGATGGCGCCGTTCAAGACCATGGCGGTCACGGTGGAGGGGCAGCTGCGGCCCGGGGTGACCGCCAAGGACATCATCCTGGCGGTGATCGCCGAGATCGGCACCGGCGGCGGGCAGGGCTACGTCATCGAGTACCGGGGCGAGGCCATCCGGTCGCTGTCGATGGAGGCCCGGATGACCGTGTGCAACATGTCCATCGAGGCCGGAGCGCGCGCGGGCATGATCGCCCCCGACGCGACCACCTTCGACTACATCAAGGGCCGCCCGCACGCCCCGCAGGGCGCGGACTGGGACGCCGCCGTCGCGCACTGGGAGGGCCTGCGCAGCGACGAGGACGCCGAGTTCGACCACGAGGTGGTGCTGCGCGCCGAGGACATCTCGCCCTTCGTCACCTGGGGCACCAACCCGGGGCAGGGCGTGGCGCTGGACGCGTCGGTGCCCGCGCCGTCGGACTTCGACGACCCGAGCGCGCGCGCCTCCGCCGAGAAGGCCCTGGCCTACATGGACCTGGAGCCGGGCACCCCGATGCGCGACATCGCGGTGGACACCGTGTTCCTGGGCTCGTGCACCAACGGCCGGATCGAGGACCTGCGCGCCGCCGCCGAGGTCATCC
This sequence comes from Nocardiopsis chromatogenes YIM 90109, assembly GCF_000341185.1. Lineage (GTDB taxonomy): Bacteria > Actinomycetota > Actinomycetes > Streptosporangiales > Streptosporangiaceae > Nocardiopsis_A > Nocardiopsis_A chromatogenes. Next base: position 7,653 of record NZ_ANBH01000139.1, read on the forward strand.
GGGGCCGCAAGGTCGCCGACGGGGTGCGGATGATGGTGGTCCCCGGCTCCATGCGGGTCAAGGAGCAGGCCAACGCCGAAGGGCTGGGCGAGGTGTTCACCGCCGCCGGGGCCGAGTGGCGCGAGGCCGGGTGCTCCATGTGCCTGGGGATGAACCCCGACCAGCTCAAGCCGGGCGAGCGCAGCGCCTCCACCTCCAACCGCAACTTCGAGGGCCGCCAGGGCAAGGGCGGCCGCACCCACCTGGTCTCGCCGCTGGTGGCCGCCGCCACCGCGGTGCGCGGCACGCTGTCCTCGCCCGCGGACCTGTAGCCGGGCCCCACCGACGACGGCGACGACGGAACCGAAAGGCTCAGAGCATGGAGAAGTTCACCGTCCACACCGGCAGGGGCGCCCCCCTGCGCGCGAGCAACGTGGACACCGACCAGATCATCCCGGCCGTGTACCTCAAGCGGGTCTCCCGCACCGGGTTCGAGGACGGCCTGTTCTCGGCGTGGCGCGCGAGCGACCCGGACTTCGTGCTGAACAAGGAGGAGTTCGCGGGCGCCGACGTGCTCATCGCCGGGCCCGACTTCGGCACCGGCTCCTCCCGCGAGCACGCGGTGTGGGCGCTGCAGGACTACGGCTTCAAGGCGGTGCTCTCGCCCCGCTTCGCCGACATCTTCCGCGGCAACTCGCTCAAGGGCGGGCTGCTGACGGTGGTGCTGCCGCAGGAGGTGATCGAGCGGCTGTGGGAGATGGTCGAGGCCGACCCCGCCACGGGGATCACCGTGGACCTGGTGGAGCGCGAGGTGCGCGCGCCCGGCCTGGCGCACCCCTTCGAGCTGGACGACTACACCCGCTGGCGGCTGATGGAGGGCCTCGACGACATCGCCCTGACGCTGCGCGAGACCGACGACATCTCCGCCTTCGAGGAGCGGCGGGCGCCGTGGCTGCCGGTGACGCAGTAGGGGCCGACGGGGGCGCCTCGGGCGGCCCCGACGGGTCGGACGTGCCGCCCGGCGCCGAATTTTACCTGGATTTGGCGCGGCGTCTGCGGGAGGCCCACCGGCGGGCCGAGGCGCTCCCCGAGGGTGTCCGGATTCCGGTTATTCGTAGGCTTTTGACGGTCACAGAAGCGGTCAAAAGGGATCCCGTGCGTGGTTCCGAGCGGCTGGACCGGATGCTGGAGGAGATCTCTACGCAGGTGGAGGACCCCCCGACACGCTGAGAACTTTCGGTGTTTGTGTTTGTGCCAGGGCCCTCCGGTCCCCTAATTTCGTGCGAGCAAGGGGGAACCGGAGGATCTAATGAACAAGCGTGACCTGATCGACGCGATCTCCGACCGGTTGGGGGACAAGAAAACCGCAACCGAGGCCGTGAACGCCGTGTTGGAGACCATCCAGAAGACCGTCGCCGAGGGCGACAAGGTGGCCATCACCGGGTTCGGCGTGTTCGAGAAGGCCGAGCGCGCCGCCCGGACCGCCCGCAACCCCGCCACCGGGGAGACCATCAACGTCCCCGCCAGCTTCGTCCCGAAGTTCCGGGCCGGGGCCGACTTCAAGGACCTGGTCAACGGCAAGAAGAAGTAGCCCCCCGGGCGGTGGCGGCGCCGTTCGGCCCAGTCGGGCCGGGCGGCGCCGTCGTGTGTGCGGGGCCCGGCCCTGTGGGGTCTAGGGCGTGTTGCTTGGATCAGGCCCTACTGCGCGGCGCCCAGGCACGCTCCTCGCCGCGTTCTCATCAGTCGACAGCGCGCCCAGGCTGACTCCTTACTCGTCCTTGCGATGGACGCACCTGGACACCGCTCGCTACGGACCTGATCCAAGCAACACGCCCTAGAGGCCCAGGCGCCCCAGCGCCTTGGAGGTGTGCGGACCGACCCCCAGAGCGCGCGCCAGTGCCAGGTCGACGCGCGTGTCGACGTCCCGGCGCAGCCCCGGAACGTCCGTGCGCAGGAGCTCGACCGTGCCCAGCGAGCGGTGCCGCATGCGGGACCGCCCCTCGAACGCCGGGAGGAACGCCGCCCCCGGCGCGGCGGCGTAGAGCGTGGTGCCCACCCCTTGGGCGTCGGCGGCGAAGGACCGCGCGTGCAGCCCGGCGTCGGCGAGCACCCGGTCCAGCTCGTCGGGGCGCAGGGCGGGCAGGTCCGCCGAGAGTGCGCACACCCCCTCGTCGGGCCGCTCGGCGCGCGCACGGGCCGCGCCGTGCGCCAGGGCGGGGTTCAACCCGCCGCCCGGCTCTCCGTCGACGACACGCGCGCCCAGCGCCCCCAGGGCCTCGTGCGCGCGCGGGTCGTCGGTCACCGCGAAGACCAGGCCGACGCGCGGGCAGGCGGCCGCGGCCATCACGGTGTCGCAGGCGAACGCCAGCGCCAGCTCCGCGCGCGCCGCGGCGTCCGGGCCGTTCGATCCGTCTGGGCCGTCCGGGCCCACGAGCCGCGTCTTCGCGCCCTCCAGGGGCTTCACCGGGACCAGCACCGACCATGTCACCGGCGCACTTCCCCCTCGGCTCTACGGGGCCCCGGAACGGGGCAACCCGGGCGGACACTGAAACAGACCCGGAAAAAGGGTAAACAGGGCGCGGTGGGGGTGCGCACACCGCGCCCGCGACATGGGGCGACCGCCGGGGCTCCTAGACTGGACCGACCGCGCACGGACCGTCCCACCCCCTGGGGCCGCGCGGAGTGCGCCGATGACCAGGGGCGAATCCGGAGGAAGCAGTGGCCCAGCAACGCGAGTCGCGGTGGGTGAAGGTCGTGGTGGCCTCCATCGTGCGCCCGATCATGCGAGCGGTGACCCGGCCCCGGTGGAGCGGGCAGGAGAACGTCCCCCGCGAGGGCGGTGTGATCATCGCCGCCAACCACCTGTCCATGTCCGACCCGCTGACCATCGCGCACTTCCTGTACGTGGGGGGGCGCCGGTGGCCCACCTTCACCATGAAGGAGGGCGTCATGCGCATCCCCGTGGTGCGGTCGGTCGCGCGGAGCACCGGCCAGATCCCCGTCAAGCGGGGCAGCACCGATGCGGTCAAGGCGCTGGCGGAGGCCGAGAAGGCCCTGGTCCGCGACGGCAGCTCGGTCATCTTCTACCCCGAGGGCACCTGCACCCGCGACCCGGAGCTGTGGCCCATGGCGGCCAAGACGGGCGTGGCGCGGCTCGCCCTGACCACCGGCGTTCCGGTCGTGCCGCTGGCGCACTGGGGCGAGCAGCACCTGCTGCCCTACGGCACGACCAAGCTGCGCCCCTTCCCGCGCAAGAGGATCGAGATGGTGGCCGGTCCGCCGGTGGACCTGTCGGCGTACCGCGACAAGCCGCTGACGGCGACCCTCCTGAAGGAGGCCACCGCCGACATCATGCGCGCCATCACCGAGCTGCAGGCGGGCATCCGCGGCGAGGAGCCGCCCGCCGTGCCCTTCGACCCCAAGCGGGCGCGGCGCGAGGCCGTGGAGGAGCGCTCCGCCGACGGCGGCGCCCCCGCCGACGAGGGCGCGTCCGGCGCGCCCGGGGACGGGGCGGAGAACGGGGCCGAGCGCGCCTGAGCGCGCCGCGCCCGAGCGCAGGGCAACCGAGCGCACCGACAGCACGAGTAGGACCGGAAAGGGGCCGCATGACGAAGGTCGCGGTCATGGGCGGCGGTTCCTGGGGGACCGCCTTCGCCAACGTGGTGGCCGACGCCGGCGCCGCCGACGTCGAGGTCTGCGGCCGCCGCGCCGAGCTGGCCGAGGCGATCTCCACCCGCCACGAGAACCCCGACTACCTGCCGGGCATCGCGCTCAACCCGGCCCTGGCGGCCACCGCCGACCCCGCCAAGGCGCTCGCGGGCGCCGAGTTCGCCGTGGTGGCGGTGCCCTCCCAGTCCCTGCGCGCCAACCTGCGCGCCTGGGCCCCGCACATCGCGCCCGGCACCGTGGTCGTCAGCCTCATCAAGGGCGTGGAGCTGGGCACCTCGCTGCGCGCCAGCGAGGTGATCGCCCAGGAGCTGGAGCTGCCGCCCGAGCGGGTGGCCGCGGTGACCGGCCCCAACCTGGCCCGGGAGATCGCCGAGCGGCAGGCGGCCCCCCCCCCGGGCGNGAGCCCACCGCGGTGCGCTTCCAGCACCTGTGCAAGTCCGCCTACTTCCGCCCCTACAGCGGCACCGACCTCGTCGGCGCGGAGCTGGGCGGCGCCGTCAAGAACGTCATCGCCCTGGCCGTGGGGGTGGCCGTGGGCATGGGCTTCGGCGACAACGCCAAGGCGGCGCTGATCACCCGGGGCCTGGCCGAGACGGTGCGGCTGGCCGTGGCGCTCGGGGCCGACGAGCACACCCTGGCCGGGTTGGCCGGGATGGGCGACCTGGTCGCCACGTGCTCCTCGCCGCTGTCGCGCAACCGCACCTTCGGCGAGCAGCTCGGCAAGGGGTGCACGGTCGAGCAGGCGATCGAGAACACCAAGCAGACCGCGGAGGGGGTCAAGTCCTCCGAGTCCATCCTGGCGCTGGCCCGCGCGAACGGGATCGACATGCCCATCACCGAGGCCGTGGTCGGCATGATCCACCACGACCTGTCCCCGGCCGAGGCGCTGCAGGCCTTCATGGCCCGCACCGCCAAGCCGGAGCGGTACGGAGTCTGAGGAGGGGCGCGATGAGCGGGAACGACGGAAACGGCGGCGAGTACGGCGAGGCGACGCGGGCGGTCCGGCTGCCCACCGGCGGCGGCCCCCAGGGCGAGCGCCCCATGCGCCCGCCGGTGCACCGCAGCACCACCTACGCCTTCGAGGCATCCCAGGACTACGCCGACGTGCTGGACGGCGCCCGGGGCGGCTACTCCTACGCGCGCATCGACACCCCGACCGCCGACGCCTTCGCCACCGCCCTGGCGGCCATGGAGGGCGCCGGGACCGGCCGGGAGGTGCACGGCCAGGCGTTCGCCTCGGGCATGGCGGCCATCAGCACCGTGCTGCTGGCACTGACCTCCGCCGGGTCGCACGTGGTGGCCTCGCGCGCGCTGTACGGCAACACCTTCTCGCTCCTGGACGGGCTGCTGCGCCGCTTCGGCGTGGAGACCGACTTCGTCGACATCGGCGACATCGAGCAGGTGCGCGCGGCGATGCGCCCGGAGACCGCCCTGGTGTACACCGAGACGCTGTCCAACCCGGCCATGCTGGTCTCCGACATCCCCGCCCTCGCGGGCGCGGCCCACGACGCCGGGGCGCTGCTGGTGGTGGACTCCACCTTCGCCTCCCCGGCGGTGTGCCGCCCCCTGGAGCACGGCGCCGACCTGGTCCTGCACTCGGCCACCAAGTACATCGGCGGGGACAGCG
>NZ_ANBH01000140.1 GCF_000341185.1 Nocardiopsis chromatogenes YIM 90109
GCCGCCCGGATCGACCTGGGGCCCTGCCTGGCACCGGACGAGGCCTACCTGCTGCACCGGGGCCTGGAGACGCTGCCGCTGCGGGTGGCCCGGCAGTGCGCCACCGCCGCCGAGTTCGCCGCCGCCGTGGCCGCCCACCCGGCGGTCGCGAGCGTGGACCACCCCTCGCTGCCGGGCCACCCCGGGCACGGGCTCGCCCGCGCGCTGTTCGACGAGGGCCGCTACGGAGCGGTGGTGACCGTCGCCCCGCACGGCGGCCGCAAGGAGGGCATGGCCTTCGCCGACGCGCTGGGCCTGGCCGACGTGGCCGCCTCGCTGGGCGGCACGCACACCCTGGCCGGGCACGTCGCCTCCACCACGAACCGCCAGATGAGCGACGCCGAACTGGAGAGGGCGGGCATCGCGGCGAGCGCGGTACGCTTCTCCATCGGCCTGGAGGACCCGCGGGACCTGGTCCGCGACGCCCTCGCGGCGCTCGACCGCTGCGGCGGTGCGTGAGAGCCGGGCCGGGGCGGGTATGCGGTCACCGGGGACGGGGCCGATCGGACAGCACCGGAGCGCCGCAGCGGCGCCCGGGTCGGAACGAGGCGAGATCGGGTAGGTCAGTATGGCCGAGCAGCGCAGAACGGGCGGGAACGACAGGGTCCGCGTCGCCGTGGTCTTCGGCGGTCGCAGTTCCGAGCACGAGATCAGCTGCGTCACCGCGGGCAGTGTCCTGTCGGTGATCGACACGGACCGGTACGAGGTGGTGCCGGTCGGCATCACCCGCTCCGGCGAATGGGTACTGGCCTCCGGCAACCCGGACCGCCTGGCCATCGAGGGCGGGAGGCTGCCCACCGTGGAGGGCGCCGGCGGAGGGAAGGCGCTGGCGCTGCCGTTCGACGCCGGGTCCGGCCTGGCGGTGCTGGAGCCCGGCGCGGTCCCTGAGCGGCTGGCCGAGGTGGACGTGGTCCTGCCCCTGCTGCACGGCCCCTACGGCGAGGACGGCACCATCCAGGGCCTCTTCGAGATGATGGGCGCGCGCTACGTGGGCGCGGGCGTGTTCGCCAGCGCCGCCTCCATGGACAAGGTCTTCATGAAGGCGATGCTCACCGGGCACGGGATCGCCACCGGGCCGTACGTGCCGGTGACCGACCGCGAGTGGCGCACCGAGCGCCGCCGGGTGCTCGACGACATCGCCAAACTGGGCGAGGTGCTGTTCGTCAAGCCCGCGCGCGCGGGCAGCAGCGTCGGCATCACCAAGGTGAAGGACGGCTCGGACTCCGAGGCGGTCGTGGCCGCGGTCGAGGCCGCGCGCGAGCACGACCCCAAGGTCATCGTGGAGGCGGCCCTGTCCGGGCGCGAGGTGGAGTGCGGCGTCCTGGAGGGCGTGGACGGGGCCGCTCCGGAGGCCTCCCTCCCGGCCGAGATCCACGTGGCCGACGGGTTCGACTTCTACGACTTCGAGGCCAAGTACCTGTCGAGCAGCAGCCTGACCATCCCGGCCGACCTGCCCGAGGAGGTCATCGAGCGCATCCGCGCCCTGGCGGTGCGCACCTTCGAAGCCATGGGCTGCGAGGGGCTGGCCCGGGTGGACTTCTTCTACGGCGACGACGGCGAGGTCTACGTCAACGAGCTGAACACGATGCCGGGGTTCACCCCCAGCTCGGCGTTCCCGCAGATGTGGGCGGCCACCGGCGTCGACTACGCGCAGCTGGTGGACCGCCTGATCACGTCGGCGCTGAACCGCTCCGCCGGGCTGCGCTAGGTCCTGTCCGGAGTCTCGCGGTGTCGCGCCGGGACTCCCGGCGCCCCACCGGACCGGAACCCGTCGATCTCGCGGAAGACGGCCTTCTTGAGCCCGGCTTCCGACGAGATCGACGACGTAGGGGGCCGGGGCGAGGGGAACTCCGGTCAGGCCCTCGATCATTGGTGGGAGATCGCTGAACCGGCTGCGGACACGGCGAAGGGTGCCCGGGGTCGGTGTGTGCGGGCCGGGTGTGCCGGAGGATCGGGGCGTCGGGGCGGTGGTCCGGACGCTGAAGGGCCGGTTGGGGCCGGTGTGTGCCGGAGGGGCCGCGCGCTCTGCGCCGCCGTCCGGCGCGCGCGGCTGGTCGGCGCCCCGGTCAAGCGGTTGCCGGTGGTCGTCGGCCACTGATCGGGGCACACGTTTCCCATCAACGATCTAGCGGGGCTGCCCCGGCCCGTAGGGCGGCTGCCACTGCTGAGGCGGGTGGCCGCCCTGGGGCGGGTGCCACCGCCCGCCCTGCGGGTACCCCTGCACGGGCCCTGCAGGAGGCGCGACCGGGGGCGCGGCGGGCAGGATCCGCCGCGCCAGCAGGGTGCCACCGGCGGTCGCGGCGGGGAAGACGAGTACCGCCACGAACGGGATCGCCAGCAGGAAGTAGGCGGGCACGGCGAAGCCCAGCGACAGGGCCTTGCGGGACCAGATCGCGCGCCGCCGGTCGCCCAGGCGCCGCAGCCCCCGCCGGTCGAAGGCGGCGCCAACCAGCTCCATGCCGAGCATGAACCCGCCGAACAGCGCCGAGACCACCGGCACCACCGTCTGCCCGACGACCGGGACGAACCCGGCGATCAGCAGCGGCAGCGCGATCAGCGCCGAGATCAGGACCAGCACCAGCGACTGGCGCACCGACCGGGCGATGGACCCGGTCAGCGACTCGTCCGCCTCGGGGGCGCCCCCCATGCGCTCCTCGACGTCCTCGGCGATCAGGTCGTACAGCGGCGACCCCAGCGCCAGCGTCAGGCCGGTGAAGCCCACCACCATCACCAGCACGGCGGCGCCCACCATCAGTACCCCGGCGGTGATGCGCACGGTGTTCCGCCAGCCTCCGGCCCACGCCTCGGCGAAGGGGGTGGCCCAGGCGGCCAGGTCGGCGATGTTGTACAGCAGCGCGATGAGCGCGCCGAGGAAGAGCAGCGAGGTGAACAGCGGGGGGATGGCGCCCAGGAAGAACAGCTTGGGGCGGCTCAGCACGATGCCGGCGCCGCGCAGCAGCAGCCCCGCCCCGGAGAAGACGTCGCGAACGGCGGTGGTCATGGTGGGTGAGCCTACCGACCGCCGGGACCCCCGCGGACCCCGGCCGCTGTCCACAGGCGGACGGAACCGTCTGGCGGCGCCGGGCGCGCGGGTGTCCGATGGGGCCCATGGACGAGTTCGGCGCTGTCACCTCCCTGGCCGCCTCCCAGCACGGGGTGGTCTCCCGTGACCAGGCCCGCTCCTGCGGGCTGACCGACCGCGCGATCGACCGCCTGGTGCGGTCCCGCCGGTGGGCCAAGGTCCGCCCCAACGTCTACCGGCTGGACCCGGGGCCGCTGCCGCTGGCCGCCCGGGTCAAGGCGGTGCAGCTGGTACTGGGCCCCCGCGCGGTGGCGGTGGGGCCCACGGCCGCCCGGCTGTGGGGGATGCAGGGCCCCATGCCCGGCCCCGGGTACGAGCACGTGCACGTCAGCGCCCCGGGCCGGGGCTCGGCCGCCTCGGCGGGGGTGCGGCGGCACGGCTGGGACGTCCCGGCGGGGGAGACCACGGTGCGCGGCGGCCTGCGGCTGACCACGCCGGGCCGCACCGTGCGGGACACGGTGCTGCTCACCGACCGCTACACGGCGGTCAGCGTGGCCGACTCGGCGCTCAACCTGGGCCTGGTCGACCCCGGCGACCTGCCCGAGCTGGCCGCCGCCAACGCCGGGCGTCTCGGCGCCCGCCGCAGCCGCGGCTGGTGGGCCCAGGCCGACGGGCGGGCGGAGAGCACGTTCGAGACCCGGCTGCGGCTGGTGCTGGCCGACCGCGGGCTGGCCCCGCAGGAGCTGCAGTACCCGGTGTTCACGGCCGCCGGCGAGCTGGCCGGGCGCGCCGACCTGGCCTGGCCCGACCACGGCGTGGTGGCCGAGGCCGACGGCGCGGGGCCGCACACGCTGCCGCAGGCGCTCTTCTCCGACCGCGAGCGGCACAACCGCATGGCCGCCGCCCCCGGGAGGCTGGTGCTGCTCCGTTTCACCTGGAGCGATCTGCGCCACCCCGACCAGATCGCCGAAATGGTCCGCGCCGCCTTGACCGCTCCCGAAGCCGAGGAGGTTCGGACACCTGGGCCTCGGACATGAGCCCTGCACCCGGCCGGGGCCCTGGGCGCGGGGCAGGGGGCGACATAGGTCCCCGCCCCTTGCGGCAGCGCTGACGACTGCACGGAGTGTGCGTGGTCACCGTGATCGGCCGCGACGGAGTGAGCGGGGCGGTTTCCCGGCCCTGCTTGCCGTCCGCCGGGCCCCTCGCGGTCAGGGAAGGCAGCGCGGTCGTCGAGGTTCGCGGTCTCCGTCCTCCGGAGCAGCCCGCTGCCCTCCTTCGTCGCCGCCCTCTCACCCCACAACCCGCTGGGTCGGCGCCCGGCCGAGGCCCTGGGCGCGGGGGCCTGCTGGCCGCTCTCGCCGCCCAATGCCCCGTATTGGCCCGTCAGGCCCCCGCGACCACGGACGACCACCTCACACGGGCAGGAACGGGCTCGGTGCGCCGTGCCAGGACACGTACAGCCGCTCCCGTGCGCGGGTGCAGGCCACGTACAGGAGTGAGCGCTGTGCCTCCAGGTCTCCGCGGTGCTGGTTCTCGTCCTGTTCGGCCGGGGTCACGTGGTCCATCAGAGGCAGCGCGGCCGCCGTCGCGCCGGTGACCGCCACCGCGCGGAACTCCAGCCCCTTCACGCCGTGCATGGTGGTCACCCGCACCGACCCGGCCGCGTCGGTCACCGCCTGCTCGCGCGGGTTGAACGCGGCCGCGGGCAGCGACCGCGCCCGCAGGTGGGCGGCGACCGCGTCGCGCTGCCGGTTGGTGCGGGCGGTCACGCACACGTCCGCCGGGGAGATGCCCTCGGCCAGCCAGGACCGCACCTGCTCGGCGAGGGCGTCCAGCTCGGCGGGCTCGTCGGCGGCGCCGTGCAGCCGGGGTGCGGGGCCGCTGAGCACGCACCGGTCGGCGCCCTCCGGCTCCGGCGCCGACCCGCCCAGCTCCTCGGTGGCGCGGCCGCCGACGATGCCCCCGGCCCAGTCGAGGATCTGCCGGGTGGTCCGGTAGTTGACCCGCAGCGGGTAGGAGCGGCCGACCACGTTGATGCCCAGCCGTTTGAAGGAGACCGTGTTGTCGTAGATGCGCTGGCGGTTGTCCCCGGCGATGAACAGGTCGTCCGGCCCCTCCGGGGCGGCGGCGCGCAGCGTGCGCCACTGCATCGGGTGCAGGTCCTGGGCCTCGTCGACGACGACGCTGGTGTAGGGCGGCTCGGACCGCTCGGCGAGCAGCCGGGCCGCCTCGGCGTGCATCTCCTCGGCGGGCAGGGCGCGCCCGGTGCGCATCAGGGCGCGGGCGTCGCTGATGGCGTGCCACACGGCGCGCCGCTGGTCGGCGGCGAGCGCGGTGCTGCGCCCGCGCCGCGCGTCGGGGTCGAGGTAGCCCTCCAGGGTGGTGATCTGCTGGGCCATCACCACGTGCCGGTACTCCGAGTACAGGAAGTCCGGCGGGTAGGGCAGCCCGTGCCCGCGGGCGATCTTGGCGAACACGCCCCGGGTGTCGGTGCGCAGGCGGATGTCGGGGTGGGCCCGCCGCACCACGTCCAGGGCGACCTTGTCGATGGTGAGCACGTCCACGTCGTCCAGCAGCGCCGGGTCCAGCAGCAGGGCGAGGTTGCCCTTGAGCGACTCCACGAGCGCGTTGGTGAAGCTGGTGAGCAGGATGCGCCCGTCCAGCGGGAGGTTCTCGGCCAGGTGCTTGACCCGGTGCAGGGCGACGACGGTCTTGCCGGTGCCGGGGCCGCCGGTGACCTTGGCCGGGCCGCCGAACCGCGGGCGGTAGGCCAGGTCGCGCTGCTTGGGGTGGAGGAAGACGCGCCAGGCGTTGAACTCCCCGGCGAGCACGTCCTCGATCTCCTGGTCGTCGCCGACCACGATCACCCGCTCGCGGGTGTTGCGGATGGCGGCGTCGTAGTCGTCGGTGGAGACCGCGCCCACGCGCGGGCGGCGCGGGGCCACCACCTCCTCCTGCACCCGGCGCACCGGGTGCCCTTCGGCCAGCGCGGCCAGCACCTCGAACTGGTCCTGGGGCAGGGCGGGCCGCCAGGCGTGCAGCTCGGCGGGGGACGACAGGGTGCGGACGAAGCGGCGGATCTCGGGGTCGACGCCGAGCCGTTCCAGGTCCCCGTCGGAGACGCCGTCGAAGGGGCCGCCCGGCGCCTCCCCGGGCAGGGGCGCGGTCTCCTCCGGGACGGTCTTCTCCAGTGCGGCGGCGTCCCGCCGCTCCAGGGTGCCCATCACCCCGTTGACGTCGTGCCGCTGGTCCTGGGCCCAGCCCTCGGCGGTGTCCCGGGGCAGCAGGTGGACGAGCAGGAACGTCTCACCGGACTCGGGGGCGAGCATGACACCGGTCCAGGAGTCGCTGATGCGGAACGTGCGCACCCGCGGGTCCTGCCCCTCGGGCAGGGAGCGGATGCGCAGGTCGGGGTGGGTGAGCAGGGCGTCGAGGGGGAGCTCCCTGAACTTGCGGGTGGCCTCGCGCAGGCGCTCCCGTGTGGGCCGGTCGAGCTTGTCGTACTGGGGCAGACACGTCGCGTCGATGGCCAACTGGGGCATGGGCCTCCTCAGGTCCGGCGCGGGCCGCTTGCGTCTCGCCTCTCGTTTCTATCGGAAGGGAAGGACAAACCGCCCGAGTGGCCCGATCCGGCCATCAAGCCCCCGGACGGCCGACCTCTTTGGCGTAGAAGTGCGCGAGCGGGTCGTCCGCGTACGGCCCCCACGGCTCGGCCGGGGCGTACCCGCTCGACCGGTAGAGGGCGACGGCCTCGGGCTGCAGGTCGCCGGTCATCAGCAGGACCCGGCGCCACCCGGCGCGCGCGGCGTCGGCCTCCAGGTGGGCGAGCATGGCGCGGGCCAGGCCGCGCCCGCGGTCCTGTGCCCGCACGTACATGCGCTTGACCTCCGCGGCCCCGCCGAAGGCGCGCCATCCCCCGCAGGCGACCGGGCGTCCGTCGTCGTAGCCGACCGCGAACGCCCCGTGGGGCGGGGCGAACTCCTCCGGGGCGACGGGGGTCTCGTCCTCGTCCCCGTAGCGGTCGACGTACTCCTTCTGCAGCTCGGCGATGAGCGCCCGGGCGTCGGGGTGCGAATAGGCGACGGTGCGGATGTCCATGGGCGGGGATCGTAGGGGGTGCTGCGTGGACCACGGCCTACTGCGCGGCGCCCGGAAACGCCCCTCGCCGCGTTCTCGCCGGTCGACGGCCTGCCGACCGGCTCTTTCCCCGGCCCTGCGATGGACATGGCGCCGCCGGTGCCTCCTACGGCCATGACCCGCGCACACCCCCTGAGCGCCCTCAGAACACCAGGTGCACGATGAGGGCGATGATCGGGATCGAGATGGCCGTGCGCAGCACGAACAGGGCCAGGCAGTCCCGCAGCCGGATCGGCACGTCCAGCTCCAGCAGCAGCGGGATGGTCGCCGAGAAGAACAGCAGCTGGGTCAGGGACAGCACCGCCACGAAGAACTTGGCCTCCACGGCGGCCCCGGTGGCGAACAGCGCGGGCAGGAACATCTCGCTGACCCCCACCAGCGAGGCCGGGGCGACGATGCCGGCGTCGGGGATGCCCAGCAGCGCGATCACCGGCTCCAGCGGCCGCCCGAGCCAGTCGAAGACGGGCGTGTGCTGGGCGGCCAGCACCGCCGCCGTGCCCACCGCCAGGATCGTCGGCAGGATCACCAGCGCCAGGCGCAGCCCCTCGGCGAAGCCGGTCGCGCACTCGCGGCCCGCACCCCGGGCGGTGCCCGCGCGCTCCACGGCCCGCCGCACGGCGGTGCGCAGCAGCGCCCCCTCCGGCTCGGGCTCGGGGCGGGGCTCGGCCGCGTAGGTGTCGGGCTTGCGCGACAGCGGCGGGATGCGCACCAGGACCACCGCCAGGACGACCGACAGCAGCAGCACCGACCCCACGATCAGCGGGAAGTAGGGCATCAGGTCCAGCGTGGCGGCGACCACGGCGAAGAAGCCCAGGCTGACGCTGCTGAAGCAGGTGGCGATGGTGGCCGACTCCCGCGCGGTGTAGCGGCCCTCCAGGTACATGCGGTTGGTGACGTACAGCCCGATGGAGTAGGACCCCACGAACGACGCCAGCGCGTCCAGGGCGCCGCGCCCGGGCACCTTGAACAGCGGGCGCATCACCGGCCGTGCGAGCGTGCCGATGAACTCCAGGCCGCCGTAGGAGACCAGCAGCGTTACGAACACCGCGCCGATCGGCACGATCACCGCCACCGCCGTGACGACGCTGTGAAAGATCATCGGTCCGACGCCCTCGTCCAGCACGGCGGCCGGGCCGAGCCCGAACACGACCATCACCGCCAGCACCGCCCCGGCGACGCGGATGAGCGTGAACACCCATCCGGTGGCGAACGGCGACAGGTCGACGGGCCCCGTGCGGCCCAGCGCCCGCTGGGCCTTCGCGGCGACGGTGAGCACCGCCGACAGGGCGACCATGGCCAGCACCGTGTACTCCACGACCGTGGGGGCGCCGTCCCGGACCGCGCTGACCAGCAGGTCGAAGGGGATGGTCCAGGCGCCGTCGACGCGCAGCGGGAGCAGGAAGAAGAACAGCCCGGTGAGGGTGGCGGCGGCGAACCGGAGGGCGGCGGTGCGGGGAGGCGCCGCGGCCTCGGCGGCCGCCCGGGGGGTGTCTGTCATGGGGAGACCTCCGCGACGTGGTGGGACGCGGCCCATTGTTCGCCAGGTCACACCGCCCGCCCCGGCGATCTGGGCCCCCTGCGGCCGCCGCGTTCCGATATATCCCCCATGACCTGCGAAAACACTATCCGCCGTGTCTCGAATCTCAGACACGAGTTGGATTCCGGTGCCGGTCCGGCCGGTTTCGGGCGCGCGCCGAACCCGTCCCCCGCGGGGGGCATCCGAATCGGTGGCCCTCCGGGTTCACGGGCGTCCGGCGAGACCCCCGGGGCGGGTGCGGGATCCGGTGAACGGCGGGCGGTCTGAGAACATCGGGCGGTGCCCACCGAGGCGCCCACCGAGGCCGGGAAGAAGGAGCGGATGACCGAGCGCACCCCCCAGCGGCCGCCCCCCGCCGGGCCGGTCTCCCGGCGGCGCCTGGGCGCCTACGCCGCCGCGTGGGCCGCCTGGGGCGGGCTCTCCATCACCGCCACCGTCCTGCAGAACGCCCCTGACCTGCTCGACTGGCTGCCCAACGAGGCGATCTGGGGCCTGGTCGTCATCGGCGCCCTGGCCCAGCTCCCGTTCATCGTGCGCGACGTGCGGCGCCGCGTCGCGGGCCGGGAACCGGGCCCCTTCTGGCGCGAGGGCCGCGGCAACAACCTGCTCCACCCCGAACCCCACTTCACCGGATACCGCGGGCCGCAGCGGCGGCNGCTCCGCCTCTTCCGGGGCTTCTCCCGGCCCGGGCGGCGCGGGCTGGCCGACCGGCTCCGCCCCTGGCGGCGCCGGGGGCGGCACAGCCCGCCGCTGGTCGTGGTCGTCACCGGCGCCCCGGGCACCGGAAAGAGCCAGCTCGCCAACCGCGTCGCCCGCGAGGTGGCCGAGCGCTTCCCCGACGGTCCCCGCTGGATGGACCTGACCACCGGCACCAGCCCGGACGGCGAGGACGGTGACGAGGGCGCCGACGGGCCCGGCGGCGCCGGTGATCCGGGCACCACCGGGCCCACCCGCATGCGCCTGCGCGATGTGCTGCCCCGGCGGCTGCGGCGGCTCCCCGGCCTGGGCCCGGCCGGCCCCGGCGACCCGGACGACCCGGACGCCGGGCAGAAGGCCGAGCGCGCCGCCCAGTTCGCCGCGGCGGCCGCCGCCGCGCGCCCCCGCCCCGTCGCCGACCTGCTGGAGGAGCTGCTCGGCGCCTCCGGGGACAGCCCCCGCGGCCCCCGCCGCCACCTGGAGGAGGCCTGGCGCAGCCGCTCCGCCGGGCGCCGCCTTCTGCTGGTCCTGGAGAACGCCGAGGACCCCCGCCAGGTCCAGCCCCTTCTGCCGAACAGCCCCCACAGCGCGGTCATCGTCACCGCCCGCCGTCCCTTCCACGACGCCGGGTTCACCTACGTGGAGGAGCACCTGGAGGGGCTGACCGACGACGAGGGCGCCGAACTGCTGGACCGCCAGGTCGCCCTGCCCGCCGACCCCGCCGAGCGGGAGGAGGAGCGCGTCCGGCGCCGGGCGGTCGCCGCGCACTGCCACGGCCTGCCGCTGGCGCTGAAGATGTGCGGCACCCGCCTGGCCTCGCACAGCGGTGAGGACACCGGGGAGCTGCTGGAGAAGCTGCGCCGCTCCTCGGTCACCCCCCTGCTGGGCCCCACCGGCTTCCCCGCCTCCTTCCTGGGGGTGTTCCGGCTGTGCGGCACCCAGGCCGCCCGCCTGCTGCACCGCATGGCCGCCACCGGCATGCAGGAGATCGCCGACTACGGCGCCGCCGCGCTGCTGGACGTCGACCGCCGCCGCGCCGCCGCGGTCCTGGAGGAGCTGTCGGGGCTGTCGCTGATCGAGCCCATCGGCGTCGCCGACGACGGGGTGCAGCGCTACCGGCAGCACCAGCTCGTGCACGACACCATGCGCAAGCTGGGCCCGGACGAGCTGGGGGTGGACCCCGAGGAGGCCGATCCGGCCTGGTCGGCCGGGGAGGTCGCCGAGGCCGGGCGGCGCCTGGTGGCCGCCTACACCTGGATGGTCGAGCGGGCCGCCGCCGACCTGCACCGGGTCGACGCGGGCTTCCCGCAGCCGCCGATCGCCGGGCACGCCTCCGGCCCCGGCGACGACGGCGGGCTCGGCCTGGCGGGGCCGGAGAACCCTCCGGCCTGGCTCGACCGGGAGCGGGAGGTGCTGCTGGGGTGCCTGTGGCTGGCCGCCGACGCGGGCCACGTCGGCCTGGGCTGGCGCCTGGCCCGCGCCGTCGCGGTCATATGCCAGGTGCTGCGCGCCCACTGGAGCGAGTGGGACCAGGCGGTCGAGGCCCAGCTCGCGCTCGCCTACGGCGACGGGGACCTGCACGCGCTCGGCATGGCCCTGCTGGACGCCTCGGAGCTGTCCGGCGCGCGCGGGCAGTACCGGCCCGGCATCGTCTACGCCGAACGCGCCCTGTACGCCTTCGAGCAGAAGGGCGTCGACGAGCGCTGGCTGGCGCGCGCACACCGCGCACGCGGCGTATGCCTGCAGCGCTGGGGCGAGCTCGACAGCGCCAAGGACGAATTGGAGCGCGCCGAGGCCGTGATGGCCCGACACGGCGAGTGGTGGTGGCGCGCGCGGGCGCTGTACAACCTCGCCGAGCTCAACGCCGACATCGGCCACACAGGCCCCGCCTCGGACCTGCTGCGCTGGGCGTGCGACATCTTCGCCGAGGAGGGCGACACCGGCCAGAGCGACCTCGCCCGCGTCCTGCTGGCCGAGGTCCACGCCGAGGAGGGGCGCCAGCTCCGCGCCTGGTACGAGCTGACCGCGATGAGCGAGCGCTTCCGCGCCGAGGGCCGCCTCTGGTACACCGCCCAGTGCCTGCGCGCGCTCGGCGGGCTGGACGCGTCCGCGCTGCGCGCACAGTGGCGCCTGGCCGAGGCGCTGCTCAAGGAGCTCAACCGGACCGCCAAGCGGGCCGGGTTCGACGCCGCGGCCCTACGGGAGGTGCGGGGCGACGGCGCCGTCGCGGCTCTGGGAGGGGCGGTGCAGAAGGCCCGGGGCCGCCGCGACCGCCTCACCGCCGAACTGGCCGAGCTGATCGGCGACGAGGAGGCCGCGCGCGCCGTGCGCGCCGTGCGCGAGCCGGAACGGGCCCAGCCGCTCAGGCGCACCGGGCGGCGGCTGCGGCGGGCGTGGTCCGCGCGCCGCCGCCGGGAGATGGTGCAGGAGGCGATCGTCCTCATGGAGCGCATGGGCGACGATTGGGGGGTGCACCGCGCCCGCCTGACCCTGGGGCGGGTGCTCGTCGCCGCCGAGAGGTTCCGCGAGGCCGACGAGGCGTTCCGGAGCGCGGCCGAGGGGTTCGCCGCGCTCAGCCAGGCCGGGCAGCGTTCGGGCGAGCCCGGGGACAAGCGGTGGGAGGCGCGCACCCACCACATCGCCGCCGAGGACGTCTACCGCAAGGTCTCCCCGCCGGGCCAGGCGGTGGAGCGCACGGTCTCGTGGCGCTACTCCGACCCGCTGAAGACCGCCCAGGGGCACGCCGTGGAGGCGATGCGGCTCTACCGGGAGCGGGGCAACACCTCGGGGGAGGTCGCCGCGCGCATCCTGCTCGCCCGGATCATGTGGGTGGACGGCGCCTTCAAGCGGGCGGTCGCCCAGCATCTCAGGGCGGCGCGCGACCAGGCCTCCGAGGAGTTGGAACGCGCCGCGGACCAGGCCTCCGCGGAGCTGGGGCGGGCGGCGCTCCAAGCGGTCGAACACGGCTGGGAGGACCTGTACTCCGAGGCCACCGAGCTCCACAGCACGATCGCCGAGCGCTACCCCGAGGTCGTGCGTCGGTGGCCGATCCACTGAGGGCGGTCCCGGTAGGGTCGCAGTGTGGGAGCAGCGAAACGGGCGGCACTGGCCGCCGGGAGCGCGGCGGCCGCGGCCTTGGGCCCGACCGCCTGGGTGCAGGCGGTCGCACGGGGGCGCCGGTTCGGCCCCGATGAGGTGCCCGACCGGCCGGTGGCCGTCGTACTGGGGGCGGGGATGAAGCCGCACGGCCCGTCCCTGCTGCTGGCGCGCCGCCTCGACCTGGCCGCGCGCCTGCACCGCGCGGGGCGCGTGCGGGCGGTGCTGGTCTCGGGCGACAACCGGGAGGTGTCCGGGCGCGAGACCGACGGCATGGCCGACTACCTGGCCGAGTCGGGGGTGCCCCGGGCGTGCATCGCCGCCGACCCCTACGGCTTCCGCACCTGGGACAGCTTCGCGCGCGCCCGTGACGTCTACGGGGTCAACGCCGCCACCGTCGTCACGCAGGAGTTCCACCTGCCGCGCGCGCTGATGCTGGCCTTGGCGGCCGGGATCGACGCCGTCGGCGTGGGCGACCGCAGCTGGCGCGTGCGGTCCCGCGCCACCGCCCTGGGGTACGCGCGCGAGGTCGGCGCCAATGCCCGCGCCCTGGGCGACGCGCTGACGCGCCCCGAGCCGTACCGCACGTGCCGCCCCCGCGACGACGTGCGCGACGCGCTGCTGGCGGCGGACGCCTTCCGTGTCGCGACGGAGGTGCCCGAAAGGGGATAATCGGCTCCCATGGACGCGAACACCGGCCGGGGGCCGCTCACAGGAGTGCACGATGTCGACTGGGCGCGGCTGGCGCCCGAGCGCGGGGACGAGGTCCCGGGGCTGCTCCAGACCGTCGCATCGGGCGGCGCGGGGTCCATGGAGGCGGTCACGGCGCTCTACGACATCCTGCGCCATCCCGGGCCGGGGTACGCCGCCGCCCCCGAGGCGGCGCGCTTCCTCGCCGACATCGCCTGCCACCCGGACACCTCCGCTCCGGGCGAGGCGCTGAGCCTGCTGTTCGAGCTGGTGGTCCCGGTGCCGCTGGCGGTCGTCCCGAACGCCTGGGACCTGGACCTGTGGCGCGACGAGGTCGCCTGGGCGGTGGCGGCCGACCCCGAGCAGGCGCGCGAGCAGTACCGGCAGTGGTGCGCCGAGGCCCCGGACGAGCAGTCCTACCGGCGCATGTCCGCCCGTTACGGTGTGCTCGGCCGCGACGGCGGCGCCGCCCTGCTCCAGGCCGAGCTGGACGTGCGCACCGCGGCCGCCGAGCGCGCCGAGGCCCTCGCGGGGCTGCTGGAGGGGCGGGAGAACCGCAGCGGGATGAACTCCACCGCCGAGTGGGCCGCCTCCATCCTGGCGTTCCTGCCCGAGGCGGCCGACCACGCGGTGCCGCGGATCCGCGCCCGCATGGTCGAGCAGGCCCGTCGGCCGCAGGACCCCGGGGTCGGCCTGCGGATGCAGGACGAGTGGCGCAAGGCGCTGCCCGCCGAGATGGTCGCGCTGGGTCTGCTCGCCGACCCGGCGGACGCCACCGCCACCGTGGCGCTGGTGGAGGAGCTGGAGGCGGGCAACCTGTACCGGTCCTTCGCGGCCGGGTGCGCGCTGGCGCTGATGCACGGCGAGCGCGCCCCCGAACAGGCCCTGGCCAAGCTCGCCGAGCTGGGCGACACCCGGGTCGGCTTCACCGCGCTGTTCAACGACGCCTGGCCGCACCCGGGCGTGGTCGAGCCGGTGGTGCTGGGCTACATCGCGCTGGGCCGCTGCCGGGGCGCCGCCGCAGAGCTGCGCACCGCGGTCCTCCCCGAGGCGCTGGCCCACGCCGGGCCGACCGCCGCCGCCGTGGTGGGCGAGGCCCTGGAGTCGGTGCTGGGACCGCGTACCGCGCCGGAGGACCCGGCTGAGGCCATGGAGAAGGCGCTCTCCGACGGCGGCGAGGACCCCGACCGGCTGCTGCGCGTGCTGTGGGCCATCGCCGAGCTTCCGCAGGCCGGCTGGGAGGAGCACGGCGTCGGCGACGTCGCCCAGGCCTGGTCCCTGCCCGCCGGGCGTGCCGAGTTCCGCGACTTCGTCGGCGTGGACGAGGAGGAGGACGTGGACGCGGCCGCGCAGGCCGCGGACGGAGGCGCGCCGCAGCCGAAGGCCTCCCAGGAGGGCCCCACGGGCCTGCTGGGCCGCCTCTTCGGCGGGAACTGAGGACGGGCGCCCCCGGGCCGCCCCGTCCCTAGCGCGGGGCGGCCAGCGCCTCCTCAACACTCGTCTCCGCCGGTCCGGGGAAGACCGGGTCGGGGCGCAGGGCGGCCTGCGCGGCCGCCTTGTAGCCCGCCGGGAGCTCCCGCACATAGCCGTAGACGGTGGCGGTGAACTTCCGGTCCCCGCTCGGGTCGCCCACACCCACGGCGTCGATCCCGGCCGCCCGGCACAGCCCCACCGCGCGCGGCAGGTGGAAGTCCTGCGTCACCACGGTGGCCGCCTCGACGCCGAACACCCGCCGCGCCCGCGCGCACGAGTCCCACGTGCTGAACCCGGCGTAGTCCGCGGCGACCTTCTCCGGCGGCACCCCCACCGCCGCCAGGTAGTCGGCCATCGCGTCGGTCTCGTTGTAGCCCTGGCGGCTGTTGTCGCCGCTGACCAGTACCGCCTCCACCTTCGCCGAGTGGTACAGCTCGGCCGCCAGGTCCAGCCGCCGTGACAGCAGCGTGCGCGGCCGCCCGTCGTCGTCCAGGCCCGCGCCGAGCACCAGCGCCACCGGCCGCTCGGGCGCCTCGTCCGCCGTTCCGCGCACCCCGGCGGTGGACCACGCCAGCCAGGCGAAGGGCAGGGGCAACAGCAGGAACGCGCTAGCGGCCGCGATGACGGCGGCGGCCGCGCGCCTGCGTGCGGAGAGCGGGAGGAGCCCGCGGAATCGACCCATATCCGGTGCGACGCCCGGACCCGGGCGCGAGTTCCGGTGCGAGAGTAGGGTCACGCCCCATGGATGCACTTCCGGCACGGCTGCGTGCGATCGCCGACCTCCAGGCCCCCGAGATGCGCGAGGGCGCGGGGCGGCACGAGTACGACGGGACCATCGGTGACATGTCGAGGGAGGGCGTGCGCGCGGGCCTGGCCCGCCTCGGCGGCGAGGAGCTGGCCGACCCGCACGACGAGGCGCACGCCCGGGTGGCCGAGGAGTCGCTGCGGTACCAGTTCGGGGAGCTCCAGGCGCACCGCACCAACCCCCTGGTCCACCTCGACGAGCTCGACCTGTCCTGCTACAGCCGCGGGTACGCGCCCGAAGAGGAGCGGTGCGAGGCCCGGCTGAGCCACCTCAAGGCCTGGCCGCAGGCGGCCGCCACCGCCGTGGACACCCTCGACCGGGTCAGCGCCCCCACCGCCCGTGCCCTGCTCCCCGCGGCCCGCGGCCTGGCCGCCGGGATCCCCGACGGCACCCCTGAGGAGGTGCGGCGCCCCGCGCTCAAGGCGCACGCCGCCCTCGTCGCCCACCTGGAGGAGGCCGCGCGCGACGGCGACCCCAGCGCCACCCTGGGCGGGGACGCGCTCGCCCGCCTGATGGGCGTGCGCGACGGCCTCGACGTGGACCTGGGCCGCCTGGCCGAGCGCGCCGACGCCGAGCGCGACCGCCTCATGGAGCGCCTGGCCGAGGCCACCGGCCGCCTCGCCCCCGGCCGTCCCCCGCTGGAGGCCGCCCGCGAGCTGGTGCGCGACCACCCGGGGTCCGAGGGCGTGATGGAGGAGGCGCGCATGTGGACGCGGCTGGCGGTGGACTTCACCCGCGAGCGCGCCCTGGCGCCCTACAGCGACGGCGACGTGCGCGTCTCGGAGTCGCCGGAGTCGCGCCGCTGGGCCACGGCCATGCTGGCGTGGGCGGGCCCGGGGGAGGCCGACGGCGACACGAACTACTACATCACTCCGCCCGATCCGGACTGGCCCGAGCAGGACCGCCAGGAGTGGCTGGAGATGTTCAGCGCCACCACCCTCCCGGCGATCTGCGTGCACGAGGTGGCCCCCGGCCACTACTCGCACGGGCGCGCGCTGCGCCGCGCTCCGGGGCAGGTGCGCAGGCTCTTCTACTCGGTGGCGTTCATCGAGGGGTGGGCGCACTACGCCGAGGAGCTGAGCGTGGAGGAGGGGTTCGGCGCCTACGCCGAGGAGCGCACCGCCGACCGGCCCGGGGCGCGGTTCACCGCCGCCCACTTCGAGGCCGGGGTGTGGCTGGAGGCGCTCATCCGGGTCACCCGCCTGGCGGCCGCGATCGGCGTGCACACCGGGGCGATGACGGTCGAGGACGCGGCGCGCCGGTTCGCCGCGGACACCGCCCTGGCCGGGCCCGCCGCGCTCGCCGAGGCCCAGCGCGCGGTGTTCGACCCCACCTACGGCCGCTACACCTGGGGCAAGCTGGAGATCCAGGCGCTGCGCGAGCGGGCGCGCCGCGAATGGGGCGCGGGCTTCACCCTCCCGCGCTTCCACGCGGCGCTGCTGGAGCTGGGCGCGCCGCCGCTGGGCCTGATGGGCACGGCCCTCGAACGCGGCTGACCCTCACGGCGGCCCCGTGGCGCCGGGGCATGCCACGAACGCCCGGCCCGTCACGCCGGGCCCGTCACGCAGGGGAGGCGCCGCCGGGCTCCCGGCGGCCCTTCTCGCCCACCCGCAGGCCCCGGACCGCGTCGGCGGTGGTCTCCAGGGCCGAGCGGCTGTCGGCGTAGCGCAGCTGCGCCAGCCCCACGAAGAGGCAGTCCACCACGGTGAGCTGGGCCAGCCGGCTGGCGGTGGCCCCCGAGCGGAACGTCGTCTCCCGGGCGGCGGTCGTCAGCACGTGGTCGGCGTAGGTGCAGATGGGGCTGCGCGGGAAGTTGGTGACCACCACCGTGGTCGCCCCGCGCCCGCGCGCCTCGGCCAGCGCGTTCACCGTCTCGATGGTGGCGCCGCTGTGCGAGACGCCCACCGCGACGTCGCCGGGGCGCAGCACCGCCGCGCTGGTCAGCATCACATGGCTGTCCGACCAGGCGAACGAGGCCAGCCCGATGCGGTGCAGCTTCTGCTGCAGGTCGGCTCCGACGAACGCGCTGGCGCCCACCCCGTAGATGTCGATCCTGCGGGCCGCGCCCATGGCCTCCACGGCCGCCTGCAGCACCTCCGGGTCGAGCTGCGCCCCGGTCTCCTCCACGGCCCGCGCGTCGGTGTAGGCGATCTTCTGCACCACGGTGACCAGCGTGTCGTCCGGGTCGATGTCGCCCACCGGCTCGCGCGCGGTCAGCCCGGCGCCGCGCGCCTGCCCCGCCTCGGTGGCCAGGGCCAGCCGCAGCTCCCGGTACCCGGACAGCTCGATCGTCCGGCAGAACCGGATGACGGTCGCCTCGGAGGTGGAGCAGTCCCGCGCCAGCTGGGTGATGGAGGAGGCGGCCACGCGTTCGGGGTCGTCGATGATGCGCTGCGCCACCCGCTGCTCGGCCGGGGGCAGGGAGGGCAGCAGGGCCCGCACCCGCAGGACGGTGCCGGGGGCCGACGGGGGATTCGCCGAGTTCGCCATCGCAGAGAGTCTCGTGCTCGCTTGGGTCGGAGTCAATCAGAGCGGGGCGCGCGTCGGGCGGGTTGCGGAGCCGCCACAAGGCGGACCCCGGCACAGGCGGATTGCGCGCCGCGTGCGCCGCCCGGCACTGTAGAGGGCGAGCACGGATCCCACGACGCCGGGGTGCCCGGAGCGGCGGCCCCCAGGGGAGCAGGTGGCGCACTACGAGTTCGGCGTTCTCGGGCCGCTGAGCGTGACCTACGGGGGCGACCCCGTGGAGCTCCGCGGCACCAAGCGCCGTGCCCTCTTGGCCCTGCTCCTACTGCGGTGCGGCCGGACCGTTCCGGTCGCCGACATCGTGGCCGCCCTGTGGGGCCCCGACGCCGCCCCCGAGGCGCGCAAGGGCTCGCTGCAGGTGCACGTCGCCCGGCTCCGGGCCGCCCTGGGCGGCGAGTGCGGCGGGCGGATCCTGGTCACCGGCGGCGACGGCGGCTACCGGATAGAGCTGCCGCCCGACCGGCTGGACCTGCTGCGGCTGCGGGCGCTGCGCTCCGACGCCGACCGGGCCGAGAGCGCCGGGGACGCGCTGCGCGCCTACGAGCTGCTGCGCGATGCGCTCGGGCTGTGGCGCGGCCCGGTCCTGGAGGACGTGCTCTCCGCCGCCATCCACGAGGGGGAGGCCCGCCACCTGGAGGACGAGCTGCTTCAGGCCGCCGAGCGCTGGGGCGCCCTCGGGCTGCGCCTGGGCAGGCACGGCGCGCTCCTCCAGGCCTTCAACCGGATGGTGTCGCGCTTTCCCGAGCGCGAGGAGCTGGTGCGCCAGCACATGGTGGCGCTGTTCCGGTCCGGGCGGCAGGGCGATGCGCTGGCGGCCTTCGGCCGCACCCGCCGCGTGCTGGTCGAGCGCCTGGGCCTGGACCCCGGGCGCAGGCTCCAGAAGACCTTCGAGGGCATCCTCCACGGTGACCTGGCCGAGGAGGAGGGCGAACCGACGTCCGTGCCGCGCCAGCGCGCGGCGCCGACCGAGCCGTCCCGCCCCCAGGGGGCGCCGCCTCCCCGGCGCGCCTACCCGGTGCCGTTCCAGCTGCCCGCACCGCACCCCTTCTTCGTCGGGCGCGCGGCGGAGCTGGACCGTCTGGACCGGCTGATGCACGACCGGCGCGGCGCGGCCCGCGCGCTGGTCAGCGGCCCACACGGGGCGGGGTGCACGGCCCTGGTGCTGAAATGGGCCGCGGGGGCGGGCGGGTTCGCCGACGGGCGGCTCTACGCCGACCTGCGCGGCGGCGAGGAGCACGGCCCGGCGCCCGGCGACATCGCGGTGCGCTTCCTGCGCGCGCTGTGCGTGCCCGAGCCCTACCCCGAGGCGCTGGAGGAGCGGGCGCCGCTGCTGCGGTCGGCACTGGCGGGCCGCCGGGTGCTCATGGTCCTGGACAATGCGCGCAGCGCCGAGCAGGTGCGCCCGCTGCTGCCCGGGACCTCGCCCAGCGCGGCCGTGGTCACCAGCCGGTACTGGCTGGGCGGCCTGATGGGG